>JANMFL010000501.1:0-4883 GCA_031377945.1 Acidimicrobiaceae bacterium | reverse complement strand
GCGGGCGAAGATGGGCGCGCTGGTGGTCGTCGGTGATGGCCCGCAGGTGCTCGCCATCTGCTCCGGCGGCTTCCTGCTCGACGCCGAGTTCACCCCGCAGCGGCTCAGCGAACTGGCGAAGATGGACGGCGCGATCATCCTCAGCGCCGATGCAACGCGCATCGCCCGAGCCAACGTGCACCTCGTGCCCGACCCGTCGGTCCGCACGTCCGAGACCGGCACGCGTCACCGCACCGCCGAACGCGTCGCGGTGTCGCTCGGCGTGCCCGTCGTCAGTGTCAGCGAAGAGATGAGCGTCATCAACGTCTACGCGGGCGGCATGAAGCGCCAGCTGCAGGACATCGGACGCCTCCTCGATCGCGCCAACCAGGCCCTCCAGACACTCGAGCGCTACAAGACCAAACTCGACGACGCCACGAGCGCGCTCACTGCGCTCGAGATCGAGGACGTCGTCACCATCCACGACGTGGTGGCCGTGATGCAGCGCGGCGAAATGGTGCGACAGATCGCCGCCGAGATCGAGACGATGATCGTCGAACTGGGCGTCGACGCGCGTCTGTTGCGGCTGCAACTCGACGAAGTGTTCACCTCACTCGACGACGAACTCGAACTGGTCATGGCCGACTACCCCGACCTTGCGGCGAACCACACCCACGTCGCCGACGGCGATGCCCCAGCGGCGCCGAAGGGCTTGCGACTGCTGGCGCGGGTGCCACGCCTGAGCGACCACGAGACGCATGCCATCGCCCAGCACTTCGGCGAGTTGGCGAAGCTGATGCGCGCGTCGGCCGACGACCTCGCCGCCGTGCCGGGTATCAGCCGCAAGACGGCATCGGCCGTGAAGGACACGCTCGACCGACTCACCGAGAGCACCATCCTCGACCAGTACATCTGAGTCCCGCAGTCGCGGCCGCTCGATTCAGCTGGGTCGGAACGGCGTGGTGACACCGGGTTGCGTGCCGTCGCAGGTCACCAGTCCGTCGTCGATGAGCTTGATGAGATGGGCCAGCACGCTGCGTCCCGCGGCCTTGTACAGCTTTTCGTTCACACCCACATAGAGCCGGCGGACCATGTCGGGCACCAGCGCAACGCCGTCCCGCACCGACACCAACACCTGCGCCTCGCGGTCCCGTCGGTGAGCGACGAACGCATCGATGAACGGCTCGACGTCGGTGACCGGTGACCCATGGGTGGGCCACAACGCCGCCGCGTCGAGTGCGCGCACGCGGTCGAGCGAGGTGAAGTAGTCGCGCATGTCGCCATCGGGCGGCGCGATGACCGTGGTGCTCCAACCCATGATGTGGTCGCCGCTGAACAGCGCCCGCTGCTCGGGCAACCAGAAGCAGGTGTGGTTGCTGGTATGGCCCGGCGTGTGCACCGCCTCGAGCGTCCAGCCGTCGCCGGCCGCCGCGACGTCGCCGGTGACGACACGCCGGTCGGGCGAGAACGCCAGATCGAGCGCCTCCTCCACCTTCGCCTCGCCGGGCACCTCGCCGGACGCATTGGCGGCCGCTGCCTCGGCTAGCTCGGTTTCGTCGAACTCGTCGGGCGTGTCGTCGTCGACCCAGTCGGGATCGACCACGTGCGGCCCGTGGCCGATGGTGGGCGCCCCCGTCAATGCCGCCAACCAGGCCGCGGATGGCGAGTGATCGCTGTGGCAGTGGGTGACGAGGATCGCCGTCACGCGCTGACCGCGCAGTGCTGCCTCGAGCGCCTGCTGGTGCGAAGCGAGGTCGGGGCCGGGGTCGATCACCGCCACCTGGTCGCCGCTGCCGATGAGGTACGTGCCGGTGCCGTGGTAGGTGAACTTCGAAGGGTTCTCGGCAATGACACGGCGGATGTTCGGGGCGACCTCGACCACTTCGCCGTAGCGCGGGTCGTCGAGCGTCACGAACGGAACGGAGCTCACGGCGCGATGGACCGAACCACGCCCACCTGGCGACCGCTTCCCATGATCTTCTCTTCGACCAACGGGGCGAGCTCGTCGACGTCGACACCGAGTCGAGCGAGGGCCGCGACCATCACCGGTGGGCGGGCGCGGTTCGCTCCGTCGGCGATCTTCAACGCAATGGCCCGACCGTCGGGCAGCGCTGCGGCGAACACTCCGTCGGCGCCGTCCTTGGCCATCAGACCCGGCACCTGACGCATGAACGTCGTGACGTCGCGGTGCTCGCCGCCGACCATCACGGGGTACTGCGTCATGGCGTCGTGGACCGCGCGACCAGCTGTTCCGGCGTCGCCGTTCGAGATGGCGCGGAACGCCCGGGCCAGACCGAGCAGCGACATCGCGTGCGTGGGGGCCCCGCAGCCGTCGACACCGATGTGGTCGTGCGTCTCGGCGCACAACTCGTCGACTGCTTCCGTGATGGCCCGCTGCAGCGGGTGTTCCTGTTCGAGATAGGTGGCGTCGTGCGCCCAGCCGTTCCGCACGCAGGTGGCCAGCATGCCGCTGTGCTTTCCACTGCAGTTCATCTGCAAGGCAGTACTGCCTCCTCCGCGACGCAACACATCGCGGGCCGTCGCTTCGTCGAGCGGCAGCGACGGCACATTGCCGAGGTCCGCGGCGACGAGACCGGCCCCGTGCAGGACGCGCTCGGCAGCAGCCTGGTGCATGGCGGTGCCGTCGTGGCTCGCACACACCACCGCCAACAGTTCGGGCTCGACGCGCAGTCCGGCGCGCACCATCGCCACGGCCTGTATCGGCTTCAGCGACGAGCGGGGATACACGATCACGCTCGGGTCTCCCCATGCGAACTCGGTGTCGCCGTTCGAGGCGAGGCCCACCACCGCACCGAAGTGCACCGACTCGTCGAGGTCGCTGCGCGATGCGATGGCAAGTGGGATGAAGGCGTCAGGCGTCGCCATCGGTGCCCGCCGTGGGGTGCTTCTGGCGGGCGGCCCGCCGTTCAGCGCGGCCCCGACGCGGCGTGATGGTGACCAGCTCGCTGTCGATCAGGTCGTGACGTTCCCCCCGGTCGGACAGGAGCGCCTGCGCCATCGCCGCGCCGGGAATCGCGAGCACCGCGCCCACGGGGCCCAACAGCGCCGCACCGGCGAGGGCCGACCCGAACGCGACCGCCGGGTGCAGGTCCATCGTGCGAGCCGTGATGCGCGGGATGAACAGGTAGTTCTCGATCTGCTGATAGATGACCACGAAGACCAGCACCGCGACACCCTTCGACGGCGAGTCGATGAGCGCGATCAGCACGGGGAGCGCACCGGCCAGGTACGTCCCGACGACGGGCAGGAACTGGCTGATGATGCCCACCCAGATGGCGAGCGCTATGGGCGCCTTGATGCCCAGGGCCTGCAGCACCACCCAGTGACTGAATGCCGACAGGCCGGCGAGCAACGCTCGCGAGTACAGGTAGCCGCCGGTCTTCTCGATGGCGATGTCCCACGTGTCGAGCACCTGCTTCTGGCGCTCGGGCGTGAGCCGACGACACACCGCCCGGCGCAGCTTCGGCCCGTCGGCCACGAGGTAGAACGTGAACAGTGCGACCGACAGGACCTGCAACAGCACACCCAGGGCTGCGACCGAGATGTCGAGCACTCGCCCGCTCTGGTTGCGAATGAACCGCTGCACGGACCCGTTGGGGTCGTTGATCTCGGCGATCACGGACGACGCGTCGATGTGCGTGCCGAAGCTGTCGTTCATGAAGTTCACGAACCGGGTGACGTAGTCCTCCGAGTTCTGCAGGACGTCGGCGATCTGTTGCCCGACGAGTGCGGCGATCGCCACGACGAACACGATGAAGGCCAGGATCACCCCGAGCAGGATGACCGCCGTCGCGGTGCCGCGTCGCCAACCGCGGCGATTCGCCAAGTGGTTCACACCCGGCTCAATGGCCAACGCCAGGAACATGGACACCAGCAGCAGCAGGAGAAGGCCGTACAAGCGGTCGATGAACGAGTCGACTCGGACTGCGACCAGCCAACCGGCCCAGAAGAGCACGATCGCCTTCCAGGCCCAGCGGGGCATGCGCGCCGGGGACATCGCATCGGGTTCGGACATCACGATGAGCGTAGTGACCGATCAACGATGCGCGAGGTACCCCTGCAGCATCGGCGCAAGGTCGCCGCGATGGGCGATGTCGAGGTCGGCGAGCCCGAGCCACGCGGCCATCGCTCGCAGCTCGGGGATCAGGTCGTGGGCGACCTCGTCGCGCGGCACGCCCGGTTCCGCGAATGCACCGAGCACTCGGAGCACGCCAGCCTTGCGGTCGGCCTTCATGTCGAGGCGGCCGACCAGGCCGTCACCCCACAACACGGGCAGCACGTAGTAGCCGAACACCCGCTTGGGCGCCGGCGTGTAGATCTCGATGCGGTAATGGAACCCGAACAGGCGCTCGGATCGGTCGCGGAACCAGCACACCGGATCGAACGGACTGAGCAGCGCACAGGCGGTGATGCGCCGGGGCAGCTTGGCGTCGGGGTGCAGGAAGGCCGGCTTGTCCCAGCCCTCGACCGTCACCCGTTGCAGTCGCCCTTCCTCCACCAACTCCTCCAGCAGCGGCTTGCACGGCTCGTTCTTCTGGCGGTGGTAGTCGGTGAGATCGGTCATCGTGCCCACACCGTGATGGCGCGCGGCGAGCTCGAGCAGTTGCTTTCGCGCCTCACGTTCGGTCGGTGTCGGCGTGGCGAGCGCCTCGGCCGGAATGACCCGTTCGGTCAGGTCGTACAGGCGGGCGAAGTCGCTGGGTCGACGCGTGGCGGTGATGTCGCCCCTCCAGAACAGGTGCTCGAGCGCGACCTTCGCGTCGTCCCAGTCCCACCACTGGCCCTTCTTGCCCACCCGTTCGCTGAGGTCTCCGGCGACAAGTGGGCCGTCGGCAGCGATGCGTTCCAGCACGTGTTCGACATAGCCGGGGCGCCGGTCGCGC
>JANMFL010000492.1:0-9135 GCA_031377945.1 Acidimicrobiaceae bacterium | reverse complement strand
GTTCTGGGCGCTACCGCTCGCGTCGTTGGCGGTCGTCCCGTTGATGGCCCCACGCTCGCGTTGGGCGCGGGCTGTGACTCGGCGATGGCGAACGCTCGTCGTCGGCCATCTGATCCTCCTCGGGGTCCTGAGCGCGGGACTGCTCGTCCGGCCGACGCTCTTGCCGGTCTGGTCGATGAGCAGCCGGTCCGCGATCTCGGTGGCTGTCGCGTCGATGGCCGTGTGTGTTGCGTTGTCCTACCGGCAGTTGCGTCTCGCCGCGATCGCCGGTTCTCCCAAACCCTTCGTCGTCTCGATCGGATTCGCGCTGATCGGGGTGTCGAGCCTGGTGTGGTTGGGCCGGGCGCCGTTCACGGCCGGCTTCTGGTTGGCCCACGTGTTCGACATCTCCGGTGTGCTGCTCCTGGCCGTCGGGGCGGTCGTCGCGTTCCGGCAGCGGGTCGAACTGCGTGACGTGCTTCGTCCGTTGACCGTGCACACCCCGCTCGCCGCATTCGAACTGGGCCTCGATCCGTTGGTGCATCGGTTCGTCGCGTCGTTGGAGCACAAGGATCCGGTGACCCGCGACCATGTGGTCCGCTCGGCCGAGTTGGCCATGGCGGTAGGTGAGCGACTCGGTGTCGGCCCGAAAGATCTCCACGTGCTCGGCCTCGGCGCGCTGCTGCACGACCTGGGCAAGCTCGCGCTGGCCGACGAGATCCTGAACAAGCCAGATCGCCTCACGCCTGCCGAGTTCGAAATCGTGAAGGGCCACGCCGCAGCGGGGGAAGCGTTGGTGACGTCGTCCGCGGTGCTGTCGCCGATCGGACCGATCGTTCGAGGTCATCACGAACGGCTCGACGGACGCGGCTATCCGGACGGGCTCGCCGGCGACGAGATCCCGTTGGCGGCGCGCATCGTCAGCGTGTGCGACGCGTTCGAAGCCATGGCCCAGACGAGGCAATACCGGCAGGGCATGGGAACCGACAAGGCGATCTCGATCCTGCGCGAGCACGCGGGCGCGCAATGGGACGATCGAGTGGTCGAGGCACTCGTACAGGTGATCGAGCGTGAGGCCGCCGAGGTCGGTCGGCTCGCCGACGTCGGTCGGCACTGCGCCACCGGAAGCCGTCTGGTCGTCGACTGCGGTTGCGCGGACGCCTTGCCGCCCGAGGTCGTCCTCGAACTCGCGAGCCGGTCGGCCTGACCCGAGCCGCGAAGCGGGCGCGAGTTTCGCGAATGTTTCCTCCTGTTCAGCGCAGGTGACGTGGCCGCGCTCCTAGTGTCGGCGCAATGCGCCGTGAACCCGTCTCCCCGTACGGCTGGAAGCGGGCGGCAGCGCGCCTCGGCGTCGTTCGTGTGCTGGTGGTGTGCCGAGACGTCGAGCATGCTGAGCAGTCGTCGGCAGCAGATGGCACGGTGTCGGTGGTGCACACGAGTGTCGACCCGGTCGACCAGCAGCCAACGCCATTTCCCGCCGCCTATCTCGAGTCGTGTCTGGCGTCCGCGACGCCGGAGGTGCAGCGCGCCGCCATCCACCAGGCGGTGCAGCACCTCGACCGGGGTGGCGTGCTGGCGATGGGCGTCGACCTCGACGCGGCGTTCGCCGGCTCCGTGCTCGATCTCGGGATGACCCGCGAGGATCATCTGCCGCTCGACGGCGTCGTGCTCTACCGCCGTAACGATCGGACGTCGGTGCACGATCTGCTCTGGGACGCGAGAGCCATGATCGTGCGTGTGGCCGCCGACGATCTGGCAGCTGAGCTCACCGGAGACGAGGCACCACTCATGATCGACACCAGAACTCACACCGACCGATGTCGGATGGGCGTCATCGCCGGTTCGATTCACGTGCCGCGCACGGTTCTCGAATGGCATCTCGATCCGGCGAACGGCTACGCCCACCCGGCGGTCGACAGTCTCGATCGACGGCTGGTCGTCGTGTGCAACGGCGGATACAGCTCGTCGCTCGCCGCAGCGAACCTCGTCCGGCTCGGCTTCACCGACGTGCGGGACCTGATCGGCGGGGTCCGTGCCTGGATCCATCACGGTCATCCCGTCGGCCCTCCCGACCACGCTCACCTCGACCTCTGAGCGGACGCCCGCGTCCGGTGCCGTGCCGTGCTGTGCTCGCCATCAGACGCGGCGGAAGACGGCGTGGGTGAAGCGCTGTGCCGATGCCCACGGAGTGTGGTGATCGGCCTCGAAGCTGACCACTGGTTCGAAGCCCGGCGCGAACGCCGCGGCCAACGAGGCGGCGTCGTGGCGGGCGACCGGCAACCCGCTGCACGATGACGGACCACTCGGGGCGAACGTCGCGATCACGAGGTGTCCCCCGGAGGCGACCGCGGTCGTCGCCGCATGCACGTATGCCACCTGGTCGTCCGGGTCGACCAGGAAGTGGAAGACGGCACGGTCGTGCCACACGTCGACCGGCTCGTCGATGTGGAGCAAGCGGACGTCGGCGACGACGAGTGTGAGATGTGCTTCGGCGAGCGCCGCCGCCGTCTCGTCGAGTTCGCCGACGAGCGCGTCGAGGGCCGCCTGAGCGATGTCGACGGCGATCATCTGGTGACCCGTGCGTAGGAGTGCACCCACGAGCGGTGAAGCACCTGCTCCGACGGTGAGCACCCGTGGGGTGCTGGCGGACGACGTGATCGGCGCCGTCACGCGGCGCACGAGGGTCAGGCAGGGTTCGGCGGACTGTTGGAACCAGCTCACCTCGGTGGCCGGTTTCGTCCGCCAGACCGTCTCCCAGTGTTCGCGAGCAGTGGGAGACGCCGGGTCGATCGCCATTGCGGCGACATTATGCGTTCATCCGACAGTGCCGGATCGGCGAGGTGGAAACAATCGAGAAACTCTGGTCCTGCCACCGCCCCGGTGCCGGTCGATGCGCGAGGATGACCCACATGCCAGGGAGCGGAGTGTCGCGAATCGGAACGCCACGGATCGAACTGTTGGATGCGTCCACGGCGCCGATGACCGCGCAGAGCTACTTCGAAGGCGGCGATCCGGGTCCGATCGTCGCAGCGCTGGCGAACGTCCCCGAGCTGCTCGGGCCCACGCTCGGATTCATCGGCGCTGCGCTTGGCCCGGGTGCGACCAGCACGAGGCACAAGGAGTTCGCCATCCTGCGCACCTCGGCGTTGCTCGGATGTCGGTACTGCATCCATGCACACACAACGGTTGCGCTCGATGTCGGCTTCGCCGACGTCGAGGTACGGGCGCTCCGTGGCGAGGTCGCCCTCGAGGACGCGTTCTCCGAACCGGCCGAGTTGGCGTTGATCCGCTGGATCGACGCGATGGCCGGCGCGTCGGGTCCGATGCCTGACGACCTGTGGGCCGAGACCCGGACGTTCTGGGCCGATCACCTGCTCGTCGAGCTGAGCGCAACCATCGGTGCGACGATGTTCCTCAACCGGTTCGCCACCGGCTTCGAGTTACCGACCGCCGTAGGTGTGCTCGAACGACTCGAACGAGATGGTTTCGACACGGCGATGGCCGCCGACGCCAGCGACAGCGAAGCGATCGCGACCAACGACATGGCGGTCGTGTCGTGACCGATCTGGCGACGGCGTCACCGATCGCAACGGCGATCGCCGACGGAACGCTGCCCGGCAGGGTGTGGTTGTACACCAACTACCACTGCAACCTGGCCTGTTCGTACTGCCTCACCGAATCGTCTCCACGCAGCGAACGGCGCCAGCTCGATCCGACCACCATGCTCGCCGTCGCAGCACAGGCGGAGGCACTGGGTTTCACCGGTCTGGGCGTCACGGGCGGCGAGCCCTTCTTGCTGCCGTGGCTGCCCGAGACCGTGGTCGAAATGGCATCGCATCTGCCGGTGGTGGTGCTCACCAACGCGACCCTGTTCGGCGGTGACCGCATCGAGCGGGCTGCGCTGATGGCACACCCGAACATTTCGGTGCAGATCTCGCTCGACTCGCACCTACCTGACGTGAATGACATGGCCAGGGGCGCCGACAACTTCGCCAAGGTCGTCGAGGCCGTCCCGAAGCTGATCGCGAGGGGCGTGCGTGTGCGCATCGCGACGACCACCGCCGGGCCGCTGGATGCTGCCGAGCTCGACCCGTTGCGCGAACTCGTGGCTCGCCTCGGCGTGGCTGCCGACGACCACCTCGTGCGGCCGATCGTGCGCCGCGGTCGGGCCGACGAGATGGCGCTCGGCGTGCGAGCGCGTGCGCAGGACATCCCGAGCGAACTCACGGTCACCTCCGACGGCGCATTCTGGGGCAGCTTCGGACCAACCGTGCGATCGGGGCGACTCGACACCGACCTGCTCCTCACCCGCACGGTGCTGCCGCTGTCGATACCGGCGAACGCACTGCTGGGCCTGTTGGGCGGGATGCCCGACGGGCATGATGCCAACCTTGGTATCCGTTGAGCATGATCCTCCGGGAGCCGGTCGGCTCCATCAGGAACAATTCATTCGCCGCTGTCGCTGAGTTCGCTGCCGGTTACTCCGAGCGGATGTGCGCGCACTCGTTCGATCACCTCGGTGGCGGCGGCTCGCAGCAATGGAGCGCCGGTACTCCGTGCGCCGGCATCGACCAGATCGTCGAAGGTGTCGAGGTCTCGGGCGGCGGGCAGCCGCACCACACTTCGTCCCATCGAGTGCAGCCGACGCATCTGGGCGAGGCCCGTCGACGACGTGCTCATCGGTACACCGTCGAACACGCGGCGATCGACGGTGCAGATGGCGATCGCCCAGTAGCCTCCGTCGGTGGCGAGTCCGAGCGCATCGTGCCCGTTGCCGATGGCATCGATTGCAGCGCTGAGCGAGCCGACGACGTGCGGCGTCTCCATGCCCACGATCACCCCGGGGCCGAGGGTCTCGAACCCGTTGGCGAGGCGGTCGCCGAGACCGACGCCGCGCTGTGGGACGACCCGCCAACCGGGTCGCTCCCACTCGGTGGCGTCGCCGTCGAACAGCAGCACTCGCTCAATCGCGGCCGGCATCGTCACGACGAGTCGGTCGATGCCGTCGAGGGTGTCGGTGAGTGCCGCAGCGGCGACGGCCGATGCCTCGACGGCCGTGCACGGAGGGCACAGCCGGGTCTTGACGAGCCCCGGGCGCGGTTGTTTGGCGATGACGGTGATGTGCATGCCGGGGCGAAGTCTCACCAGTACGCCGACGGTTCGTCGCGCAGAATCCTGCCCATGTCCTTCACGGCACGCACCGTGCCTCGCACGGTGCCGGTGACCTTCGACCGTCCGGCGCGCTCGTGATATGCGATCGGCACGCCGTGGATCTGCCATCCGGCCTGCGCGGCCCGCAGGACCATCTCGAGCGGCCATCCCGATCGACGATCGCGCAAGTCGAGTTCGAGCAGTTGTTCGCGCTTCGCCGCGCGCATGGGGCCGAGGTCAGCGAGGGGTACCCGGGTGCGCCGCCTCACCTCGAACGCGAGCGCCCGGTTGGCGAGGCGGGCGTGCGCCGGCCAGGACCCCTTTGCAGCGATCCGCTCCCCGATGACGAGATCTGCGTCTCCTCGTTGGAGGAACGCGACGAGGTGGGGGAGTGCGATCGGATCGAGCGATGCATCGCAGTCCATGAAGCACACGATGTCGTCGGTGGCGGCCTTGAGGCCGGCCCAGCAAGCGGCGCCGAATCCCCGGATCGGTTCGTGCACCACCACGGCACCGGCCTTGGCGGCCAACGCCGCAGTTGCGTCGGTCGAGCCGTTGTCGACCACGATCGGTCGGTATCCGGCCGGGATCCGTTCGAGCACCCACGTGATCGCGGCGGCTTCGTCGAGGGCGGGCAGGATCACGTCGGGCACGGAGATCTCCAGCCGGTGACATCGATCGGTGGATCGAGCAACGGGAGATTCGACGCTGCGTGGAGGTGCATGCGATGAGAGTGCTGGTCACCGGTGGAGCGGGCTTCATCGGGTCGCACGTCGTGGACGAGTTGATCGAGGCCGGTCACGACGTGGTGGTCGTCGACGATCTCGACCCGGCGGCCCACAGCGGCGTGCCCGAGGGCCTGAACCCGGCTGCGACATACGTGTGGGGCGATGTTCGCGACGCGGCGCTGCTGGAGAGGGTGCTCCCCGGGCTGGATGCGGTCTGCCATCAGGCATCCAAGGTCGGACTCGGCGTCGACTTCGCCGACGTCGCGGACTACGTGTCGCGCAATGACCTGGGCACGGCCACGCTGCTCCGATCGCTGCACGACGACGGGTTCGTCGGCCGGATGGTGCTGGCCTCGAGCATGGTGGTGTACGGAGAGGGCAGGTACCGCTGCGTCGACCATGGCATCGTGCGGCCCGGACCTCGTCGGGTCACCGATCTCGACGCTGGACGATACGAGCCACCGTGCCCGTTGTGCGGTTCGCAACTGACGTCGGAAGCGGTGCCCGAGGATCACTGGCTCGATCCGCGCAACGTGTACGCCACCACCAAGCTCGCCCAGGAGCACCTGTGCTCTGCGTTCGCCCGCGAGCACGACGGCACGGTCGTCACCACGCTGCGCTACCACAACGTCTACGGGCCGAGGATGCCGCGAGACACGCCGTACGCGGGTGTCGCGAGCATCTTTCGCAGCGCCTATGAACGAGGTGATTCGCCGATGGTGCTGGAAGACGGCGGTCAGCGCCGCGACTTCGTCCACGTCCGTGATGTCGCCCACGCCAATGTGCTCGCGCTCACGCATCCCGAAGGCGTTCCGGGACCGTTCAACGTGTGTAGCGGTGATCCCCACTCGGTGCTCGAGATGGCGATCGCGCTGCGTCCGGCCGGGGCCGCCGACCCGCGGGTGGTGGGTGGGTACCGACTCGGCGACATCCGCCATGTGTTCGCGAGCACGGACCGGGCCGAGGCGCTGCTCGGATTCAGTGCTGCGATCGGGTTCACAGAGGGCATGCTCGAGTTCACGACAGCACCCTTGCGTCAGGTCGTCGGCCCGCGTCCAGACTGAGCCACTCACCATTTCGACTCCAACGCCGCCTGCAGCACAACGGCGAGCACCACCTGCGCCGACACCGCAGCGGTGGCAAGGCGACGGGCGGACGCGCCAACATCGGGCCGATCGATCAACAGGCCTCCCGCCACGGCGATCCACGGGAAGAACAGCAGCCAGATCCGCTCGACCTCGGCTCGCGAGTACTGCGAGAGGTGAGATGCCATGAGCGCCACCAGGCCTCCGAGTACGAGCACGGCGATCGCCGGCGGCCGGCGTCGCACCCGCCACAACCGCAGCAGTCCACCGAAGGTCGCGGGTCCGACGGCGATCAATGACACGGCCAGGTTGGCGAGCGCGAAGTACGCGAAGGGTCGGAACTGCGCCGTACCCGCCCAGTACTGCAGCTTGGTCTCGGCCGCCCCGGCAAACCACCAGAAGCCCGCGGCGGCCCACGCAGCAGTCACGGCCCCGGCAGCGATGACGGCAGCGGCAACGGTGGGGATTGCTCCGGGCAGACGCCGGTGCAGCGCGACCAGCGCCGGCGTGAGTGGGACGAGCACGAACGGGGCGCCGCCGTAGGTGAAGAACAGGAGGCCGCCGAGCAACAGGCCACTCGCGCCACCCCATGCGACAGCGCGGAGCCCATGCGACCGAAGCCCCAGTACGCAGAACGCCACACCCCACGCTCCGACGGCGGTGTACAGCGCATCGGCGGAGGTGATCATCCACAGTGCGTAGGGCGCGACGACGAGCAACGGTGCACATCGGCGCACCCAGTCGACCCCGCCGGTCGCCCATACAGCGACCAGCACACCGGCCGGTGCGAGGGCGGCGCCGGCGATCGACAGCCCGACGGCCGGCCATCCGCCATCGAGACCGATCGTGTCCATGGCGGCGAGCAGCACCACGAACCCGGGCGGATGCCCGCGTACGTGGACCGAGTACCGATCGATGTCCTCGACAAAGCGCCGCACGAACTCACCGGTCGACGGCATGATCCTGAGGTTCGCCAGGTACTCGGTCGGATGGACCGCGCCGCGCAGTAGACCGTCACGACCGTCGGTGAGCGCCAGCAGCACGGCGAACACCGCGGCCGAGAACGCTACGAGCGGAACGATCGTACGTGTCCGCAGCCGCCACCACCACCCGCTCGCGGTGGCGACGACCACCATCGCGCCGACTGCGCCCGCCGCGACCAGTGCCCACGAGAACCGCCACTCCCACCCGTGCTTGGGGTCCTCGCCGACGAGTGGGGCGGCACCGAGGAAGATGTGGGGAGTCTCCCGCTGCAGGCGGATGCCCCACGAGACGCTGACTGCGATCAGCACGATGGCCCACACCCACGGTGACCCGACGGCCCTGCGGAACCGGCAACTCGCGTGCGCCGGTTCGGAGTTCGTCGCGGGCGCCGTGGTCACGCGACATCGGGTGGGAGCGGTGCAGAACGACGGGCGGCCCGGTCGGCGATCAACAGCACGAGGGCGAACGAGGCCCACACGGCAGCGTTGGCAGCGGTGCCCACCGCCTGCACGACGCCGTCGTCACGGACGTAGTCGAAGCTCAGCATCGCGAAGACGACGACGGCGAGGGCGGCGAACCCAGCGCCGGCTGCTCGAGCGGCCCATCGCAGTCGGAACGCTGCGATGGCCAGTGCCCCGAGCGCGATCGTCAGCACCGCCCAGAGCGGGTTGAACCAGACGAACTTCAGTTCCCACCGCCGCACCAGCTCGCCGTTGTCGTTCACGAAGCCGGCGTCGCTGCCGAGCAGCGCCACCTGCTGACCAGCGAAGTCGAGCGACCTCCCGACGTACAGGCCGAGGAGACCAATCACCGTTGCGACGATGCCCGTGGCACGGATGGCACGGCTGGGCGCAGCGCCACCTCGGCGGAGCACGCCGTCGAGGCCGAGGTGCGCACCTGCATCGGACGCATAGACGAGCAGATGCGCGGCGAACATCAGGAAGTAGGCCCACGACCATTCGTCGGCGCGGTCGTAGTAGACGACCGAGAGGAAGATCGGCACGGTCATCGCCGCTCCGGCGAGCGCAGCGAGTTTGGTGCGGTACCCGACGAGCAACAGCACCGCGATCGTGGTCTCGAGGATCACCGTCACCCAGCCGAACACGGCGAAGTTCGGCAGGACGATCTCCTCGGTCAGCCAGGTGAACGGGGCGAACGGGGAGTTGCGCGTGACCGACTCGGAGTACTTGTACAGCCCGCCTCCCGTC
>JANMFL010000388.1:0-15527 GCA_031377945.1 Acidimicrobiaceae bacterium | reverse complement strand
GGTGTTACCCTCTTTGCTGCCCGCCTTCGGTACACCGCCGCCTGGGTGCCGGCCACAACAGCTCCCGGGGGCGCCCACCCCGGGGAAGAGTCCCTGAGGAGGGGGCGGGTGGCCGATCACCCGGCCTCCCTCTTCTCGTGGCCCTGCGGAGCGCAGCGCAGCGAACATGGCATCGCGGGACGGCAGGTGCGAACATGCGCCCATGGATCTGATCGCCCGAGCGGGGGGTGCCGGCGAATGAGCGCGTGGCCGGCGAATCCGGCGGTCCTCGAGATCAACACGCGTGTCTGGTTGCACGACCTTCGCCGCCGATTCGGCAGCAACCTGACGCTGGCCGACGTACCGGCCGAGGTGTGGGACGACGTGGCCCGCCCGGGCATCGACGCCGTGTGGTTGATGGGCGTGTGGGAACGAAGTCCCCGCGGCGCGCAGATCGCTCGCACGAACGAGCCGATGCGGCGTGCGGCCGACGAGGCGCTGCCGGACTCGTCCGACGACGACATCGTCGGCTCGGCCTATTGCATCCGCCGCTACACCCCCGACCCGTTCTTCGGAGGCGACCTCGGACTGGCCATGGCCCGCGTCGCGCTCGCGCACCGCGACGTGAAGCTGGTGCTCGACTTCGTCCCCAACCACACCGCGCCGGATCACGCGTGGGCGCTGCAACGGCCCGAGTACTACGTGCACGGCACCTTCGAACAGGTCCGCGACGATCCCGGCTCGTGCATCGAGGTGAACGGCCACATGCTGGCCTGCGGAAAGGACCCGTACTTCCCGGCGTGGCCCGACGTCGTGCAGCTCGACGCCTCCAGTTCCGACGTGCGTCGGGTGATGGCCGAGCAGGTGATGCGCATCGCCGAACGCTGCGATGCCGTTCGCTGCGACATGGCGATGCTCGTGCTCGACGACGTGTTCGAGCAGACGTGGGGCGCACGTGGAGCACCGACGCGAACCGACGGACTGGGCTTCTGGCCGACGGTCATCGAGCCGGTGAAGTCCGCGAACCCCGACTTCCAGTTCTGGGCCGAGGCGTACTGGGATCTCGAGCCCACGTTGCTGGCCCAGGGCTTCGACGCCTGCTACGACAAGGGGCTGTACGACCACCTGCTGCACGGTTCGGTGGAGGACGTGCGCGACCACCTCGCCGGCGAGGCGGCGCAGCGCATCCGGTTCGTCGAGAACCACGACGAACCGCGCGCCGCGGCGATCGTCGATCGCGAGCACCACGAGGCGTTGCTCACCACGGTGTGCACCCTGCCCGGCGTCGCACTGCTGCACGAGGGTGGGTCGCACGGCCGACGAGTCCGCGTGCCCATCGTGCTGGGTCGACGACCCGACGAACAGCCCGATCTCGACCTGGCCGCCTTCGTCGACCGGTTGCTCGCTGCGCTCGGCGACGACCTGCGGCGCGGAGTGTGGCGACCGCTGGCGATCGACGGATGGCCCGACAACCACAGCAACGAGCAGTTGCTGGCGTGGACGTGGACCCTGCCGGACACGAGATTCGTCGTGGTCGTGAACCTGGGCCACCATCGTGCCGAGGGCATGCTGCACGCCCCATGGGACGATCTCGACGACGAGGTCACACTCGTCGACCGACTCACCGGCGAACAGTTCCAGCGGTCCGGGGCGGGCTGGTCGGAGCACGGGCTGTACGTGGCGCTCGACGCAGGTGGGGTGCACCTGTTCGACGTCCGACCGTGACGGTCAGTCGTTCGAAGTGCGGGAGTCCTTGAACGCCTCGATGAGCGCCGCGCGAGTCACCGCATCGGGAGGTTCCGGTTGCACGTGGCCGAGCGTGTCGACCGCTCGACGGCACTGCTCGACATAGGCGGTGCAGTCCTCGCACAACGAGAGGTGCTGCTCGAACGCTCGCCGATCGGCATCGGGCATCGAACCTTCGAGGTAGTCGGTGACGAGCTCGACGACGTCGCGGCAGACCAGCGTGTCGTTCCGGTGGCGAAACCTCTGCACGATGTCGTCGAACATTCCCACGAGACCATTCTGCTGCAAATCGAGAGGACCGGAGGCATGTACTCTCGCCCACCTGTTGGCCTCCTCCCCGAACCCCGACGACGACGAGTTGCTCCGCCGACTGCGCGCCGGCGACGAGCACGCGTTCGGAACGCTGATCGACCGCTATCACGCCGGACTCCTCCGCGTCGCCCGCACCTACGTGAGCACGCGCGAATCGGCCGAGGACGTGGTGCAGGACACGCTGCTCGGTGTGGTGAAGGGCCTCGACACGTTCGAGGGGCGATCGTCGGTGACGACCTGGATGTTCCGCATCCTCGTCAACCGAGCACAGACCCAGGGCGCACGCGAAGGTCGCAGCCGACCGTTCTCGTCGTTCGCCGACGACGGCTCGCCCACGGTCGACCCTGATCGGTTCGAGAAAGCCGGGCGCTGGGCGGGCGCCTGGTCCGCCCCGCCATCGCATGCCACCATGCCCGAAGCGCGCGTGCTGGCCGACGAGCTCGGGGAACGCCTGCGCGCGGTCATCGACGGGCTCCCCGACACACAGCGTGCGGTCATCGAACTGCGCGACGTGCAGGGGTTCGGCTCGACCGAGGTGTGCGAACTGCTGGGCATCACCGAGGCGAACCAGCGTGTGCTGCTACACCGGGCGCGAGCGCGAGCGCGAGCATTGCTCGAGGAGTACGTGGCGCACGAGCGCCGACATTGAGTGCAACGAATCGACCGCTCGGAGGACGACAGTCGGATGCATCACCACACACCACCCACCGACGCATTCCGCGCCACCCGCGCTTCGCTGCGTCATGTCGCCATCCACGTCGTCGCCCGCGCCCGATCGCAGACGACCGGGCGATTCTCGCTCCGCGTCACTCCCGGGGGGTTCGGAACCCCCGAGTTCGGTGAGTCGCTGCGCAGAGTTCGAGTCAGCGGTACCACGCTGATCGTCGAGCAGGACGCACCCGGCGCGCCGTCGGCGCGCGCCATCGGGCTGGACGGCGCGACCCTGATCGAGCTCGCCGAGGTCGCGGGCGTCGACCTCGCGGCGCCGCTCGACGTCGGCCACGACACCACCCCGGTCGGCGATGTCGCCGCCGGGCTGACCGTCGACACCCACGCCGCGCGCCTCCTCGCCGAGTGGCTCGACCTGTCCGCCCGGGCGTTGGACCACCTCGTGAGCGCCACGCCTGCCGCAGCGGACCCCACCTCGGCTCGCCTCTGGCCGGAGCACTTCGACGTGGCACTCGACGTGGCCGCAGCCGGCGGCACACGAGCCAACTTCGGCGGATCGTGCGGGGACGACTTCCACGACGAGCCGTACCTGTACGTGGGCCCATGGCCCGATGCATGGCCCGATGCGCGGCCCGGTGCCGACGGCTACTGGAACGCACCGTTCGGCGCAGTGTTGGGAGCCGGACGGGTGCCCGATTTCGACACGGCCGTCGCCTTCTTCACCGAAGGGTTACGCCGCCTGGCACGTTGACTCGGACGCGCGACGACGCCGGGCCGACGAATCGGCCCGGCGTCGAGCGACACGAGATCGGATCAGGTCAGAGGACGGCGATGATCGGGCAGTTGACGACGATGTCGTTCGCCGCCCAAGGTGCGCCACCGGGGCCGGTCACCTTGCCGGCCTCGGCGAGGTCCTCGACGTCGGCGAATCGAATCACCCGGTGCGCGTCGGCCGAGTCGGCCCACACGCTCAGGTGGACGTCCCACAGCGGGCTGTAGCGGCCCTGGCCGGGGGCCCAGGCGAGCACGTTGAGCGGTGCACCCTCACCGAGCAGCGCGGAGTTCACGCCTTGGCGCTGCGGGTTGTCGACACCAGTGGGACCGTTCACGAAGGCGGCGAGCGACGCCCTACCCGAGGCTGAGCTGTCGTCACCGGCGGAGGGTGCCGACGCGAGCAGCGGCGCGAACGTGGAGCCCTCGAGCGCGGCGACCGCGGCATCGGACGCGTCGGTCGACAGGTACAGCACCGAGTTGTCCCGGGCGAATCCGGCGGTGAGCGCCAGGGTCACTCGACGTGACGCAAGGTCCACCGAGACGACCTTGTCGTGCCAACCGGTCGAATTGCCGATCTGCGGCGCATTCAGCACCGTGCCGTCCTTCAACCGGACGATGGGGCTGTACTTGGCATCACCGACGGAGCCCGGTGATGCGGCCAGGGGCGGGAAGCCCGTGCCCGGCGTCCCCTTCACGTCCTGGACCGGGGGGAAGTCGACACCACCTTCGAAGCTCAGCACGCCACCGGAGATCGAGCCCCGTTGAGCGCCCGCGCCCACGTTGGCGAGCTTGTTCACGGCGGTCACGCCCCAGGTGGCGGCTGCCTTCGAGGTGGAGGCCTCGATGACGACGTACCAGGTCGGTGAGCCGTCGGCGGCCCTGCCCTGATGGAGCGGCAGCGTGACGTTGCCGCCGGCCACCTTCGCGGACGGCGAGAACACCTTGGGGCCGTCGGCGCTGGCGCCGGAGGCCAGGACCGGCGCGATGGCCAGCCCCGAGAGAAGGCCGAGGGCGAGCACTCGGCGGATGGATGAACGCATGGGGAGGTTCCTTTCGGGTCGGTGACGGCCCAGCCGTACCGAACCATGCAGTCCTCGCTCAGCGTGAGGCGTTACAGGGTTTCTTGTCTTTACGGATCGGGAGCGCGGGCTTACGGTCAGCGGATGAGAGAACAGCAACTCGACCACGACACGGCCGTCACGTCGTACCGGTGGCTCCGGCTGACGCTGGTGATCCTGGTCTTCTCGCTCGGTGTGTCGCTGCTCATCGAACGAGTGCAGGCGGGCTGCTGGAGCACATCGATCAGTGCTTCGTACTACACGCCGGTGAAGGCGGTGTTCGTGGGCGGACTGGTCGCGATCGGCGTGTGCCTCGTCGCCATCCGCGGACGGAGCGACTGGGAGGACAACCTGCTGAACATCGCAGGGATGCTCGCCCCGATCGTGGCGTTCGTGCCCACGTCGCCTCCCCACACCGTCTGCACGTCGGTGCCCTACACCGTGCAGGACCCCGAGCCGTTCATCAACAACAACGTGCTCTCGTTGGCGCTCGGCGGGATGCTGGCGATGGGAGTCGCCTACCTGAGTGCTCGACGCCACGGAGCCACTGCGATGCGCATCACGCCGATCAACCGGCTCGGTTTCGGCATCGCCCTGCTGCTGATCGTCGCCGGACTGCTCTGGTACACCATCGACCTGTCGACGTTCGTCGAGTTCGCGCACGGGTACGCGGCGCTGGCCCTGTTCATCGCGATCGGCGTCGTGGTGTGGATCAACCGTCGCATGGCCCGACCCCGTTTCGGGCGGCTCTACGGCCTGATCGCGGCGTTCATGATCCTCAGCGCAGCGGTGGTGCTCGCCGCCGGCGCGATCGTCGACGAGTGGGACCACATGACGTTGTTCATCGAGGCGCTCGAGATCGGTGCGTTCGCGGTGTTCTGGACACTGCAGACCCTCGAGCACTGGGGTTCCGGTGTCGCCCCGTCCGACCCGGATCAGTTGACCCGAGCTTGATGATCCGCCACGAAATGTGAGGAGATCGGTCGGTTTCGGTCAACTCGCCCACGAAACGCGCCGATAGATCTGCCATGCGTCAGGACAAGGGCGAGCTGAAGATGGGCAAGGAACTGACCAAGCTGCCGGCCGGGTGGCGGGTGCTGCATTCCCTGCAGATGGACGACACGGAATCGGAGATCGACCACCTGGTCATCGGCCCTCCCGGCGTGGTCGCGGTGAGCACCAAGCACCACCCCAGGGGCAAGGTCACCGTCTACGACCGCACGTTGTACGTGGACGGTCGAGCCGTGAACGACCACGTCTGGAAGTCCGAGCGCGGTGCCAAGCGCGCCGCGACGACCCTCAGTTCAGCATGTGGCTTCAACGTGCCGGCGCAGGGCGCAATCGTGTTCGTCGGCGTCGCCGAGTTCACCGAGAAGGGTCGCCCCCACGGTGTCACGGTCACCACACGGCAACGAGTCGTGGATTGGATGACATCGCTTCCGGCACACCTCCACGAGCGTCAGATCGAGCACATCTGGAGCGAGGCCCGACGCCCCGAGATCTGGCTGCCCGCCTGAGGCCGTCGCTCGAGCAGCGCCATCACGGCAGTTCGAGCAGACGGGCGCGGAGCAGGCGGTCGTCGGCATCGTTGTGAGGGCATTCGAGCGCGGCGCGCAGCGCAGAACGAGAGCCGTCGACGTCGCCGGTGCGACGCAACAGGTCGGCGCGCGCGGCGTGGAACAGATGCCAGCCCGTCACCTGCGACCCGATCGGCTCCAACGCCATCAGCCCGGCCTCCGGACCGTCGACTTCGGCGAGGGCGATCGCACGGTTCACCGCAACCACCGGTGAGTTCGACATCAGCAGCAGCACGTCGTAGAGCCGTACGATCTGCGGCCAGTCCGTCTCGTCCATCGACCGCGCATCGCTGTGCAGGCACGAGATCGCAGCGCGCACCTGGAACGGACCGACGCGCCCGGCCTTCAGGGTTCGCTCGAGCAACGCGATCGCTGCAGCGATGTCGCCGTGATCCCACAACGATCGATCCGCGTCGGCGAGCAACACCCACTCACCTTCTGCATCGACACGGGTGGCCGAACGCGCCCTGGTCGACAGCAGCAGCGCGACGAGACCGTGACATTCCGGCTCGTCCGGCATCAGCTCGGCCAGCAGCATCGCCAGGCGGACGCCTTCGTCGATCAGATCGACTCGGGTGGGTCCGGCGCCGACGGGTGCATGGTGCCCCGTGGTGAACACCAACTCGATCACGTCCAGCGCGGCGCTCAGGCGGGCGGGCAACTCCTCGTCGGGTGGAATGCGCAGCCCGATACGGTTCGCGCGGATCTTCTCCTTCGCCCGAGTGATCCGCTTGCTCATGGTCGCTTCCGGGACCACGAACGCGGCGGCGATCTCGACGGTGCTCAAGCCACACACCACACGCAGCGTCAAGGCCACCTGTGCCGCTTGCGTCAGCGCCGGGTGGCACGCGGTGAAGACGAGGCGCAGCTGGTCGTCGCGCACGGTGTGCACGTCCAGCTCGGTGGGCGCAGCGAGCGCGGCGGCCATCTCCTCCCGCTTCGGACGTTGCGACTCGCGCCGCAGGGTGTCGAGTGCCTTCCTGCGCGCCACCGTCGTGAGCCACGCTCCCGGGCGCTCGGGAAGACCGTCCTTCGGCCACCGCCGTATCGCTTCGAGCGCCGCCTCGCTGAACGAGTCCTCGGCGAGTTCGAGCTGACCGGTCATCCGATAGAGGGTGGCCACGACCTGGCCACCCTCCACACGGATGATCTCGTCGATCGAGACGTACACCGAGCTCACGTCGAACGACGCCCGGTCACATCGCCATCGTCGGGCGCACCTCCACCCGACCACCATCGCGCCACGCGGCCGGGATGTGTCGGGCGAGCGCCACCGCACCGTCGAGGTCGTCGGCCTCCAGCACGTAGAAGCCGCCGAGGAACTCCTTGGTCTCGGCGTACGGGCCGTCGTGCATGACGACCTCGCCGTGTTGTCCACCGGTGACGTGGATGGTGGTCGCGGTGTCGTCGGTGAGGAGCGCGGCGCCGCCTCGAATGGCAGGTCCGGCGATCTCACCGAACGCGGTGTAGCCGTTCATGTACTCGAGGAAGTCGGGGCGCTGCGGGTCGCGAGCCGTACGGGGCTCCCAGATGAGGGCAACGAACTCGGGCATGGGGGGCGGTCCTTTCGTCGGGGACTCCGTGGGGGTCACGGATTATCACAACGACGAACGGCTGCTCGACGAACGGACAACGCGTCACACCCCCGTGGCAGGCTGCAGCCCATGGTCGTCGCTCCCACCGCCGAAGTCGCCTCGGCACACCTCGCCTCCGTCCTCGAACGGCTGGCGGGCGCTGGCTCCGTGCCGCGGGCCGATCAGGTGGAAGCGGTGCAGGCCATCGTGCAACCACAGGCGCGGGTGCTGGTGGTGCAGGCCACCGGGTGGGGCAAGTCCGCGGTCTACTGGGCCGCCACCTCCGCCCTGCGCGCGTCCGGCGCCGGACCCACGCTGGTGGTGTCACCGCTCCTGGCGCTGATGCGCGACCAGGTCGCCGCAGCCGAACGGGCCGGCCTGCGCGCGGCCACCGTCAACAGCACGAACATCGACGACTGGGACCCCATCTTCGAGGCACTCGACCTCGACCGGCTCGACGTACTCCTGGTGTCACCCGAACGCCTCGGCAATCCCCGGTTCGCGGCCCGGCTCGACGAGCTGATGCGCCGGGTCGGCCTGGTGGTCATCGACGAAGCGCATTGCATCAGCGACTGGGGGTTCGACTTCCGTCCCGACTACCAGCGTCTCGCCCGCGCCCTGCTGTCCACCCCCACCGCCGCGGTGCTCGCCACCACCGCGACCGCCAACCAGCGGGTCACCACCGATGTGGAGCGCCAGCTCGGCACCAGCACGGTCACGTTTCGCGGCACGCTGGCCCGTACGTCGCTGCGGCTGTCGGTGGTCCCGGGCCTGGCGCCGCTCGCCCGGTACGCCTGGGTGGCCGACGCGCTCGACACCATCGTCGGGTCCGGCATCATCTATGTGCTCACCGTGGCCGAGGCCGAGCGCCTCGCCGCGTTCCTGCGCGAGTCCGGCCATCACGTCGCCGCCTACACGGGCCAGATGGAGCCCGAGGCCCGGGTCCAGGTCGAGGACATGCTCCGCCGCAACGAGGTGAAGGCCGTCGTGGCCACCTCGGCGCTGGGCATGGGGTACGACAAGCCCGATCTCGGGTTCTGCATCCACGTCGGCTCGCCCTCCACCCCGGTCGCGTACTACCAGCAAGTCGGGCGCGCAGGGCGTGCGGTCGACCACGCCGAGGCGGTCCTGCTGTCGTCCCCGGCCGACGAACGCATCTGGGAGTACTTCGCGACGGCGTCCATTCCCGACCCCGACGACGTGGCCAAGGCGCTCGTCGCACTGCACGACGGCCCGCGTTCGGTCGTCGAACTCGACGGACTCACCGGTGTGCGCCGGGGACGACTCGAGGCGCTGCTGAAGATCCTGGCCATCGACGACGTGGTGGCCAAGGACGGGGCGAAGTGGGCGGCCACCGGCACGCCGTACGTGCACGACACACGGAAGTGGAGCGAACTGGCCGACACCCGCCGCGCCGAGGCCGATCTGATGCGTCAGTACGCGCACGGCGCCGGTTGCCTGATGGCCTACCTGCAGGTCGCGCTCGACGATCCATCGCCGGCGGCGTGCGGCAGGTGCTCGGTGTGCACCGGCGAGCTCCCCGACCCGGGCACGCAACCGACCCGAGCGCGCATCATGGCCGCGCGCCAGTTCCTGCGTGGCGCCGACATCGTCGTCGAACCGCGGAAGCAGTGGCCGTCGGGCGTCAGCCGTCGCGGCCGCATCGCCGGCCTCGGCGAGGGACGGGCAGTGGCGTTCGCCGACGATCCCGGCTGGGCCGACGAACTGGCCGCGCTCGCACGAAGCGGCCTCGGCACCATTCCGGCCGAGTTGCTCGACGGCGCGGTCGACGCGCTTCGCCGATGGTCGGCAGTGTGGGCCACGCGTCCGGTCGCGGTCATCGCCGCGCCGGCGTACGGCATCGAGATGAAGGCCAACCGTGCCCTGGCCGAACACATCGGTGCCGTCGGCAAGCTGCCCGTGCTCGACGTCTTCAGCTGGGACGGCCCGTCGTCACCCAACGACGCGTCCAGCGCTCCGGTCGTGCGACACGTCGAACAGAGCATCCGGTTCGACTCCTCGGTGTCACTGCCGGGCGGACCGGTGATGCTGTGCGCCACCACCATGCGTACCGGCTGGACGGCCACGGTCGCCGCCGCCCTGTTGCACGAGGCCGGCGTTGCCACGACACTCCCCCTGGTCATCCACCGCCTTCCCTGACCCCAGACCGATTGGCCAGAACGGTCGACATGGCACGATGTGGTCATCGACACGACCCGGCTCGACATCTGGCTGTGGGCGGTGCGCCTCACCGCCACACGCTCGGTTGCGACCGAACTCTGTCGCGCCGGCCGGGTGACGCTGAACGGCTCGACCGGCAAAGCGGCGAGCGGCGTGAAGGTGGGCGACTGCATCGAAGCACGCATCGCCGACCGCCAGCGTGTCGTCGAAGTGGTGCAGGTGATCAACAAGCGCGTCGGCGCACCCGTCGCCGCCGAATGCCTGGTGGACCACAGCCCGCCCCCACCACCGGCCGCGGATGCACCGGTGTTCCGCCGCGAACGCGGCACGGGCCGGCCCACGAAGCGAGATCGCCGTCAGATCGATCGCCTTCGCGGCGATCACCACTGACCGACCGCCGCCCCGACCGACGGGTCAGTTGCCGTTCTGGAGCATCACGTCGACGATGAGCGCCTGACGTTCGTGGATCGCGACCAGACCGACAGCAACCAGGTCCACCAGCGTCTTGGTCGCCGGGTCGAGCGCCGTGCGGTTGGCGATCTGCTCGAGCGTCGATCGCAGGGCCGCATTGTCGGCAGCCAACTGTTGGCGAAGTGCAGGAATGTCGATCATGTGTGCTCCCGTTGAACCCTCGACTCGAACAGTACGCGAGCCGCTCCGCCCGCGCGTGCTGCCCGCGCCGTCGCTGAAGCCTGGCTGAAGGCCCCGCGCACGACAGCTGATCTCGCCGACCACCAACCTGCAGGCCGTCGAGCGCACCATCGAGAACGCGAAGCTCGGCCAGGGCACGGCGATCGGCGAAGCCGTGTTCCTGTCACTCGACGCGATCGAGGCTGCGGCGACACAGATCTCGGAGCAGGCGCCGACGGACGACAAGCCCGCAGGCACCATCGTGCTGCTCAGCGACGGCGAGACCACCGAGGGGCGTCCCGACGACGAGGCTGCTGCCGCGGCGAAGAAGGCCGGCATCGCCGTGAACACCATCGCCTTCGGCACGCAGAACGGGTTCGTCGAGGACCCGAACACGGGCCAGAAGGTGCCGGTGCCCGTGAACGAGGCGGCGCTGGCGAAGGTGGCCCGTACCACCGGCGGTCAGACACTGCGCGCCGAAACGGCACAGGAGCTGTCCACCATCTACGAGAACCTGGGCCGCAGCGTCGCCATCGACGTGCAGCGCCAGGAGGTCACCGACTGGTTCGCCGCCGTCGCGGTGCTCTTCCTCGCCCTCTCGGCCACCGGTTCCCTGCTCTGGTTCGGCCGCCTGCCGTAACGGCGCCCGCTCGACGTCGGTCAGGTGCCCCCGGTTTCTGGGCGTGATCCTTCCCAATTCGGCATCCGGTCGGACTCCTTCCCGGCTCGGCACTCCCTCAATCGCGTTCGTGTCATGCCCTGACCGGGGATTCCTCGGTCCAGGCATGACATGAATGGGGATTCGACCCGCGCGAGCTGCCGATCTGGGCGCGCCGAGGTCAGGTGCCGGTGAGGGCGGTGACCAGCGGGGCGAAGGTGCGGGCGTGCTCCTGGGTGACGCACGTGTACGAGTAGCCCCAGCGGTCGCGCCGGTGGCGGAGGCGGTCGGCGATCTCGGCCTCGCTACCGATCAGCACGATCGGGCTGCCGAGCACGTCGTCGGTGGGCACCCCGGCGAACCTGGCCAGCCCTTCCACTGCGGCGTGGGGGTCGCCGGTGATGCCAGCCACCGACACCCATGCATTCAGCTCGAGGTCGCCCCACCGATCGCCCGCGGCTTCACGGAGGAGCGCCACCTTGGTGTCGATCGAGCTCGGCAGCGCGTCGCGGAACGTTTCGGGGTTGTCGCGCCCGGCCGCGGTGGACGGGTTGACGCCGACGATGTCGGCCAGCGCGGCCGCTTCGCGCAGCAGACGTGGGCCACCACCGGCCATCAGGATGGGTGGACCGCCGGGGGTCGCCGGCAGCGGGGTACCGGTGATGGCCTGCAGCTGGAACTCCACCCCGTCGAACGACACCTCCTCGCCGCTGAACAGCAGGCGCAACACCTGCACGTACTCGACCAGCCTCGACACGCGCCGGCCGGGTGGGTCCATCCGGATGCCCGAGCGCGAGTAGTCGAGCGGGTTGTAGCCGGCACCCAGGCCCAGTTCGACGCGTCCCGGGAACATGACGTCGAGGGTGGCGATCTCCTTGGCCAGGACCGCCGGGTGCCTGAAGTCGGCGGCCATCACCAGCGGAGCGACCCGCAGGGTGGTGGTGGCCGCGAGCGCGGTGGCCATCGCCGTGATCGGCCCGTACCCACTGTGGAAGTGGTCGGGCACGAACAGGGTGGAGTAGCCGGAATCCTCCAACTCGCGAGCCGAGTCGGCCCACGTGGACTCCTCGAACGGTCCCTTCATCTCGACGCCGAACCGAAGCCGGCGTGCGTGGGGTCTCACGAGAGCGGCCCGACCTCGTGGATCGCATCGAGGCGGTTCGCCGACGACTCGCGCATCTTGTCCTTCGGCGGCCGCCCGGCGCCACCGGCGCCGTACATGGCACCGCTGCGCGGCATCGGGTTGGGCGGGTTCTGTCCGTACGACACCGCCTTGGCGAGATCGATCGCGAACTGCTCGGCGACCCCCGGCTGCGTGTTCGGCCGGGTGATGCAGAAGTGCAGCGCTGCGGGGAACTGCAGACCGTTCATCCGCCAGCCGAGATCGGCGAGGCCGTCGTTGACGTGGAAGATGTCCATGCCACTCTCGGGTGTCGTCGTGAACGCGATGTTCCACAGCGAGTCACCGACCAGTTCGAGCTCGGGATGCGCGACCACGGCCTCGCGGATCTCGTCGGCCGTGCGGAAGATGTCCTGGGCGATCGCCCGGTAGCCCGCCTTGCCGAAGCTGAGCATCGAGGCCCACGTCGCCGAGATGAGACCACCCGACCGACTGCCGCCCATTCCCGGCGAGGCGTACGCGCCACCCGGCCAGTCGTCGATGAGCAGGTACTGCTCACGGCGCAGCGACTTCGGACGGAACAGCAACACCGAACTGCCCTTCAGCGCGTAGCCGTACTTGTGGGTGTCGGCCGACATGGAGGTGACGCCGGGGACCGACAGGTCGAACGGCGTGTGGGCGTAGCCACAGTCGCTCGCCCAGGCGAGGATGAACCCGCCGAGGCAACCGTCGACGTGCAGGCCGATGCCGTACTCGAGCGCGAGTTGGCCGAGCTCGGGGATCGGGTCGATGACACCGTGCGGGTACGTGCCCGCCGTGCCCACGAGGGCGACCGTGTTCGGCCCGATGTGATCGCGCACCCAGCCGACGTCGACCTTCTGGTGCTCGTCGACCGGCGCGATGAGCACGTCGATGTCGAACCAGTGGAACGCCTTGCTGTGCGCCGGGTGCGCGGTGATCGGCATGATGATCTGCGGGTTGGCGATGCCCTTGGTGTTGCGGCCCCACTCGCGATAGGCGAGCATCGCCGTCACCAGGCTCTCGGTGCCGCCCGAGGTGACCAGGCCGCCCGTGTTCTCGTCGCCGTGGAGGATGTCGGCCGTCATGGCGATGATCTCGGCCTCCATCTTCGTCGCGCTCGGGTACATGTCGCGCTGCAGCACGTTGGCGTGCCCGAAGTAGCCGAATGCCTCGACCTGGAAGTGGTAGTGATCGTGATCACCGCTGTAGATGGACCCGCTGACGCGCCCGGTGTCGCCCTTGCGGTCCTCCTCGGTGGACATCTGCCGCAGTTCGTCGAGGATCTGCTCGCGCGACACCGGCTGCTCGGGCATCGTGGCGTGCACGTCGAACCGACCGGCGTACGGGTGGAGCGGGCTGCGCTTGGGGGTGTTCATGGGCGGGAATCCTTCGAATCGAAGCCTTCGTAGAAGGGGGTGTTGCGGACGTGAAAATCGACGAGTGTGGCGGTGCGAGCCGCGAGCACCTGCTGATGCTCGGGATGCGGCTCGTGGATCTGCTCGGTGACGAGCAGACCCGGGAGATCGGCCAGCGCATGCACCCCGGCCTCGTACAGCGCGAGCAGCGCGGCACCGTGCGCGTTGGTGCAGGTGGACCTCGCGAGGCGGCGGACCGGTACACCGGTGGCATCGGCCAGGATCTGACCCCAGAGCGACGACGCCGCGCCACCACCGCCGAAGGTGATCTGCGAGTACGCGTTGCCCGCCAGCGCGCTGAAGTACGGCAACAGCCACGCGACGTTCATGGCGACGCCTTCGAGCACGGCTCGAGCCATGTCGGCCCGTGTGGTGGACAGGCCGATGTTGACGAACCCGCCACGCATGTTCCGTTCGTGGCCGGGGGCCATCGACCCGACCAACCACGGCAGGAACAGCACACCGTTGCTCCCGCAGGGCACCTGTGCCGCGGCGGCGAGCACCGCGTCGTACGAACCGTCGTGCGCCGCGACCCCGAGACCATCGGCCGGATACACCATGTTGTTGACGAACACGTCGAGCGCCTTGCCGCCGATGCCGTTCTCGGCCACCAGGAACCACGAGTTCGGCAGCGGACTGGGGGCTGCGGTGAGGCCGTGCTCGATGTCGTGGCGCTTCGACGGCAGATGGGTCGCCATCACCGCGGTGGTGCCGACGATGAGGCCGCACGTGTCCGCATCGATCGCACCGGTCCCGACGGCCGACGTCACCGAGTCGATGGTGGCCCCGGCGACGACAGCCGCTGCCGACACACCCAGGTGCGCGGCGGCCTCGGCCGTCAGCGTGCCGCGCGGCTGCCCCAACGGCACCAGTGGCGGCAGTGTCTCGATGTCGAGTCCCGTCATCGCCAGCAACTCGTCGCTGTATTCGGTGAGACCCCAGGTGCGGTTGTCGACCGACAGCATCGGAAACATCGTGTTCTGGGTTGCGGTGACGTGCCCCGTCAGACGGGCCGCCAACAGGTCCATCGGCTCGACGAAGGCGGCTGCCGCCTCGTACGCGTCGGGCCACTGGTCGCGGATGACGTGCACATGACCGACGTCGTCGTTGCCGTGCGGTATCTGGCCGTGCACGTCGACCCAGGTGGCGCGCTGCTCGTCGGTCCAGGTCGGCCGGAAGTGGCGGCGCCCACGGCCGTCCATCCACATGATCGTGTTCCCGAGCGGACGGCCCGCCGCGTCGACCGCCGTCGTGGACGTGTACTGGCTGGTGACCGCCACGAGCGTGACGCTCGAACCGGCGAGGCCCGATTCGGCGACCGCGCGGCGTGAACAACGCCCGAGCGCCTCCCACCAGACCCGCGGGTCCTGCTCGACGCCACCGTCGGCGAGGAAGAGCAACGGGATGACCTCGCCCGTGATGGAGCGCACGCCACCTGCCTCGTCGACCACCGCGACCTTGATGCCCGTCGACCCCAGATCGACTGCGAGGACGTGGGCGCTCATGGCGCGAGCCCCTGGACCGAGACGGCGATGTCACCACCCGGGTAGTGGCACGCCACCTGGTGACCACCCTGGACCGAGGTGGGCATCGGCTGCTCGTCGGCGCAGCGCTGGTCGGCACGCCAACAGCGCGTGCGGAACCGGCAGCCCGACGGCGGGTTGATCGGCGAGGGTACGTCGCCCTCGAGCCGGATGCGCTCGCGCCGACCGCCGATGGCGGCCTGCTTGACGTCCGGCACCGCCGACGAGGTCTACAACGATCCGCAGCACCCGTACACACAGGCGTTGCTGTCGGCTGTGCCCATCCCGAA
>JANMFL010000358.1:0-19675 GCA_031377945.1 Acidimicrobiaceae bacterium | reverse complement strand
GAAGAACGGGTTGCCACCGGTGAGCGCAAAGAGACTCTCCACGGTCTCGTCGCTCAGTTCGACGCCCGCGCCGCGGGCGAGGTCGTTCAGCGCTGCGGGCAGCAGAGGACCGATCGCGATCGTGGTCAACCCCAACCGCAGCTGGAACTCGTCGATGACACGATGGTCCGCGTTCGGTCGACAGCCGGCGAGCACGGCGAGGGTTCCGGCCAGCTCGTCGAGCAGTTGGGCGAGCAAGGCGAGCGACGAACCATCGATCCATTGCACGTCGTCGATGACGAGGGTGACCGGGCCACCGAGTTCCCGCAGCGAGTCGGCGATGCGACCGAAGAAACGGCGACGGTCGATCCAGCCTTCCTCGTCGCGTTCCAACTGGCCGGACTCGAACGGGAACAGGCCGTCGCCGAGCGCGTCGAGGAACGGTTCGAACGCGCCGCCCGACTCGGTGCAACGCCCGACGAGTACGTGCTCGTGGCGGTCGCTCGCCTGGCCCGCCAGTTCGGCGAGCAGTCGGGTCTTGCCCATGCCGGGCTCGCCCATCGTGAGCACGAGTGGAGACTCGCCCGTCGCTCTGCCGCGTGCGATCGCTTCGCTGGCCGTGCGCAGCTCCGTCGTCCTGCCTGCGAGCGGCCGCGCCCGACGCGAGGTGACCCAGCTCGCGGATCGGGCCGCGGCGGCATGGCCCGGGCGCGCGGCGGTGGCCGTCGCCCCCCCAGCCCCCGCACGTTGCACGCGGAAGCCCAGGCCGAGCGGTTCGAACTGCAGTGTGTCGTCGCCGCCGAGCAGCATGCGGACGGGCGGAGAGCACACCACGGCCGGCTCGTGGACCGTGGCTCTCAGGGCCACCATCTCGTCGGCAAATTGCTGCAGCGTCGCGCCGTGCCAGCCGCCGAGATCGCCCGCGTGCAGTGCGATCGGCGTGGCGACGGCGAGGCCCAGCGCTGCAGCGGCTGCATCGGCCGCTCGGGAGAAGGCGACGACTGCGGTGCCGACCGGCAGCGCGACCGTGGTCATCGCGCGCCCGCCGGCGGCCTCCATCGCCGACACCGCCGCGGAAGGGCGCCCCGTGGTGCCCTGGCCGGTGTCGAGCAGCGCGAGCGTGATGGTGCCGGTGGGCACGTCCATCTCCGCGGCCTCGCGCAGTCGCATCGCGAACTCGGAGGCGCTCCACGGTCGACCGAGCGGGTCCCAGGTCAGGCCGCTGCGCAGCACACGCTCCACTCGGCCGTGGCCACCCTGCGCGAGCTCGCTCGGCCACGCCGCACCCAGGCGGGGCACGGTGCCGGTCAACAGGTACACCACCAACGCGGCCAGCGAGTACACATCGGCGGCGGGCGTCAACGCCTCTCCTGCGAGCACCTCGGGTGCAGAAAAGCCGGGTGTACCCAACCGTTCGACCTCGTCGCCGACGCGCATGGCCGCACCGAAGTCGACCAGCACGAGGCGACCGTCGTCGGCCAGTATCAGGTTCTCAGGCTTCACGTCGCCGTGCACCACTGGTGGCCGGTGACGGTGAAGGTGGTCGAGCGTGCCGGCCAGTTGGTCGACCAGGCCGAGCACGGTCGGCAACGGCAGGCCGGCACCCTGCGCATCCACCAAGGTGCGCAGGTCGTTGCCCGCGACATGATCGCTGATCAGGCAGTAGCGGTCACCGTCGATCAGATCGCTGCGGACCATCGGCAGTCCCGGGTGGGCGACGATGCGCATCAACATGCCGGCCTCGCGGCGCAGTCGGCCGAGGTCGTCACCGCTGCGGATCGGGCGGACCTTGATCACGACGTCGAGGTCCAGTTGCAGATCTCGAGCGAGCAGCACGTGAGCCTCCCCGCCGTGCGCGAGGACGCGCACGACGCGGAAGCGCTCGCCGATCACGTCGTCGGTGGACGTCGGCGCACGGGAGGCGTCGGACGAGTCGGAGGGCTCGGAGGGGTCGGAAGCGTCGCTCATGGTGCTCCCCGGAAGGCTTCCAGATCTGCACGTCGCACCGCGCCCCGCGTGAGGGCGTCGTTGGCCAGTCGCACGCGACGATCGCCGCCCTCGTCGATGCCGAACTTCAGGTACAACCGACCGAGTTGCTGCTTCACCGCGCTGTCGGTGACGCACAACTGACTGGCGATCGAAGGCACGTTGGCCGGCGGTGTGAACGCGTCGCCGTCGAGCACGGGCGAGCACAGGCACAGCAGCACGCGCCGTTCGGCCGGCGTCAGGTCGGGCACGCCGCGAGCGGTCTGCGTGTGCGACCGGTCGCCGGTAGAACGGGTGAGCGCATGGAACTCCAATGTGGTGTGCTCACCCATCCGCAACTCGTCGCCCGGCGACAGCAGATGCACGGCACCTGCATCGAGGCGTACGCCGTTCACGAACAGACCGTTCGTGGAGTTCGCCGCCTGCGCGCACCAGCCGGGCGCCCGGTGGGTGAGGACCGCGTGCAGCCGCGACACGGCTGGGTCGTCATGGATGGCGAGATGACCCGCCACATCGGCCTGCCCTGTGTGGCGACCGATCGTCAGCTCGCCGTCGAGGTTGACGGTCTGCGGAGCACGGCCGGTCTGGTGGAGCACCAGCCACGCCTGGTCGGCAGCAGAGCTGGACGGTGGCGAAGATGTCATGTCTGCATCGTTCCGCAGGTCATGTCGTCGCAGCCATGTCGGTTCGGACAGTTTCAGCTGTCGCGCGCAGTGTCGCCGTCGCACGGGCGAGGTAGCCGGGGGAGACGACGTCATGGACGATCTGTGCGACGGCGAGCGCTTCCTCGGCGAGCTGGTGGATGGGCGCCTCTGGGTGGTCGGCCAGTGCGAGCGACATGCGCGCGACGGCCGCGGCCCACTGTTCCTCGCTGTCGCTCGGCGAGCGTTGGCACAACCATTGGCCGATCGTGTTCACGACATCCGGACGATCGATCTGGGCCCAGTGATCGCCGAGGCCGACGATGATCCGGTAGGCGATCGCAGGATCGGTGTCGTGCATCGACGCGTCGAGCGCGGCCACGACGTCGGCCTCGTCCGGAGCCAGCAGCGAGGCCGGCAACAACGAGCCCTGACCCGCGAACCGTTCGGCTACTGCGGCGAACCAACTCGAGTGACGCGCGGTGGTCGCCGTGCGGTCGTTGGCTGCGAGGAAACGCTGATCAGCGAACTGACGGATCGGCGGCGCCATGACGACACGCCGGGTCGCGTCGTCGAGCGTGACGAGGCGCTGCTCGAGCAAACCACGGATCGCGTTCACCGCTGCTCGCTCGTCGAGCTCTCCGCCGGTGACCACGAACGTCGCGGCGTCGATCTCGCAGCTGCCCGCGAACACCACGAGTCGCTGCAGCGCGACCTGCTCCATCGGCGACAGCAACTGGTAGCTCCACGCGATCGACGAAGCGAGCGTGCCCTCAGCGCCGACGCGTGGTGTGGTGCCCAGCGCTCCAAGGCTGACGACCACTTGGGCCAGCGTGGTGGAGGCCATTCGTGCTGCAGCCAGCTCGATGCTCAACGGCAAACCACCGAGGGCCCGACAGATGTGCGCGACGGTCGTCGCCTCGGCGTCGTCGAAGCGTGCTGTGGCTCCCGCTGTTGTGGCTCGTTCGACGAACAACCGAGCTGCGTCGAACGTGTCCAGCTCGCGACGATCGCCGGTGAACGATTCGGGTGGTGTCGACAGCGGAGCCAGCAGCTTGACGACCTCGCCGGCGATGCGCAGCGGGTCGCGACCCGTCGCCAGCACCCGCACGGTGGGGCACTGCGCCAACAGCCGTTCGAGCGCAGGCACGACAGCGGCCACCACCCGGTCGTGGCCGTCGATCACGACCAGCGCCTCGGCCACCACTCTGAAGTGGGCGACCAGCGCGTCGAGCGGGTCGTCGCCCGCCCGGTCGAGCGCGCAGGCATGGGCGATCGCGGCCAAGACCGCATCGGTCTCGTCGGCGACCCCCGCGAGCGGGACCCACCAGATGCCGCCAGGCAGCGAGTTGGCCGCAGCTGCGGCCGCAGCGATGGCGAGGCGGCTCTTCCCGACGCCCGCTTCGCCCGTGATCGACACCAGCCGGTGCTGCGAGAGTGCGTGGCTGAGGGCGGCCAGCTCAGTGCCGCGCCCGACGAACGAGCTGATCGGTGTGGGCAGGTTGCCGGCTGCCGATGCCCCGGCCTTCAGCGGGGGAAACGACGCGGGGAGCTCGGGGTGGGTGAGCTGCCAGATTCGTTCACGGCCGGCAAGGTCGCGCAGCCCGTACACGCCGAGGTCGGCAACGCCGGCCTCGGCCGGCAACGCACCATCCACCTCACGCGCAGTGTCGTCGGACAGCAGGATCTGGCGACCGTGGCCGCAGGCACGGATACGAGCGCAACGGATGATCGTGAGGCCGACGTAGTTGTGCTCGTTGCGTAGCATCGCATCGCCACTGTGCAACGCCATACGCACCGGCAGCATTGGCAGCTCTCGCAACAGGTGCCGTTGCGCTTCCAGCGCCGCCGCCACCGCGTCGGTCGCACTGGCGAAGACGGCGACGATGCTGTCGCCCTCACCCTGCTCTTCGGGACGTTGACCGTGGTGCGCGTCGATGGCCGCGTCGAGGATCTCGTAGTGCCGAGCCACCGGGGCCGTCATCGTCTCCGGCGCCGCCTGCCACGCGCGGGTGGAGCCCTCGATGTCGGTGAGCAGGAACGTGACCCCATTCGTGGGCAGCGAACTGACGAGGGCGGTCACTTCGTCATCCTTTCGCGGTCACGGATCCGGTGCAACGGGTCCGGGGTCCACGTCTTCCATGCCCGTAGTTGGCGTTGACCGTCACATCTCCCACGGAGGTGTCCACTCGCCCTCCAGGCGCATCGACAAGCTCGCATCGTCCTCGATCCGCTTGGCGACGTGCAGTTCGGCAGCGCTTGCCCCGTAGCGTTCGGCGGCGACGCTGAAGGCTCCGACGGCGGCCTCGGTCATCGGCAGTGAAGCCGCCACACTCCGAGAGAGTTCCTGGATCAGCCCGAGGTCCTTCAGGCAGAGGCCAAGTGTGAACGACGTGTCGTAGTGGCCGGCGAAGATCGATGGCGCGTCGTGACGGACGACGAAGCTGTCGCCCACGCTCTCCTTGATCGCGCCCCACAGCGTGCCCAACTCGACCCCGTTGGCCATCCCGATCGCAAAGCCTTCGCCGATGGCCGCAGCCGAGATGAACCACAGTTGGATTGGTGACGAGCTTGACGACGTTGCCGGTGCCGAGTCCCCCGCACGGAACGACGAGTCCGAGGTTGGCGAGGACCGGGGTGACGCGAAGCACGTCTGCCTCATCGCCGCCGACGAACAGTGTCAGTCGGCCGTTGCGTGCGCCGTCGACTGCGCCGGTGACCGGTGAGTCGACCACCTTCACGCCCGGGGGCGCGGTCGCCGCGAGCTCGGCGACGAGTTGCTTGCTGTTCGTCGTCAGGTCGACCCAGATCGACCCGTCCTTCATGCTGGCGAGTGCTCCCGTTGGGCCGGACATCACCGACACGACATGGTCGGGCCGTGGGAGCGACGTGAGGAACAGGTCGGCGCTCGCAGCGCACTCGGCCGCCGAGGCTGCTCGATTCGCGCCAGCGGCAACGGCGCTGTCGAGCGCCCCTGCGTCGATGTCGAACGCAGTGACCGTGTAGCCAGCATCGACAAGTCGCCGACACATTGGTCCGCCCATGTTGCCGAGACCGACGAAGCCAATCGAAGAAAGTGACGTGGTGCTCGTGGCGTTCATTCTCTATACACTAGTGTACAGAGAATGAACTGGTCAACGTGCAACGACATGTCCCGTGGTGCCGCGCGCCCGTCGCACGCGAGCGAGGCCCGGCAAGGAGAACACGTGGTGTTCGATTCCTTCGGTTCACGGACGCGGTCGTGAACATCACGCGGCGGGGCCGTGACCGATCACGGCGACCGGTCGACACCTCCAGGTATCGGCAGCTCCAGAATCCGTTCGAGCCGATGCGCGTGCTCAGCGACGATCACGTGGAGCACCTGCATCGCAGCGCGGTGACCTACTTGGCTGAGCACGGCCTTCGCGTGCTGTTGCCCGAGGCGCGAGAGTTGCTCCGCGCGGCGGGCGCGTCGGTGGATGACGAGATGATGGTGCGCCTCGACCCCGACCACGTGGCCGCAGCCATTGCCTCGGCGCCCTCGACGTTCACCATCAAGGCACCGTCGCCGGATCGCGACGTGATCGTCGGTGGCCGCTCCCTGAACTTCGCCCCGGCGGGCGGACCTCCGTTCGTGTCCGACCTGGAGCGCGGTCGACGGTCGGGCACGATGCTCGATCAGCAGAACTTCCTGAAACTCACCCAGAGCTTCGACGTGATGGCGGTGACCGCCCCCACCGTCGAGCCGAGCGACATCGCCCTCGACGTGCGGCACCTGCACTCGGGCCTCGCCACGCTCACGCTGAGCGACAAGGTGCCGTTCGTGTACGCCCGCGGTCGTCAGCGGGTGCGCGACGAGATCGACCTGGTCAAGCTGCGGCTCGGCATCGACAGCGACGAGGAGTTCGCCGCCGCGCCCCGGGTGTTCACCAACGTCAACGTGAACAGTCCACGACAGCTCGACATCCCCATGAGCCTGGCCATCATCGACTTCGCCCGGCTGGGGCAACCACTGATCCTCACCCCGTTCACCTTGGCCGGGGCGATGGCACCGGTCACGTTGGCCGGCGCCCTGGTACTGCAGCACCTCGAAGCGCTGGCCGCGATCACGCTGGCCCAGACGGTTCGACCGGGCACACCCGTGGTCTACGGAGCATTCACATCGAACGTCGACATGAAGTCGGGATCGCCCGCATTCGGGACGCCCGAGGCGATCAAGGGAGCGTACGCCAGCGGTCAGCTGGCCCGACACCTGCAGATCCCCTGGCGGTCGTCAGGGTCGAGCTCATCGAACACCGTCGATGCACAGGCCGGCTACGAGACGATGATGAACACGTTCGGCGCAGTGCACGGCGGCGCGAACTGGATCTTCCACGCAGCCGGCTGGCAGGAGGGCGGCCTGACCGCGTCGTACGAGAAGTTCATCGTCGATGTGGAGATGTGCCAGATGATCGCCGAGTCGATGCGTCCGGTGCTGGTGGACGACGACGAGCTCGCGCTCGATGCCATCACCGAAGTTGGCCCAGGAGGCCACTTCTTCGGCGTCGGCCACACCATCGAGCGCTTCGAGCACGCGTTCTACCAACCCATCGCGTTCAGCCGCACGAACTACGAGCAGTGGGCCGAGGAAGGCTCGCAGCGCTGCGACCAACGGGCCACCGCGGTGTGGAAGAAGGTGCTCGACGACTACGAACCGCCACTACTCGCGGCCGACACACTCCACGCGATGGAGGAGTTCGTCGCTCGACGCGTCGCCGAGGGCGGCGCGGCGCCGGACTGATGGCATCGCTCCCGCACACCAAGGCCAGTCGCGCCGACTGGATCGACGCCGCGCTGCAGGCGCTGACCGACCAACCCATCGACCAGCTGAAGGTTCTGGTGCTGGCCGACACGCTGGGCGTCGCCCGATCCAGCTTCTACTGGTACTTCGCCGATCGCGACGAGCTCCTCACAGCGCTGCTGGAGATCTGGCAGCACAACACTGGCTCGATCGTCGAACGCAGCGGACGTGCCGCCTCGTCGGTGGCGGCCGCCTGCCTTGGCGTGTTCGAGTGCTGGGCCGACGAGCGGCTCTACAACCCGGTGCTCGACCTCGCCGTCCGCGACTGGGGCCGGCGCGACGCGGCCATCGCTGCCCGGGTGCAACGCGCCGACGAGCAACGCCTGGCGGCGCTGACAGCGATGTTCAGCGATCACGGCTTCGACGACGCGGAAGCGCTGGTGCGCGCCCGCCTGCTGTACCACAGCCAGGTGGGCTACTACGCGGCCGGTACCTCAGAATCGGTGGACACTCGGCTGGCGTATCTGCCTCACTACCTGCGTGCCATGACCGGCACCGACGCCACGGCCGACGAGCTGGCCGCGTTCACGACCTTCCTGTCGTCGTGATCGCGTTGGGAGCGGTTGAGCGCCGTCAGTGGCCGCCGTGATCGCCGCCACTCACCTGACCGGCCACCAGCCACAGGATCGTGAACAGCGCACCGCCGAGCATGAGCACGCCGGCGACGCTGCGCCGTGTCAGCGCGCGCCGGTCCTCGCGCACGCAGAACGCGATGTAGGCGATCACGACACCGGTGCTCGCGAGGATGGCGCCGGCATAGGGGCCGTCGATGAAGTGCTGAGCCGACCCCGACAGCATTCCGGTGCCCAACGACACGATTGTGGAAACGCCGAGGAATCGAAGCAGTTGCCGATCGACGCGGAAGCGGGACTCGATGACGAACTTCATGCAGTAGATCAGCATGCCGAGCCCGATGAGCGCGCCGTACTTGAGGCTGCTCCCGCCGAGGGTGGAAGCATGGACAACACTTCCGGAGATCAGACCGATCCCGATGTATTGCGCGAGGTGCGCTGTGAAGGACCGGACCAGATAGACGTCGTGTCGGTCCGTCGGAGCTGGGAGCGTTGACTCGACTGTCGGTGTGCCCGCTTCGTGGGTGAGTGTCACGTGAAGACCTCTCGTTGTCGGATTTCGGTCATTTAGTACTATATGGCTCGTAGGCTCGTTCAGTGCGAAATACTGCGTTCGATGCCAGCGACGCCGCGGCCCACGTCGGCGGTTCGGGTTCAACGAGCCCGAATCGGGGCGCGGACACCGTCGTGTCGACGCCAATTGCAGCCGCTCTTCGCCGCCTGCAGACCTCGCCCCGACTCACGGCCGCGCTCCGCGACGCGGAGTCGCTCGCCACAGCGGCGGTGCGATCGACACAGCCGGCGGTCGACGCTCGTCGATTGGGTCGGGAGATCGAGCTTGGCGACGACGTGTCCGCGATCGGCGCGGTCCACGCGCTCGGTGGCGTCGCAGATCCGTTCGCGGACCGCATGCTCATCGAGCTGCTCGAGACCGGCGATCCGCCGCTGGTCAGCCATGCGGCGTGGGCGCTGGGCGCCCGTGCCCCATCCGCGTCCGCCGTGCCGTTGCTCGAGGACATGGCCGTTTCGGGTGGGTTCACCGGGATGCTGGCCGAGCGCACCCTCATCGAATGGGCACGGACCGCTCCGGATCGCGTGCAGGCACCGCAGCACTCTCACGATGCGCGGAATCCGATCGACCGGTCCCACCTTCGTTCGAGTCGACACGCACGAGACGGATTGGTCGTGGTGCAGCCCTTTCTCCACGCGCGCCTGGACAGCGCCGGTTCATCGCTCGGCGCAGGCGATGCCGGTGGCATCGCTTCACTGCTGCGCTCGTTGGGGACCTCGCTCGGACGGCTCGACGCGATCGACGAGGTGATCACCATCACCCGAGCCGAGCCCGACAAGCACGGGGTCGTCACCCTGTCGGGCCACCTCGGCGACGCCCACCGCATCGAGCGGATCCCGTACGGCACGGCCGCTACGGTCCCTTGGCGCGAGGCCTGGCAGCACCGCGTGCTGCTGGAGCGCGAGCTCGATGCCATCGGTCGAGAGCTCGGCGATCGTCGAGTCGTGTGGCACCTGCGGATGGCCGACGTGGGCACGCTCGCGGCGTCGGCGGTGGCCCGCCGGCTCGGCCATCGCGTCGTGTTCACGGCCGCGCCGGATCCGCACGTCGTGCTCGACGCGCTCGAAGCCGACGGCCGACTCGACCGAGCACGGTTCGGGGTCGAAGACGCAGCCAACCAGTACTGGTTCCGGGCGCGCATGGTCGAGCGACTCAGCAATCAGGTCGATCACCTCACCCTGATGCCGCGTCCCAACCTGCACACCGATCTGATCGAGCTCGTCGGCCTGGACCCGCTCGATCTTGCGCGTCGCTCCGACGTGGTGCCCGAAGGGGTCGACGTGACTGCGGTCGACGAAGCGCTCGCACGTCACGCGACCGGCGCACGTGGCGCGGTCCGTTCGGTGCTGCACGCGATTCCGGCGGATCGTCGCTCGTTGCCATGGCTGCTCACCGTCGGCCGTCTGCACCCGATGAAGGGAGCACATCGCCTCGTCGCTGCGTTCGCGTCGCACCCCGACCTCGTTGCTCGGTTCAATGTCGTCATCGTCGGCGGCGATGTGGACGATCCCTCACCCGATGAGCGCTCCACCCTCGATCTGATCCACGATGCTTCGACGGCGAACGACGGGTCTCGCGTCGACGGTGTCGTCGTGATCGGTCACCGGCCGCCTGCGGAGATCTGCGACCTCCTCGTGCACGCGGCCGAGTCGGGTGGTGTGTACGTGTGCGCGAGCGACAAGGAGGAATTCGGTCTCGCGATCGTCGAGGCACTCGCGGCCGGCATGGTCGTGGTCGCGCCGCAGCGCGGGGGTCCACGCACATACGTCGACGGCGCGAACGGTGTGCTGTGCGACACCGCGTCGGTCGCCGCGCTCGCCGATGCCATCGCGGGCGCGTCGGCGATGGCCGATGACCGACACCGCATCCAGCAGTCGCGGACGTTCGTTCGCGCTGAGCTGTCGATCGAGACGATGGCTCAGCGCCTCGCCGACATCTACGGCGCGCTCGCACCGGCCGGCAGCAACGTCGGATGAAGCTGCTCGTCGTCAGCCCCGACTACGCCTCGCACGTCGAGCCGATGCTGCAGATCGCCGCCGAGTGGCAGCGATCGACAGGCCCGGTGGTGGTCGCCACCGGCACCGCGGTTCGTTCCTCGGTCGAACGGCACGATCTCGCCTGGACTCCGCTGCGGCTCGGGCGAGGCAGCAACGCCGGCGTGATCCGCGCCGACGAGCAACCGGCGGGCGAGGACGATCACCTGCGCGAGTTCTTCGCTGCGACGCGAGCCGGCGCCATCGAGACGTTGCGCTACCAGGCCATCGCTCGCCGCCACGACCTGTTGTTCGAGCCAGAACGGATCATGACCGAGCTCGCCGCCATCATCGGCGAGCAACGACCGGATCGCGTGCTGGTCGACCACGTCGCCTTCGGCGCGCGCCTCGCCCTGTACGCGCTCGGGATCACCCCCGCCACGATCGTGCTCGGCCACCCAACCGCACTCCCGGCGCCGGGCGAGCTCTACGGACTGCCATCCGCATGGCCGGAGACGCTCCGCCCGCGGCCGGCCGACCTCGACGACCTCGTCCGGCTCTGCACCGAGTCCACAGCCGAACTGACCCGCGCGGCCAACCTGATGCTCGACTCAACCACGCCACATCGAGCACGACTCGACGACCTGACCAGCCTGGCGGGCAGCCCGACGATCTACATGTACCCGTCGGCGCTCCACGATGAGCGCCGTGTGCTCCCGGCCGGGTCTCTGTCGATCGGCTCGTTACGGCGCAACGCGGTCCCTGACGAGACGACCTTGCCGCAGGGCAGCGGTCCACTCGTGCTGGTCGCGTTCGGCACGTTCCTGAGCGCACGCGACGACGTGCTCCGCACCGCCGTGAGCGCCGCCCATCTCGGCCCCTGGCGCCTCGCGATCGCTGGGGGCAGTACCCCGATCGCGTCACTCGGCTCACTCCCCGCCGGCGCCCTCGCCCGCGAACATCTCCCCCAAGTCGCGCTGCTGGAGCACGCCGATGTGCTGATCACCCATGGCGGGAACAACAGTGTCACCGAGGCGTGCGCCGCCGGCGTGCCGATGGTGGTGCTCCCGATGTCGACCGACCAGTTCGCAGGAGCCGCCGCGATCGAACGCGCGGGCATCGGCATCGTCCTCGATCCGAACACCGTGACCGCCGACGAGTTGCGCAACGCCGTCATCGAGGCGACGACCGATCGGGTCCGACAACGCATCGCATCAGTCGCCGAGTCGGTTCGCCACGACGGCGGCGCCCACGCCGCTGTCGGTGCGATGCTCCGCCAACCTACTGGCCAACATTGATGTCGCATTGGTCGGCGGGAGGCGTGTCGTACGGTTGGCTGCATCAACGTCGACATCGAGACCGAAATCGTCATCGCCCGTCCGACCGACATCGTCTCGTCGTATGCGGCCGACCCGTCGAACGCGCCTGATTGGTACGTCAACATCAGTTCGGTCGAGTGGAAGACGCCGCTTCCGATGCAGCTCGGCTCACGGGTCGAGTTCGTCGCCAGATTCCTCGGCCGCACGCTGCGGTACACGTACGAGTTCGTGGAGGTGATCCCCGGCCGGCGGCTGGTGATGCGCACACAGCAGGGTCCGTTTCCGATGGAGACCACGTACGCCTGGGATGTCGAGCCCGACGGGTCGACACGGATGACGCTGCGCAATCGCGGTGAACCTGCCGGGTTCTCCAAGGTGATGGCCCCGCTGATGAGGCCGGCGATGCGCCGCGCGAATCGTAACGATCTCGCCACGTTGAAGGCACTTCTGGAATCTCGACCTTGTTGAGGTCGACGAATCACTCCACCGGGCTCCGATGCCAACCCGGCGACGTCACCCGACTCCGGCGTTGATCCGTCCGTAAGGAAATGACGACCATCGATCCCACCGCCACCAGCCGGGCGTCCCGCGCTGCCCGCATCGTTCGCGACTGGTGGCCCGCACCGGCATTCATTGCCGGAGCACTACTCGCGCAAGAGCTGCTCCTGAGCTCGCGCTACAGCGTCGGCGGCCACGCCTCCGGACACCTCGCCGGTGCAACCGCACCGTTCATGGCAGCAGCGGTCGTCTTCATCCTGTTCTGGACGACACCCCGGGCTCGCCGTCAGATCGACCTGCTCGTGACCGCCGGTCTGTGGTTCGGCACGACGCTGCTGGTGATGATCGGCAACCTGCGCGTCGTCGACGACCTCGTTGCCGCCGGGTACTCGCGCACGCCGACCGGCTCCGTTCCCGACGTTGCCGATCACTCCCTCGCCAACTCCTCGGTCTGGTACGCAGAGGTGGCCGCACTGCTCCTCGTCGCCGCGTGGCGTCGGCGTCGACACATCGGCAACCGGGCGACGATCGGCGCAGTCGTCGCCACCGTGATCATCCCACCCTGGATCATCCCAGGCGCCGGAGTCATCGTGGTCGCGATCGTTCGCGTCGTGAAGCGCGGCCGAGCGGCCGAACCGGTGCCAACCACCGGTGATTGGATGACTTCCTCCACCACCTGACCTGAGGATTCACCTCGCCGTGCTCGCCAAGGTTGGTGAGGTGGCAGCGTGAGGCGTCGAACGGGCTGTCGGCACCAATCGTGCCCGCGCCAGAGGCCTGGTCGGTGATGGTCCTCTGCTCGGGGGTCAGGTCGGCGAATCGGTCGGGATCGAAACGCAGCGGGTCTGTCCAAGAGCCTGGATCGCGGCCGGCAAGGTGCCGTGTATCGGTCGGTCCGAGCACCGCGTCCGCTTCGGCTCTGAGTCGTGGCCACGCATCGGGCGACAGCGCTGCACACCACAGCATCCACGCAAGCGCCGATGTGTTTGGGAAGGCTGACCTGGGTCACCGTACGATGCGACCATCGCCATTCCCAGGGACATCACCACCACGACCTCCCGAGAGAGTCGAGTTCGTTCCACTGCGCGAGTCGTCCTCGGCGGTGCTCTCATCGCCGCCGGGCTGGGCCATTTGACGTTCGTCCGTCACACATTTCAGGCTCAAGTGCCCGACTGGGTCAGAATCGACAAGGACGTCGTGGTGATTCTGTCCGGCCTCGTCGAGATCGCGCTTGGTTCGGCGCTCATCGTGGTACGGCGGCGACGGCGGCCGTTGCTCGGCCTCGCTGTGGGCTTGTTCTTCATCGCCGTGTTCGCTGGCAACATCAGCCAGTTCGTCGACGGCCACGACGCGTTCGGGCTGAACTCCGATACTGCCCGGCGCAACCGCTTGTTCTTCCAGCCCGTTCTCGTCGCCTGGGCCTGGTGGTCAACCGACGCCTTCGCCTTGCTTCGCCGCGGGCAGCGGCGGCGGTGACCGAGCCCTCAGCCCGCGGTGAGGATGGTTCCGGCGACGACGCCGAAGACGAGATGGGCGGAGGCGTCGTTGGCAAGGGTGCGGACGTCGTACTCGGTGATCCTGCGGTAGATGCCGATTTTTGGAAGCACGATGTAGCTGGTCGCGAAGGCAACAAGCCCAGTGAGAATCCCGGCCTCGAGGGCTCGCACGCGTGGAATGCGGTACAACACAGCAGCGGCGCTACCCCACATCAGTCCGGTCGTCCAGTGCACGACGTTGTTGGTCGCCGTTGCGGCCGAATCGGGAAGATCGATGTGCGCGGCGCTCGCAAGCCACTTGCCGACTTTCGCTGGTGCGGGAGCGTCGTCGAAGCCGTCGGAGGTCGACCGAAACTCCCAGTCGCTCAGCGAGGACCGTCCGTTGTCGTGTCGGTAGCTGCGGTAGCCGAGAAGGTCCATAGCGATCGTGCCGGCGGCGCCGGCAGCAACTCCGCGACCGAGTCGAGTGGCGATGAACCGGAGGAACGGGTGTGTGCTGTGGTTCATTCGGGAGCTGTCCGTCTGGTGCGATCTGAGGGGTTGGGGTGTCGTGCCGGGCGGCGTCACGCTGGCGAAGAGGCACGAGGGTTCGCGACTTCCGTTCGAGCTGGTGACCGCGCAGCGCGAAGGACGTAGATCTGGACGAAGTGGCCCCGCACTTCGAGCACGCCGCGCACCTGGGTGCCGACGTCCGCGGGGAGGGCGAGATCGAACCTCGCACCGGCACCACCGAGGGCGAGGGCACACAGTCTCGACACGCAGAAGTCGCGCCTCGGCACGACGAACTAGACCCGATCCCCATCAACGCGCCGAAGTGCACGTTCGGCAACTTTCAGCGTGACGGGCTCACGCTCGCAGGCGCGCACACGCGGACGCCGCAGACGTCTGGAGCATCGAAGCAGCCGTCGACGGCGGTCGGCGCGCAACCCAGCTCATCGAGCCGGGCGTAACTGTCATCGCGCAGCACAAACCTGCCTGGCTCCGACGACTCGGACGGATCGACACACCATCGCTAGGGGTCTGATCCATGGGTACAGCGGGTACTCGCTCCCGTACAACTCATCGAGGAGATCAACATGGCGACCACCGAACACGACGTCAGCGAACTGGTACTCGCCCAACACAAGGACGTTGCGCAACGGCTGTCCGCAGTCCTGACGAAGATGGGCGCCGACCGGACCGAAGAGTTCGAATCGCTCGCCGAATTCCTCCCCGTCCACGAGGCCGCCGAGCAGGCGGTCATCTATCCCGCGCTGCTGGCTCTCGGTGACGAAGGACATCGAATCGTGGAGGCCCGCACAGGAGAAGAAGTGGCGGCGAGCGATGTGATCACCAAGCTCAAGGCGCTGGACATCGGTTCGGTCGAGTTCGAGACCATGTTCACCGAATTCAGTGCCAAGGTGCACCAACACGCTGCCAGCGAAGAGGCTGAAGTCCTCCCACTGTTGAACAGCAACACCACCCTCGAGCGTCGACTGGCGATGGGCGAAGAGTTCCTTGCAACACAAATGGGCGTCCCGAGTCGCCGCTGAACCGACGTCAGATCGGCTCCACCCCTGACCTCTGTGCGGCGTGAGGTCAGGGGTTGCCGGTCGACGACTCGAGCAGCGCAGGTGAGGGAGATGATGGATTGTTGCGCTCGTGGCAGCGAGCGCTCACCACGGGTCCCGTAGCACTCCGTGGTGGGCGCTCGGTGTGACGAGCCGGGAGACTGCCATGCACTGGCTGCAGGAGGCGCTCGAGGGGCGCACCGTGCGAGCTCTGTTTCGAATTCGGGTGCGGCGGCTATTCCCCGAATCCGCAGCGACACCGACCCGACCGAGCGACAAGCCTGGCGGCGGCTATGACGACGACACACTCACGGAGGACCTCGCGGGGTTGATGGCCGAAATAGGTACTGATCTTTCCGCCAGCGCCCTGCCGACCCTCGTGATTCACGGCGATGGCGGTTCTCGGGTCTACCTGCCTCCGGCGTTCCGCTCGGTTTCGTTCACCGGGCCGCCGGGTAGGGAGAACCGAGTCCGAGGGCGTCTCACGCGTTGGTCCCACAATGAATTGTGGGATCGTCCGCCTTTGTGAGATTTCCGCCTGGGATTCCCTCGGCTCCGAACCAACGTTGCGCGAAAGCGTCACCCACCAACGAAATGGAGCAACGCATGTCTCACAGGAAACTGATTGTCAGCCTCGCCCTGGCCATGGCCATCACAGGAGGCGTGGCCTCGACGACGAGCGCCCACAGCCGCGAGGGCAACGACCATCACACGATGGTGTATCGGGCCAAGCTGAAGTCGTTGAACAACTCTGGCGCTCACGGGGTCGCCAAGCTTCGCCTCACAGGTGATCAACTGGACATTCGCATCGACGCCAGTGGCCTCCTTCCGAACTCCGTGCACGCCCAGCACATTCATGGCGTTGGCACCAGCGAATGCCCGCCGCCCTCGGCAGCCGGTCCCGATGGAATTCTGTCCACCGCTGACGGCTTGCCGTTCTACGGGGGCATCGTCACATCGTTGACCACACGCGGCGACACTTCGCCGGCCGCCGGCCTGACGATCGCGATCATGCCGGTCGCCGACGCCGATGGCGAAATCCACTACCGACGGACCATCACCCTGCCGCACAACGTGGCCGCAAACTTGGGCGCCTTCCAGATCGTGCAGCACGGTGTCGACTTCAACCACAACGGCGCCTACGACTTCGCCGCCGGACCGAGCGAACTCGATGCAAGCCTCCCGCAGGAGGCAACCGCCCCCGCCGACTGTGGAACCATCGATCCGGTCGCGAAGCACCATCACCACGACGATGACCGGGCGGGACACGACGACTGACCATGCGCTGGGTTCGGGGATGGCCCGAACCCGGCAGCGAGCCGACCCGGCCGTAGCGTCGAAGAATCGCCGCTACGGCCGCGTCGGTAACGTCTCGCCGCCTGGTCACGCGCCAGGCGCAACTTGCGTCGCGGACGCCTCAGGGTGATTGGTGGATTCGGCGCGTGTCGTGATTCAGCGCAGCATCCGTCGCATCATCGCGAAGTCATCGGACTCCATGAGCATGACGCCGAGGATCGCGGTGAGGGGATGGGACCAGTCGTAGACGGCATGGATGCGTGTGACGAGCCGGGTGCCACCAGACGCCGTCGGCTCCAGCTGCCACGCCCACGTGCTGTCCGGCTTCACCCACAGCAGCGAGCACGTCACCGACCTGCCCGGGAGGCTGCGCCACGAACGTTGGCGATGGGTGGTGGTCATGTGCCAGCCACTGCACTTGGGCGGTCGAGGTCTGTGGCGTTGTAGGTGAGCTTGGTCGGGCCGCCACGGATCCGCCCATGGAACCGGGCATGCAGCGTGTCGACTCGAGGTCGTCCGAGCGCAGCTGAGCGGCGGATGTACGCCGCGGCCGGCGCCGGGAAACGGGCCAGATCGGTCTCGGTCACCAGGTCGGTGGAACGGGGGGTGGCGAGTGCCGCAGTCGCCCGCTGCCGGTACTCGGCGCGAGCGCCGCGTGGCCCCTGGGACGCCCACCCGTACACCACAGCCGCTGCCAACGGCCGCCGTGTGGAGCACAGCGGCAACGAGCCACACCGCACCCAACCCGGCGCTGACCGTTCGGCCAGCTGCGTGACCTCCGCCCGACCTAGCCCCTTCACTGTCACGTTGCAATGGGGCGCCGTGACACCGTCGTCACGGGTCACCGGATTGAGTGGTCTGCTCGTCGGCCCGGGCGCGTTGCTCCTCGCGGCGTCGGTACAGGGCTTGGTCGGCTCGGGTGGTGAAGGATGCGGCAGTGTCGTGCGCCCGTAGGTTCGCAACGCCCACGCTGATCGATCGTCCGCTGTGTGCGAGTTCGGAGTTCACCAGGGCCAGGCGGGTGTCGGCATCGGTCTCGACCAGTCCCTGGCAGAGGCACAGGAATTCGTCGCCGCCGAAGCGGACGATCACGTCGTAGGGTCGCAGGTGGGCGGCGAGTGTGTTGGCAACGTCGACGAGTACGGCATCGCCGGCCCCGTGCCCGAGCGAGTCGTTCACCGCCTTGAGCCCGTCGACATCGACGAAGACGAGGGTGAGTGGTTCCCCCGTCCGGTGAGACCGTGCCATCTCTCGCTCCAACTCGACGAGCCCGGGGCCTCGACGGTAGGCGCCGGTCAGGTCGTCGAAGGTCGCGATCCCGCGATCGACGGCGGCGTTGCTCCGACTCACCTGGGCGGTGTTGCGATCGTGCCCCGACTGCGTTCTGTCGTCGAGAGCGGCTGTTCGATCGGTACTCGACGTCGAACGATCGAGCCGGGCGGCATCGCGCTCGGCGGCACTTGCGCAGCGATCTTGCTGCGCGTGCTCGGTCATGACGGCTGTTCGCGCGATCGGCGGCGGCCATCTGTGGGAGTTGTGGATCGATCTGTCCCTCGCCGAGGTGTCCGGCACGGCTCGAGGCGACCCGGTCGCGCTCCGAAGCGGCGTTGTCATCGCGGTCGGCTTCTGCATCGAGGAGGTCGAGAACGTGATCGCGGTCATCGCCCAATGTGTCGCGGCGCTGAGCCGACATGTCGCGCTCGTCTCCGGATTCGTCTCGGCGGTCGGCGCAGTCATCGCGATCGTGCGCGTCGACATCGCGCTGGTTCGCGATGTCATCGACCCTGGCGTCATCGTGTCCTCTGGCGGCCGACTGTTCGAAGATGATCGGACCGTCGGCGATGAAGCCCTCGTCCGTCGGTGGCGTAGATGGCGTCATTGGCGCGCCCACGTGGCGCGGATCGCGATGGCTGGGAGCCCCACAGCGTCCATGACCAACCGATCCGAGGAGCGAGAGACGCCGCATCCGAAACCGGTGCAGCCGAGTCGCTCGCTTGCAACGTACCTGTCGCACCACCGTTTCGGCGAAGTAGTTCACGCCGTAGGTGAAGCCGCCGGAAGCGTTGACTGGACCTGCGCGTCACATGGCCAACCGAGAACGGGGTCGAAGTGGCTGGGTACCGCTGTGCCTTGGGTGTCGAGTGGTTATGTTGTGATGGCCTTCTTTCCCCCGAAAGGCCTTCAATGTCCGGACGCAAACCTGAGCAGCAACGTGTCGAGCCACACCCGGACGAGCCACTGCTCACGGTGGAGACCGTTCCACTGGCAAGCATCGCCGCCGGCGTCGTCGTCCAGGACCATCAGGGTCGTATCTCGGGGTTCAACGAGGCCGCGCTGACGTTGCTCGGCCTGACGGCGGACGAGTTGACCGGGTTGACGTCGCTCGATCCACGGTGGCGTGCCATTCGAGCAGACGGATCGTCACTCGAGGGCGATCTCCATCCTGCCATGGTCACGCTCCGCACCGGCGAGGAGCTCGACGACGTCGTCATCGGCGTACGCCGGGCCGACGGCACGTTGGTCTGGATGAACGTCTCGTCTCGTCGGCTCGCTCAGGGGTCCTCGCACGGCGTCGTGGTCACGTTCGTGGAGATCACCGCACAGCAGGCCACGGAGAAGGCGCTGGAGTTGACGGGCTCCATCCACCGTGTGCTGTTGCGCTCGGGGAGCGAGGAGGAGCTGCTCGAGCAGATGTGTGCCGCTGCTGCGTCCGACGTCGGGACCCTGGCATGGGTGGCCGTCGCCGAGGACGACGAGGCCAAGACGATTTCGGTCCGCGCCGCAGCCGGACTGGTCGGGTATCTCGACGAGGTGTCCGTGTCCTGGTCAGCGACGGACGAGCGGGGTCGCGGTCCGATCGGCTCTGCGATCCGTGAGCAGCGGCCGATTCTGGTCGACGATCTCGAGACCGACATCAGGTTCGCTCCGTGGAGGGTTGCGGCCCGCTCCTATGGCTTCGAATGCGCGCTCGCCAT
>JANMFL010000354.1:0-8775 GCA_031377945.1 Acidimicrobiaceae bacterium | reverse complement strand
ATGCGTCACGTCGCTGCAGCAACTCGCCCACCGTCGCACCGGCGCGGTGCTCGAGATTGGTGCCGACGTGGCACCCGAAGCCCTGGCGCTCGACGCCACCACCCGGCCCGCACACGAGCTCGGCGCACGCTTCACCCTGCGTCGCGAGGCGCTGCAGCACCTGCTCGTCTGCAACTCCATCGACGGGCGCGAGCAACCCTCGTGGCCGCTGTTGCAGATGGCCGCGACTCGCGGCGCCCGAACGGTTGGCGATGGCCGGGGCGACATCGAGCTCCCCGACGGCTCGCGCGCTTGGCTCGACGGTGGACCGCCGCGGTTCACACCGCCGATCGACGACGTGCCCGTGCTGCACCGCATCGCCGTCGAGCACGGTTCCCTCCGACCGCCGGTCGGCAACGACACCGCGGCCGACCTCGCCCCCGACCAGCTCGCCGCAGTCACTCACGACGAAGGCGCGGCGCGCATCATCGCACCCGCGGGCTCGGGCAAGACTCGTGTGCTCACCGAGCGCGCCCGCCATCTGTTGCGCCAGTGGAACCTTCCTCCGTCGGCCGTGTGCCTCGTGGCGTTCAACAAGCGCGCCCAGCAGGAGATGGTCACCCGTACCGCCGACTTGCGCGGGCTGCAGGTGCGCACGCTGAACGCCATCGCGCTCGCCATTGTCAACGGCAGCGCGCCGTTCGCGTCGCGGCCGGCGCGGTTGGCCACGATCGACGAGCCCGACGTGCGCCGCCTCATCGGCAAGCTGGTCAGCTTCCCTCGCAAACGCAACGCCGACCCGGTGGCCGTGTGGATCGAAGCGCTGTCGATGGCCCGCCTCGGCCTGCGGTCGCCCGCCGACGTGGAGGATGTCTACGACGGCGACGTCGACGGCTTCACCGAGGTCTTCCCGAAGTATCGCGCCGCCCTTGCCCGTGCCGGTCAGGTGGACTACGACGAGCAGATCCACCTCGCCATCGAACTGATGCTCGCCAATCCCGCCGTGCGCGATGCCGCACAGCGGGCGTGTCGCGTGCTCCTCGTCGACGAGTTCCAGGACCTCACGCCAGCGCACCTCCTGCTCGTACGCCTGCTCGCCGGGCCCGACGCGGCTGTGTTCGGCGTCGGTGACGACGACCAGACCATCTACGGCTACAACGGCGCCGATCCCGGATGGCTGATCGACTTCGCCCAGCTGTTCCCTGGCGCGGGCGAACACCCGCTCGAGGTGAACTACCGCTGCCCGGGCGGCATCGTGCGCGCCGCCGACACGCTGTTGCGACACAACCGGCGCCGCGTGCCGAAGACCATCCGCGCCCACAAGTCCGCCGACGACGGATTTCAGATCGCCGACCCCGAGGGCGACTCGCTCGCGGTGACGGTCGAGGCCGTCACCCGTGCCGTCGCCGAAGGCACCGCTCCCGCCGACATCGCCGTCCTCACCCGCGTCAACTCGCTGCTCGCGCCGGTGCAGGTCGCTTTGCGCGTCGCCGGCGTCCCCACGAACGGCGGTGTCGGACGCGAGTTCCTCGAACGCACCGCCATTCGAGCCGCGCTGGCGTGGCTGCGGCTCTCGGTGGCCGGTGACACGCTGTCCAGTGCCGACGTCGGTGAGGCACTGCGGCGGCCATCGCGGTCGTTGCACCCGCGCGTCGCCGACTGGGCGGGCGAGCAGACGTCCGTCGCCGGGCTGCGCCGTCTGGCCGGTCGGGTGAACGAGGAGAAGGCCGCCAAGGTCATCGACGAGTTCGCCGCCGACATCGAGGTGTTGCAGCGCCGGGCCGTCACACGCACCCCCACTGCGGCACTCTTGGCCGTGGTGTTCGAACGGATCGGCCTCGCCGGCAGCATCACCCAACTCGACGGCATGCGCAAAGGCATGAACCGGTCGGCGCAGAACGACGACCTCACCGCGCTCGCCCAACTGGCGGCGCTGCAGCCCGATCCGGCGTTGTTCGAGCACTGGCTGCGGACGGCACTCAGCGGCGACTGGCAGCAAGACGGGGTCACGCTGGCCACGGTGCATCGCGTGAAGGGCCAGGAATGGCCCTTCGTGGTCGTCCATCATGCCGAGGCCGATCAGTTCCCGCATCGCTTGGCCACCGACGCCGAGGAGGAGCGACGGCTCTTCCACGTGGCCATCACCCGCGCCGCTGACCGCGTGCTGGTGGTCCCCGCCGATCACCCCTCGCCATTCATCCTCGACTGCTCCACCGAGCCGAGCGCCCGGCGGCCCGCGCCCGTGGTCGCCGCATCCGCACCGAAGAAGTCCGTCCCGGCTGTGAAGCCGGGCCAGACCCTCGATGGCGACGACCTGTCTCGGTTCGAGGCGCTCCGTGCGTGGCGACGTCACGCCGCTGCCGGGAAGCCGGCGTACACCGTGTTCGCCGACGCCACGCTCGACGCGGTCGCTCGCGCCAACCCGACATCGCTCGACGAGTTGGCGCGGATCAAGGGTGTCGGTCCGTCCAAACTCGACCAGTACGGCGACGGCGTGCTGCGCGTGTTGGCCGAACTGGCCGACGCCGCCGACTGAACCGGGTCAGGCGCCGAGGCCGGTGAGCCAGGACTGCACGTTGGCGCCGAGCGCGTCCACGTCGTAACCGCCCTCCTGCAACACCACGGTGGGCAGCCCGAGTTGACGAACGATCTCGCCGCAGCGGCGCATGCCGTCGGTGGTGACGGCCAGATCGCTGATCGGGTCGGTGATGAACGTGTCGAGACCCAGCGACACGATCAACAGCGACGGGCCGAACGCCGCAACGCGCGCGCACGCGTCCGCGAGGCGCTCGGTGTACAGGTCGTCGTCGGCGCGCAACGGCATCGGGTAGTTCACGTTGTGCCCCAGGCCCCGGCCAGTGCCCGTCTCGTCGGCGAAGCCAACCGAGTAGGGGTACGCCCTCGCCGGGTCGCCGTGCAGCGACACGTACTGCACGTCGTCGCGGTCGTAGAAGATCTGCTGCGTGCCGTTGCCGTGGTGGTAGTCGACGTCGAGCACGGTGACCTTCACACCCCTCGTGGACGCCACATGATGCGCTGCGATCGCGGCGTTGTTGAAGAAGCAGTAACCGCCATACAGATCGGCCGGGGCGTGGTGACCGGGTGGCCGGCACAGCCCGTACGCCGACGACGCGCCATCCAGCACCAACTGCGTGGTGGTGAGCGCAGTGTCCACCGCACCGCGGGCCGCGACGTAGGTGCCCTCGGTGAGCGGTGTGGTGGTCTCGAAGCACCACCAACCGATCCGGCCGAAGGCGGAGGTGGGCTCGCGACCCTCGGTCATCTTGTCGCGGAGGGCAGGGCGATAGAACACGTCGGGAACGACCTCGCGTGTACCCGGCCGAACCTCGTTGTAGAGCGCCCAGCCCTCGCTGAGGAACTTCACCAGACCGGCGTGGTGGACGGCTTCGATGGGTGCCGTCCCCCACTCGGTGGGCGCCAAGAACTCGAACCGCGCATCCGCCTGCAGCGTCTCGCGGATGGCCTCGGCCCGGCCGATGTGCTCGAAGGGGCTGTGCACCTCGGAGGTCTCGAACTAGACGTGCGGGTCGTGCTGCAAGTGCGCGGGTGTGTAGACGACCTTCACGACGGCGCGCCCTCGACCATCTCCAGTTCGTCGGCCAGGTACAGCTCGCGGCACTTGGCACGCTGCAGCTTTCCCGACGACGTCTTGGGCAGCGTTCCCGGCTTCACCAGCATCACGTCGCGAGGGGGCAGGCCGCACACGTCGAGCGCACGATGATGGATCGCGTGGCGGACGCCGTCGAGGTCGTCGGCACGCACTTCGGCGACGACGACGACGCTCTCCTTGCCCTTGTAACCCTCGACACCGAACGCAATGACGTTGCCGGCGCGGACACCCTCGAGCACGCCGCACGCACGCTCGATGTCCTCGGGGAACACGTTGCGACCACCGACGATGATGACGTCCTTGATGCGACCACACAGGACCAGTTCGCCGTCGACCAGATAGCCAAGGTCGCCGGTGCACAGCCAATCGTCACGGAACAGCGCGGCAGTGGCGTCGGGTCGCTTGTAGTAGCCGGGCGTGACCGACGTGCCGCGCAGCAGCAGTTCGCCGACGTGCCGCTCAGGCAGCGGTTCGTAGGTGTCGGGATGGACGACCTTCATCTCCAGGCCCGGGACGGCCTTGCCGAGCAACGGCAGTCGACGGACGTCGATCTCCTCCTCGGCGTCGGCCACGTCGAGCGGCTTTGCGACGCGATCGCGTTCGAGCACGATGCGATCGACCGAGTCACAGACCATGCCGCGGTGACGCGTGGGGAACGCACCGCCGATCGCGACTTCGGCCATGCCGAACGCCGGGAACACGCTGCCGGCGCTGAACCCGTGCGGCTCGGCCGCACGCACGAACGCCTCGACCGCACTCGGGTCCACCGGCTCGGCACCACTGAGCGCCAGTGTGAGCGTGGACAGGTCGATGTCGTGCATGCGACCCAATGCCCTCGTGGCGAGCACCCACGAGAAGTTCGGGCCCGCGGTCGCGGTGCCTCCGTGGTCGCTGATCCACTGCATCCAATTGCCCGGTTTGGCCATGAAGTCCTGGGGCGCCGCCTGCACCAGGTGCACGCCGCGGGTCATCGGGATGGACAGGAAACCGACGAGACCCATGTCGTGGTACAGGGGCAACCAGCTCACCATCACCTCTTCGAGGCTCAGCTCGGCGGCCGCGCACGAAGCGTCGATGTTGGCGCGCAGCACACGGTCGGGGATCATCACGCCCTTGGGTTCGCTGGTCGAGCCGCTGGTGTACTGCAGGATGACCAGTCGCTCGGCGTCGTCGTCGGGCCGCACCCACTCGTCGGGCGACGGCGCGCCGTCGCCACCTGGCAGCACCGCGGTCATCCGCTCGATGGGCGAGTCGCCGTCGACCCCGGTGTAGAAGTCGGCGAACAGGTCGTCGATGAGGATGAGCTTGGCATCGCCGTGGCGGATGCGGGCGCGCGTGCTGTCGACGAAGGCGTCGAGCGAACCCATCCGCATGGGCAGCGGCAGCACCATGCTGGCGATGCCGGCCAGCCAACAGCCCTGGATGACGGTGATGAGCGAACGCGACGTGGGACCGAGGATGGCGACGTGATCGCCGGGCACCAGCCCGCGGGCCTGCAACGACGCGGCGACGACGCGAGCCTCGCCGTGGATCTCGGACCACGGCACGAACGAATCGCCCTCGGCGGGCATGACGCTGGGCCCGACGAACCGGACACCCTTGGGCCGCTCGGCCGCGGCGACCAACCGTGCGATGATCGAGTCCTGGCCGGGTGCAGTCGTACTTGGCATGACCTTCAAAGGTAGTCCCGCCATGTCGCAGTTCGTGGATCTCAGCCATGTGGTGACCGATGGCCTCGTCACCTACCCGGGCATGCCCGTGCCGCACGTGTTCGAGCACCTCGGGCGGGCCGACGCCGAGCGCATCTACGGCGCGGGCGTCACGTTCCAGATCGGCATGGTCACGATGTGCAGCAACACCGGCACGTACATCGACATGCCGTTCCACCGCTTCGCCGACGGGCACGACCTCACCGGCCTACCCCTCGAGCGGGTGTCACAGGTGCCGGGCGTCTGCATCGACGTCCGTGGGGCGCCGTCGATCGGGCCCGAGTGCCTGGACGGCGTCGAGGTCGCAGGGCGAGCCGTGCTGTTCCTCACCGGTCACAGCCGGCACTTCGGCACTCCCGACTACCTGGCCGGGCATCCGTTCCTGTCCGTCGCCGCGGCCCTGCTGCTGGTCGACGGTGGCGCCGCCGTTGTGGGCATCGACTCGCTGAACATCGACTCGGTCACGAGTCCCGAGGGGGATGGTCGCCCGGTGCACACGGCGCTCCTGGGGGCCGGTGTGCCCATCGTCGAGCACCTCACGAACCTGGAGGTGCTTCCCCGCGACGGGTTCACCTTCACCGCCGTGCCGCCGAAAGTGGCCGGAATGGGCACGTTCACCGTCAGGGCGCACGCGGCCCTCACCTCGTAGAATCGGTGCGCCATGAACGACACCGGTACCCCCACGCCCACCGACACGCCCATCGACACGCCCGCACACCGGTACACGGGCGCGCTCGCGCAGGACATCGAAGCCCGTTGGCAGGACCGGTGGGAGGCCGAGTGCACCTTCGAGGCCCCGAACCCGGCGGGCCCGCTGGCCGACCCCGCCGCGGCTGACCGCCCGAAGAAGTTCATCCTCGACATGTTCCCGTACCCCAGCGGCGCTGGCCTGCACATGGGCCACCCGCTCGGTTTCACGGCCACCGACATGTACGCGCGCTACTCGCGAGCAACGGGACACAACGTGCTCTACACGATGGGTTTCGACGCGTTCGGTCTACCGGCCGAGCAGTACGCGGTGCAGACCGGCACACACCCGCGCATCACCACCGAGGCCAACGTCGCCAACATTCGTCGCCAGCTGCGCCGTTTGGGCCTGAGCCACGACCTGCGCCGCAGCATCGACACCACCGACCCCGGCTACTACCGCTGGACGCAGTGGATCTTCCTGCAGATCTTCAACTCGTGGTTCGACCCCGATCTGAAGAAGGCCCGTCGCATCGACGAACTGGTCGCCGAGCTCGACGCCGGCACCCGCACCGCCGCCACCGGCGACTGGGCCACCATGTCGGCGTCCGAGCGTCGCCGCGAGCTGGATCAGTGGCGTCTGGCCTACGTCAGCGACGCACCGGTGAACTGGTGCCCCGGCCTGGGCACGGTCGTGGCCAACGAGGAGGTCACCGCCGACGGTCGCAGCGACCGCGGCAACTTCCCCGTGTTCAAGCGGAACATGCGCCAGTGGATGATGCGCATCACCACCTACGCCGACCGGCTCATCGACGACCTCGAACTGCTCGACTGGACCGATGCGTTGAAAGCCATGCAGCGCAACTGGATCGGCCGCAGCGAAGGCGCCACGGTGCACTTCGAATCGCACGCCGGCCGCATCACCGTGTTCACGACGCGGCCCGACACGCTGTTCGGAGCGACCTTCATGGTGCTGGCCCCGGAGCATCCACTGGTCGACGCCCTCACGACGCCCGAGCAGGCCACCGCGATCGCCGCCTACCGTGCCAAGGCGGCGGCCGAGGACGACTTCCAACGTCAGAACGACAGCCGCGAGAAGACGGGCGTGTTCACCGGCTCGTACGCGACCAACCCGATGAACGGCGAGCAGATCCCCGTCTGGATCGCCGACTACGTGCTCATGGGCTACGGCACCGGAGCGATCATGGCGGTGCCCTGCGGGGATCAGCGCGACTTCGACTTCGCCCGCGCGTTCGGATTGCCGATCACCGCCATCCAGGAGCCCACCGACGGGCGAGGCACCGATGCGAACACCTGGAGCGAGGCATTCGTCGGCGACGCGCCGTACGTCAACAGCGCCAACGAGACACTCGACCTGAACGGTCTGTCGTCGGTCGCCGACGCCAAGGCACGCACCAACGAGTGGTTGGTCCAGCACGGTCACGGCGATGCCACCGTCACGTACAAACTGCGCGATTGGCTGTTCAGCCGCCAGCGGTACTGGGGCGAGCCGTTCCCCATCGTGTACGACGAGGACGACAACCCCTACTCGTTGCCCGATCAGGTGCTCCCAGTGCTGCTGCCCGACACCGACAAGTTCTCGCCGCGCACGTTCGACCCCGACGATGCCCAGAGCAACCCGGAGAGTCCGCTGGACCGTCTCGAGGACTGGGTGTGGATCGAGACCGACCTCGGCGACGGGCCGAAGCGGTACCGGCGCGACACCAACGTCATGCCCCAGTGGGCGGGCAGTTGCTGGTACGAACTGCGTTATCTCGACCCCACCAACGAGCAGACCTTCGTCGACCCCGCGAACGAGGCCTACTGGATGGGACCGCAGGGTTCAGGCCATCCCGGCGGCACCGATCTGTACGTCGGTGGCGTCGAGCACGCCGTGCTGCACCTGCTGTACTCCCGGTTCTGGCACAAGGTGCTCCACGACCTCGGTCATGTCAGTTCGGTCGAGCCGTTCCACAAGTTGTTCAACCAGGGCTACATCCTCGCCGCGGCGTACCAGGACGAGCGCGGCATCTACGTCGACGCGTTCGAGGTCACCGAGCAGGATGGTCAGTACCTGCACGACGGAAAGCCGGTCACCCGCGAGTACGGGAAGATGGGCAAGAGCCTCAAGAACGCCATCGCCCCCGACGAGGTGTGCGCCGAGTACGGCGCAGACACCCTGCGCCTGTACCTGATGGCCATGGGGCCGCTCGACGCCTCGCGCCCCTGGGAGAACAAGGACATCGTCGGTGTCTACCGCTTCCTGCAGCGCGTGTGGCGCAACATCGTCGACGAGGACACCGGCGCCACCCGCCTGCTCGACACGCCCGCCGACGACGACACGATGCGAGCACTGCACCGCACCATCGCCGGCGTGCGCGAGGAACTCGAACACCTGCGCTTCAACACCGCCATCGCCAAGCTGATCGAACTCAACAACCACCTCACCAAACTGGGCGGCTGCCCGGCCGACATCGCCGACGACCTGGTCGTGCTCCTCGCCCCGATGGCGCCGCACATGGCCGAGGAGCTGTGGGCCCGGCTCGGTCATCCCACGAGCATCACGTTCGCTCCGTTCCCGGTCGCCGACCCGGCACTGCTGGTGACCGACTCGGTCGAGTACCCGGTGCAGATCAACGGCAAGGTGCGAAGTCGAATCACGGTCGCCGCCGACGCCGACGCCACCGCAGTCGAGGCCGTCGCCATGGCCGACGAGAAGGTACAGGCGGCGCTCGGCGGCAACGCACCCAAGAAGGTCATCGTGGTGCC
>JANMFL010000308.1:0-6794 GCA_031377945.1 Acidimicrobiaceae bacterium | reverse complement strand
GAAGAACTGCGCCCAGAGCACCATGTAGCGGTCGCCGTCGGCCCGCTTGGCGACGAAGTTCCAAGCGGCATGAATGACGGCAGCGCCCAGCGCGAGCAGCGTGGCGAGGAGCACCGTCGGTCAGTTCGCAGGTGTGGCAGGTGTGGAGGGTATGGAGGGCGCAGCGGGGCGGGGCGGCTTCACCCAACGACGCCCGAACAGGAAGATCACGGGCAGCGTGAACAGCAGGGGCCCGATGAAGGCGAGGGGACGCAGCAACCACCATCCGAGCGTGGGTTCGCGGGTCTCGTTGTTCTGGCCGGCGAAGAGGTAGCGGGCCGCCAACCACAACGCCATTCCCGTGGTGTGGAACAGGAACAGCGGCATCGAGAAGCGGTTGATCAGTTCGTTCGCGCGTTGCCAACGCCGTCGTTGCAACACGACCTCCATCGTCGGGCGCATGATCTCGGCGACGCCTGCCTGGAACACCACCAGGGCCACGATCACCAGTGTCGGGGGCGCCATGTTCGACCGCTCGCCGGGGACGCCGACCATCGACCCCGGATACAGACCGCTGAACACCAGGCCGGCGAGGACGGCGAGCCCGGCGTAGAGCATCGTCCAGTCGGTGTGCCGCGGTGCCTTCACGATCCGGTCGTAGAAGAAGCCCAGTTGATGGCACAGCCCCCACACGGCGACCATGTTCACGATTCCCAACGCCTCGTGGTGGTAGCGGAACCGCAGGATGTCGACTGCGCCGGCGACTGCTGCGAAGAACACCAGGACGATGCTCTCCCATCGATCGTGCAACCACAGGAACACCGGCAGCAGGGCGACCAGCCCGAGATACACGGCCATGAACCACAGTGGGCTGACGACCAGGAACACCGCGCGCCGGATCCACGTGAACCCGAACGCCTGAAACAGGCCGATCCCGAGCGCGACCCACACGCCGAACAGCGCGAGCGCAGGAATCGCCAGTTGCCGCAGGCGCTTCAGGACGAAGGGGCCGATCGTCTCGCCCCGGGCCTGGGCCCGGCGCCACGACGACAGGTGCGAGTACCCGCCGACGTAGAAGAACAGGGGCATCACCTGCAGCAGCCACGTGACCGCCCACATGCCCGTTGTGAAGCCGATCGGGTTGGTGGCGTGGGGGCCGTCCTCGCTCCACGTGATGATCGTGAACACCCAGTGCCATGCCACCACCACGAGCAGGCTGAAGGCCCGCAGGAAGTCGATGTAGGCGTTGCGGCCCGAAGGCGTGCCGGGCGATGTCGACACGGTGTCGGTCACGGATACCCTCCTCGCCGTGGCGAACCTTGCTGAGCCCGAGCGTACGCGCTGGCGCAACACGATGGTGGGAGTGGTCCTCCTGTTGGTGTTCGCCAACGTCATGTCCAACCGGGTCATCCCGAACTGGCTCTACGTGCCGTGGAACGTCAGTGTCGCCGCGGCGCTCGTGTGGGTGGCCCGACACGATCTCACTCGACAGGAGATGGGCTTCACCCAGTGGCGTCGCGGCCTCGTCTGGGGTGGTGCGTTGTTCGGTGCGACGCTGGCGGTGCTGCTCGTCGGGCTCGCCCTGCCGGCAACGCGCGGGATGTTCGACGACAACCGTGTCACCGAGAGCGTGTGGGCGTGGCTGTATCACGCCTTTGTGCGCATCCCCATCGGGACGGCGTTGATGGAGGAGACAGCGTTCCGGGCGGTCCTGCCCGCGTTGTTCGCGGTCCGATGGGGTGTACTGCGCGGGTGCATCGCCGCCTCCGTGTTGTTCGGCTTCTGGCACGTGCTGCCATCGCTCGGTCTGCACAACGCGAACCCCACCATCACCGACGTGTTCGGAGAGGGCACGGCGGGCACGGTGATCACCGTGGCGTTCGCCGTGATCGGCACGGCGATCACCGGGCTGTGGTGGTGCTGGATCCGCTATCGCTCGGGGAGTGTCCTGGCCACGATCATCGGTCACATCGCCACCAACTCCATCGCCTACACGATCGCGTTCTGGGTCAACCGTTAGCCTTCCTCCGATGGATCGTCCGATCGGGATGTTCGACAGCGGATTCGGCGGGCTCACCGTGGCGCGCGCCGTCATCGACCTCCTGCCGGCCGAGGACCTGGTCTACATCGGCGACACCGGCCGGTATCCGTACGGGCCGCGACCACAGTCCGAGGTGCGTCAGTTCGCCCGCGAACTGGCCTGGAGCCTGGTGAACGACTTCGATGTGAAGGCCGTCGTCGTGGCGTGCAACACCGCAGCGGCCGCGGCGCTCGACGACCTGAAGGCCGAGTTGCCGGTCCCCGTCATCGACGTCGTCGAGCCAGGAGCCAAGGCGCTCGTCCTCACCACGGCCAGCGGCGAGGTCGGTGTCATCGGCACGGTGGGCACCATCGGCTCGGGTGCGTACGACCGTGCGGTGACGGCCACCGGCGCGTCGGTGCACCTCACCTCCGCGGCGTGCCCGGGTTTCGTCGAGTTCGTCGAGCGAGGGCAGGTGAGCGGTGAGGAAGTGCACATTCTCGCCGAGCGACTGTTGGCACCGCTGAAGGAGGCAGGCGTGGACAGCCTGCTGCTGGGCTGCACCCACTACCCGTATCTCGCCCGTGTCATCAGCGATGTCATGGGCCGCGACGTCACGCTCGTCAGCAGCGCCGACGAGACCGCCTTCGCCACCCGAACCGCGCTCACCGAAGCCGGTCTGTTGCGCGCTTGCGGCGGCGCGCCCGCCGAGCACCGATTCCTGTCGAGCGGCGACATCTCGTGGTTCGCCGACCTCGGCCGACGACTGCTCGGACCCGAACTTCGTGACGCCGGCGAATGGCGTCACGATCGACCCACCGAACCCACCCACTGAACCCACCCACTAGACACGGAGACACCATGCCCCGCCCCGACGGCCGCGCCGACGACGAACTGCGCCCCATCACCTTCGAACGCGACTACACCGAGATGGCCGCCGGCAGCGTGCTCGTCACCTTCGGGAAGACCCGCGTGCTCTGCACGGCCAGCATCGACGAGGACGTGCCGCGTTGGATGCGCAACAGCGGCAAGGGGTGGGTCACCGCGGAGTACTCGATGTTGCCCGGCGCCTCGCCCGAGCGCATCGACCGTGAAGCGGCGAAGGGCAAGCAGAGCGGCCGAACGGTCGAGATCCAGCGCCTCATCGGCAGGTCGTTGCGGGCCGCGTGCGACATGAAGTTGCTCGGCGAGCGTCAGGTCATCGTCGACTGCGATGTGCTGCAGGCCGATGGCGGCACTCGCACCGCCAGCATCTGCGGCGGGTATCTGGCGCTGCACGACGCCCTCACCCGACTGGTGCAGAACAAGGCCATCAAGGAGCATCCGCTGCACAGCTATTGCGCAGCCATCAGCGTCGGCATCGTCAAGGGTGTTCCTGTGCTCGACCTTCCGTACGTGGAGGACAGCACCGCCGAGACCGACATGAACGTGGTCGTGCTCGGCCAGCCCGGCGAGGAGCCGCGGTTCGTCGAGGTCCAGGGCACCGCCGAAGGCGTGGCCTTCAGTCGTGGCGAGCTCGACTCGCTGCTCGGGCTCGCCACCGGTGGCCTCGCCCAGATCATCGACCTCCAGGCGGCGCTCATCGGCACACCGCCCCCGCAGCGCGCGCTCGGCCGATGACCCTGCCCACGCTCGTGGCCGCGTCGGCCAACCCGCACAAGGTGGCCGAGATCGCATCCATCCTCGACGGTCTCGTCCACCTGGTGCCGCGTCCGTCCGACGTCCCCGAGGTGGTGGAGGACGCGGGCACGCTGGACGGCAACGCCCGGCTGAAGGCCGCGTCGATCTGCGCAGCCACGGGCCAGGCGGCAGTCAGTGACGACACGGGTCTGTTCGTGGACGCACTGCACGGTGAACCGGGTGTCGACACCGCGTACTACGCGGGTCCGAATGCCACCTACGCCGAGAACCGGGCCAAGTTGCTGGTCGCGCTCGAGGGTGTGGCGGACCGTCGAGCTCGCTTCCGCACCGTCGTGATGGTGGTCCGCCCGGACGGCAGCGAGTTGGCGGTCGAAGGCGTGTGTGAGGGGCGGATCGCCACCGAGGAGCGTGGTGAGCGTGGCTTCGGCTTCGACCCTCTGTTCATCCCCGACGACGGCGATGGCCGCACCTTCAGCCAGATGAGCGAGGCCGAGAAGAACGCCATGTCGCATCGGGGACGCGCATTTCTGGCTCTGGTCTCGGCACTCAGATCGCGGGCGGGCTGACCGACACCGTCATCAGGAATCCGCGGTGGTCACTTCCCGGGAGCAGGACCTCTTCCACGCGCACCGGTCGAATGTGGTCGCGCACGAGCGCGTGATCGATGCGAACGAACAGCGGAAGCGGACGACCTTCGTGCGCCCAGCTGTTGCGCCACCACACGCCGAGCCACTCGTGCGCGGTGGTCCATCCTCGTGCCAGCAGCCGGCGGAACGACGGGTGCCAGCGCGCCGCGTTGAAGTCGCCGATCAGCACGTCGGCACGCTCGGCGAGGTCGCCGATCTCGCGCAGCTCGCGGCTCCATTCGCGTGCGCGCATCGTGGGTGGTTCGGTGTGCAGGCCGATCAGTCGCACCGGGGTGCCGTCGATCACGAACGTCGCGTCGATGCTCGGGCGGTCGCTCAACGCGACCGTCGCGCCCTCGAGTGGGTGGGTGCTCCACACGGCGATGCCGGCGGGGTTCGGCCGCACGTCCTCGATGCGGTGCGGGTACCGGGTGCCGCAGCGGTCGTCGAGGGCTGCATGCATCGATGGCGTGAACTCGGCGAGCACCAGTACCTCGGCGCCGGATGCTGCGACCACGTCCATGGCCTCGGGCACCTTCGAGTTGTGGGCCAGCAGGTTGCCGAAGAAGATGCTGACCGTCGGTTGATCATCGGGTGCAGCGGCGGGACGGCGGGCCTTCACGGCCGGCACGACCAACCACACCCATGTCGCCAGCGACGACGACGCGGCCGCAACCAGCCACCATCTGCCGGCGATGGCGGCCGCGACGGCGACGGGAGCAGCGCAGGGGAGGGCCTGGAACGACAGCGACTGCAGCACGGCGACCGGCCGCCAACGGTCGAAGCCGATCCACTGGCTGACGCAGATGGCACCGAGAACGAGGGCGATCGCCCAGCCGACGAGGAACACGATCACCAGTTGCGCAGGTCGATGGGCCACCGCTCGACGATCTCGTGACCACGGACGAGCCACGCCGCTTCGTGCATCGCCATCGTCGGGTCGATGTGCGCTGGGACGATGCGCACCCGGTCGCCGACGGCCACGACGCCCACGTGCGGTGAGAACGTGACATGTTCGTCGCTGACGAACCAGACGTCGGCGCCGTTGCCGTCGAGTGTCTCGACCGTCGGGTTGCCGTGGTCCATTCCCAACGCCTTCAGGCCGACGTCCGCGACGGCGAACTTCGGGTTGGCAGAGATGACGGTGCCATACACGTGAGCGGCCTGTACGAACGGCAGAGCGAGACGGGCGTAGTGCGTGTCCATCAGCGCGTAGCTGCCCGCCTGCACCTCGCCGACCCGATCGTGCAGGTGATGCGTGCCGGTGCCGCCGGCGCTGACGACGTCGCCGCCCACGTGCCCGTGAGCGAGCAAGAGTCGGTCCATCGCCTCGGCGACGCGGCGACGCTGCTCGTCGTGGTCCTCGACCATCATCAGATGCCCCTCGTAGCCCATCACGCCGCGGACGACCAGGCCTCGGCCGCGGGCCAGGTCGGCGAGGCGGCCAGCACCCTCCGGATCGACGCCGCACCGGGGGAGGCCCACATTGACGTCGACGAGCACCTCGCGCAGCCCGGCGTGTGCCGCGGCATCGATGGTCTCCGACGAGTCGATGGCCACGGTGATGCGTGCGCCCTCCTGGGCTCCGGCCAACGCTGCGAGCCGGGCGGGGTCGAGGACCTCGTTGGCCAGGAGCAGGTCGTCGCCCAATCCGGCGGCGGCCATGCCGAGCACCTCGCGCGGGGTGGCGCAGGTGAACGAATGGTGCCCGTGGGCCGACTGCACCGCGGCAAGTGAGGTGCACTTGTGCGCCTTCACGTGCGGCCGCAGCGTCGCGCCAGGTCGTACGGATGCCATGGTCGCCAGGTTCCGATCGAGCAGTTCAGCGTCGATCACCAGCGCGGGTGTCGGCAGTTCGAGCAGGTTCACAACGGTGACAGTAGAGAAATGATCAGGCGGTCGAGGTGCAACTCGTACGCCTTCTCGATGGACGCGTCGTCGCCCTTCGACGCCCAACCGGTGGTGTCGAACGGCTTGTCGCCGGCCACATCGCGGGCCGCGGCCATGTACCGGGCGGCGTGGGGGCTGCTGAGACGAACGTTCACACCGTCGGCATGGATGCCGGCGATGCGGGCGAGGCCTTCGCTGTTCACCCCGATGTGGATCGGTACCTCGGGCGCACGGTGGCGCACGACGGCGATCTGATGCACGACGGCAGCGTGGCGGGCTTCGAGGGTGGGGAGCAGGTCGATGCCACGCTCTTTGTGCTCGCGGGACCACGGCGTCTCGGGAGCGGCACCGGCACCGAGACCGAGCTTGAGGCGCCCCCCGCTGATGCGCTGCACGCTGGACGCGGCGAGCGCCAGCATCTCGGGGTGGCGGTTGGCGACGTTCGCGACGAGCGAGCCGATGCCGATGGTGGTGGTGGCCGCAGCGAGGGCACCCATGAACGTGAACGCTTCGAGCAGGTCGCGATCGCCGCCGGGGAACGTGCTGCCGTCGAAGTGATCGAGCACCCAGGTGGTGTCGTACGTGCCGTCCGCTTCGTCCTGCAGGATGGCGTCGCGCAGCGTGGGCCAGTCGTTGTG
>JANMFL010000294.1:0-5636 GCA_031377945.1 Acidimicrobiaceae bacterium | reverse complement strand
CCCCCACGCTCTCGGGCGGCGAGGCGCAGCGCGTCAAGCTGGCCACCGAGCTGGCCAAGCGCAGCACGGGTCACACCATCTACCTGCTCGACGAACCCACCACCGGTCTGCACTTCGACGATGTCCGCCGGCTGCTCACGGTGCTGTCGCGTCTGGTGGACCAGGGCAACACGGTGCTCGTCATCGAGCACAGCCTCGATGTCATCAAGACGGCCGACTGGGTCGTCGACCTGGGGCCCGAGGGTGGCAGCGGTGGTGGTCTGGTGGTGGCCGAAGGCACGCCGGAGGACATCGCCCGCACGGACGGCAGCCACACCGGTCGCTTCCTGCGGCCGCTGCTGGGCGTCGAGTGAGCGCGACGGCGCATCCACACGCCGAGCTCCAACGTCGCACGCTCGTCACCCTTCGCATCGCGCAGGTGCCCGGTCAGGCGGCGGTCGCGGGTGTGGTGGCGGTCGGAGCACTGCTGGCCAAGGATCTGCTGCACGACAACGACCGCTTCGCCGGCTCAGGCGGCGCCGCCTTCACGCTCGGTGCGGCATTCCTGGCCGTTCCCTTGTCGGCGTCGATGCGCCGCAACGGTCGCCGTCCCGGCCTGATGTTCGCGTTCGGACTCGGCGCCGTCGGTGCAGTCATCGCCGCGGCGGGCGGGCAGTTGCGCTGGTTCCCGTTGTTCCTGGTCGGCATGCTGTGCTTCGGCGGTGCGCAGGCGGCCACGCTGCAGGGCCGGTACGTCGCGGCCGACCTGGCCGCGCCGCACGATCGGGCCAAGGCCATCGGCAGCGTGGTGGTGGTCGGCACGTTGGGCGCCATCTTCGGACCCATCCTCACGCCGCTCGAGAAGCGCGTCGGCCAGGCGCTCGGGCTCGACGAGTTCATCGGTCCGTTCCTGTTCGCGTCGCTGTTCCTGGTCGCGTCGATGGTCATCATCGCGCGCATGCTGCGTCCCGACCCGCTCGCCGTGAACGGCCAGCTCGACCCGCATGCCGAGCGAGTCCGGCCGATGCAGCAGGTGCGCGTCTCGGCGGGGGTCATCCGCCAGAGCCACCTCGCGCCGCTGGGTCTGGCGACGATGGTCATCTCGCAGACCACGATGGTCGCGGTGATGACCATGACCCCGTCGCACATGAAGGATCACGGACAGGCCGACCTGTCGGCGTACGTCATCGCCCTGCACATTGCCGGCATGTATGCATTCGCACCGTTCGTGGGTCGTTTCGTCTCCCGGGTCGGTCAGGTCCGAGCGGTCATGATCGGTGCGCTGGTGCTGGGGGGAGGTTGCATCGTGTCCACGCTTGCCGGGTACGTGCCCGTGCTCATCTTCGCCGGCCTGTTCCTGCTGGGAATGGGCTGGAGCATCGGGCTCATCGCCGGCTCGGCCATGCTCACCGGCGCGGTGCCCGACTCCGCACGCGTCGAGGTCCAGGGCACCGCCGACCTGACGATGAGCCTCTGCGGCGGCATCGCGGCCTTCGCGTCCGGCTTCATCAAGCAGGCGTGGAGCTTCCACCTGTTGGCCGATGCGGCCACGCTGCTGGCCGGCGGGCTGCTCGTACTGGGCTACCTGCAGACATTGCGCCTGCGGCCTTCCGACATGGCCACCTGACGCGGCCACCTGACGCGGCCACCTGACGGCGACGAGTCAGCGCCCGCGAAGCTTCTTGCTCAGCTCGTTCAACCGCGCCTTCTCGGTGCGGTCCAGCGAATCCATGCCGTGTTCGCTGATCTTGTCGAGCAGTTGGTTGAGCTCGATCTCCTCGATCGGTGAGTGCACGGTGGGTGCGGCCCACGGGCCGTTGACGACGTCGCCCTTGCCCTTGCCCTTACCCTTCGACTTCGGCGACGTCGGCTTCGACGGACGGCTCGACGGCGAACCGCTGCCGCCACCACCCAGTCGGGGAATGAAGCCCAGGTCGTCGAGCATGCCGTACTGCCGTGCGCCGCCGAGGCCCATCACGATGACCATCAGGCCCATCGTGAGCGCCTCGTACGCTCCGTCGCCGAGGTACTGCAGGATCATCAGCCCGACGTACACCGCCGCGAACACCCAGATGGGAATGCCGAACCAGGCGGTTGCGGTGGGGTTGTCGAGTGCGTAGACGACGAGCAGGGCCAACGCCAACAGGTTCAGGCCGCTGACGCCCACGTCGGGATCGAGCTGCATGAGTGTGACGAGCACCGCGGGAACGATCGTCATGACGACGATGAGCGTCGTGAAGCGGCCTCGCCCGATGCGTTCTTCCACCCTGTGCCCGACGAACCAGAAGAACACGAGCGTGATCGCAGCCCACACGGTCGGCTCGCAGTACAGGGGCCAGGTGGCGACCCGCCAGAAGTCGCCGTCGCGGACCAGGAACCCGACGAAGATGAGGTTCGTCTGCGACGCCCGGTCGATGGCGTACCAGAACATGCTCGCCACGTTCAAGATGACGAGCAGCGCAGTGGTCGTGACGTCGAGGGTGCCGATGCGGAACCAGCCGTCACGGGCGCGTCGTTCGGGCATGGAGAACTGGTAGCGGGCCACGAAGTCAACCCTATCCTGGGCATGTGGTAGCCCGCCCTCCGTCCGGCACGATCCCCGAGACGCCGGGCTCGTACCAGTTCAAGGACAAGGACGGGCGCGTCATCTACGTGGGCAAGGCCTCCAGCCTGCGCCAACGCCTGAGCAACTACTTCCAGGACCCGCGCAACATGCACCCGCGCACGGCACAGATGGTGGCCACCGCTGCGACCGTCGAATGGATCGAGGTCCGCAACGAGGTCGAGGCCTTGATGCTGGAGTACAGCCTCATCAAGCAGCATCGGCCGCGCTTCAACGTGCGGTTGCGCGACGACAAGAGCTATCCGTTCCTGGCCGTCACGCTCGACGAGGAGTTCCCGCGAGCGATGGTCATGCGGGGCCGCAAGCGCAAGGGCACGCGCTACTTCGGACCGTACGCGCACGCGTATGCCATTCGCGACACGCTCGATCTGCTGCTGCGCAGCTTCCCCATTCGCACGTGCAGCCCGGGCAAGTTCATCGAACACCATCGCCTCGGCCGACCGTGCCTGTTGTTCCACATCGAGAAGTGCAGTGGACCGTGTGTCGGCGAGATCGACGAGATGGCCTACCGGGTGCTCGTGCAGGAGCTCGTCGACTTCCTCGACGGCGACACCGACGACATCGTTCACCGGCTCGAGGCCGAGATGGCATCGGCGGCCAAGGAGCTCGAGTACGAACGCGCCGCTCGTGTGCGCGACCGTCTGCTCGCCGTCCGCAAGGCCATCGAGAAGCAGCAGATGGTGGGCGAGCGAAGCGAGGACATCGACCTCATCGGCATCGCCGACGACGAACTCGAAGCGGCCGTGCAGGTGTTCTTCGTCCGTAAGGGTCGTGTGGTCGGGCGCAAGGGGTTCATCCTCGACAAGGTGGAGGAGCTGTCTCCCGGCGGGCTGGTCGATCGCATCCTCGAAGAGCTCTACGGCGACGAGCCGCCGGCCGGCGTGCCCAAGCAGGTGCTGGTGCCGATCGAGCCCGACGACTCGCCGACCTACGAGGAGTGGCTCACGCACCTGCGCGGCAGCCGTGTGCAGATTCGCGTGCCGCTGCGCGGCGACAAACGCGAGCTGCACGCGACGGTCACACGCAACGCGTCGGAGGAGTTCCTGCGTCACCGTCTGCGCCGGGCCGGCGATCACAACGCGCGCAGTCGAGCGCTGACGGAACTGCAGGACCTGCTCGGGCTTCCTGAAGCGCCGTTGCGCATCGAGTGTTACGACATGGCGCACCTGCAGGGCACCGACTACGTCGGCAGCATGGTGGTGCTCGAGGACGGGCTGCCCAACAAGCGCGAGTACCGCCGGTTCAAGGTGAAGGACGTTCCAGGCAACGACGACTACGCGGCGATGGAGGAGGTGCTCACGCGGCGCCTCTCGGCATACCTGCACGAGCGCGACCAACCGCTCGACGACGAGCTCGCCGACGAACCCGGCGCCAGGGGCCGGCCGAAGAAGTTCGCGTACCCGCCGCAGTTGCTGGTGGTCGACGGTGGCAAGGGCCAGCTCGCGGTGGCCGAACGGGTCGTGCGCTCGTTGGGTCTGCAGGACGAGATTCCCATCGCGTCGCTCGCCAAGCGATTCGAGGAGGTCTACCTGCCCGGCCGCAGCCTGCCGGTGGAGGTGCCGCGCGGCAGCGACGCGCTGTTCATGTTGCAGCGCATCCGAGACGAAGCGCACCGGTTCGCCAACTCGTTCCACCGCGAACTGCGCGGCAAGCGGATGACGAAGAGTTCGCTCGACGACATCCCGGGCCTCGGCGAGGCTCGCAAGAAGAAGCTGGTGCAGTCCCTCGGCGGTGTCACCGCGGTGAAGGCCGCATCGCTCGACACCCTGCAGCAGTTGTCGTTCCTTCCCGACGCCGTCGCCGAAGCCGTGTACGCCAAGTTCCACCCGCCGGCCTGAGCTGCCCCGTCCCAACGCGACCCAACCCGACTCAACCCGACTCAGCGAGTTGGGCGCGATTCGTCCCACTTCTGGGACGTTCCACACCCAGGGGCGCGAAGTGACCCGAATCCGGGACGTTTCGCGCCCGACCTCTACGATGCGGCCGATGAGTGAACGTGAGGGGTTCGGACCGGACGACGTGGTCGAACTGACGGCCGCGCTGGCCTCGATCGACTCGGTCAACCCCGACCTGGTGCCCGGAGGTGCGGGCGAGGGTGCGGTGGCCGAGTTCGTCGCCGCGTGGTGTTCGGCCCGGGGCATGGAGGTGTACCGCACCGAAGCTGCGCCCGGTCGGCCGAACGTCGTGGCAGTGCGCAAAGGCAGCGGCGGTGGGCGGTCACTGTTGTTCAACGGTCACATGGACACGGTCGGGTCGACGGGTACCGAGACGATGCGCGTGTTCCGCGAACACGGCCGAGTGCACGGCCGAGGCGTGCTCGACACCAAGGGCGGGCTCGCTGCGGCCATGGTGGCAGCGGCAGCCGTTCGGCCCGGCGAACTGGCGGGCGACGTGATCGTCGCCGCCGTCGCCGACGAGGAGATGGGCAGCGTCGGCACCGAGGCGCTGGTGCGCGAGTGGCAGCCCGACGCAGCGGTCGTGCTGGAGCCGACGGATCTGCGGGTCATCCGCAGCCACCGCGGCTGGGCGATGGTGTGCGCTCACTTCACCGGCGTGCCCAGCCACACGTCGCGACCGGATCGCGGTGCGAACGCCGTCCTCGCCGCGGCCCGGGCCGTGTTGGCCGTCGCCGAGCTCGACCGGTCGTGGGAGTCGCGCGGCGACATCACGACGCGTCCACTCGTTCTCGCCAACGCGGCGCAGAGCGAGGGCTCGCCGGCCACGGTCCCGGATCGGTGCACGCTGCTGGTCGAGCTTCGGACGGTGGCGCCCGACGAACACGATCAGATCGACGCGGCGATCGCCGCCCTGGTCGGCGCGGCGGGCGACTGCACGGTCGAGGCGGGAGTGACGTTGCATCGACGGGCGATGTCGCTGGCCGACGACCATCCGTTTCTCGCCACGGTGGTCGACGTGGTCGGAGGTGAACCGGCGAACGCGCCCTACTGGACCGACGCCGCGCTGCACCAGGCGGCGGGAACAGCTGCCGTGGTCCTCGGCCCGGAGGGTGAGGGCCTGCACGAGCATCTCGAGT
>JANMFL010000220.1:0-4741 GCA_031377945.1 Acidimicrobiaceae bacterium | reverse complement strand
GAGAGCAGCAGGACACCAAGGCGGTCATTCCTGACAGCTCCTATGCGGGCGTGTACGCGGCTGTGATCGACGATTGTCGGGTCAACGGCGCTTTCGATCCGTCGACCATGGGCACTGTCCCGAACGTCGGCCTGATGGCGCAGAAGGCCGAGGAGTACGGCAGCCACGACAAGACGTTCGAAGCCGCAGCCGCCGGTTCGATTCGGGTGGTCGACGTCGCCACCGGCAACACCCTGATGGAACAGACCGTGGCCGCCGGCGACATCTTCCGCGCCTGCCAGGTGAAGGACGAGCCGATCCGCGACTGGGTCCGTCTTGCTGTTGATCGGGCTCGCGCCACAGGTTCGCCGGCGGTGTTCTGGCTCGACGAGGCGCGCGCGCACGACGCCCAGCTCATCGTGAAGGTGCGCAACTACCTCGGCGATCACGACACCGATGGCCTGCAGATCGAGATCATGTCGCCCGTGGACGCCACGAAATTCTCGATCGACCGGATCCGTCGTGGTGACGACACGATTTCTGTGACCGGCAACGTGCTGCGCGATTATCTGACCGACCTCTTCCCGATCCTCGAGCTCGGTACCAGTGCCAAGATGCTGTCGATCGTTCCACTCCTCAACGGTGGCGGACTCTTCGAGACCGGAGCCGGTGGATCTGCTCCCAAGCACGTGCAACAGCTGGTGAAGGAGAACTATCTGCGTTGGGATTCGCTCGGCGAGTTCCTGGCGTTGGCGGTGTCGTTGGAGCACCTGGCGAACGTGACGGGCAACGAGCGGGCCAGCATCCTCGGCGACACACTCGACGCCGCAACTGGCCGGCTGCTCGAGAACGGCAAGTCACCGGCGCGGCGCCTCGGCCAGATCGACAACCGCGGGAGCCACTTCTACATCGCGCTCTACTGGTCGCAGGCGCTCGCCGCACAGACAGCCGATGTCGAGCTGGCAGCGACGTTCGCTCCGATTGCGGCCGAACTGTCGGCCAACGAGCAGACCATCGTCGACGAACTCCTCGCCGTACAGGGTCAGCCCGCCGACATCGGTGGCTACTACGCGCCCGACGCCGACAAGGCAACGGCGATCATGCGTCCCAGCCAGACCTTCAACGCCGCCATCGACGCCATCGCCTGAACATCACAAAAGGGGTCAGACCCCTGTTGTGATGTTCAGCGGTTGGCGAGGGGGATGTAGGCGCGCTCGTCGGGGCCGGCGTACCACTGGCGCGGCCGGGAGATCTTCTGGGCCGGATCGTTGAGGAGTTCCTGCCAGTGCGCCAGCCAACCTGACATGCGCGGGATGGCGAAGAGCACCGTGAACATGTCGACAGGGAATCCCATCGCCTGGTAGATGAGGCCAGAGTAGAAGTCGACGTTCGGGTACAGCTTGCGGTCCACGAAGTACGGGTCGTTGAGCGCGGTCTCTTCCAGCTTCAGGGCGATGTCGAGCAGCGGGTTCTTTCCGGTCACCTCGAACACGTCGTAGGCCGTCTTCTTGATGATCGTGGCCCGAGGATCGAAGTTCTTGTAGACGCGGTGCCCGAAGCCCATCAGACGGCTGCCGCTGCCGCTCTTCACCTCTTCGATGAAGGCCGGCACGTTCTCGATGCTGCCGATGTCGGCGAGCATGCGCACGACGGCCTCGTTGGCGCCTCCGTGCAGCGGTCCGTACAGCGCCGACGCCGCAGCTGCGGCCGAGGTGTAGGGGTCGGCCTGGCTGGAACCGACGACGCGCATTGCCGTGGTGCCGCAGTTCTGCTCGTGGTCGGCATGCAGGATGAACAGCACGTCCATGGCCCGCTCGAGGCGCGGGTCGATCTCGTAGTCGCCGACCTTCCACATCATGTTCAGGAAGTTCGCCGGGAACGACAGGTTGTTGTCGGGGTACACGAACGGCTGGCCGACCGAGAAGCGGTAGCACATGGCCGCGAGTGTGGGCATCTTGGCGATGAGTCGCAGGATCTGCTTGTCGCGACTCTCCTTCGACGAGATGTCCTTGGCGTCGTCGTAGAACGTGCCGAGCGCAGCGACGGCGCTGACGAGCATGCCCATCGGGTGTGCGTCGTAGTGGAAGCCGTCGACGAACCGCTTGCGCATGTTCTCGTGGATGAACGTGTGGTGGGTGACGTCGTCGGTCCACTTCGTCAGTTGCTCTGGCGTGGGCAGTTCGCCGTTGAGGAGGAGGTACGCGACCTCGAGGTACGTGCTCTTCTCGGCGAGCTGCTCGATGGGGTAGCCGCGGTAACGAAGGATGCCGGCATCACCGTCGAGGTACGTGATCGAGCTCTTGCACGCCGCGGTCTGCATGTAGGCCGGGTCGTAGATGAACAGCGAAGGATCGAGCTCGCGAACCGCCGACGCTGGGAAGACGCCGCCGGTGATCGGCACCGTGACGGTCTTGCCGGTGCGATCGTCCGTGATGGTGATGGTGTCGGGCATGTTCTTCCCTTCGACGACACAAAAGTTGCGCGGGGCTGTTGTCCCCGCAGGTGACACTACCTGCGAAGGGGTGTCGCGCACCCAACCGAGTTGCCAGGTCAGAGGGGCGTGTTGTCGTGCGGTCGGGCCTGCAGCGTCTCGCGCTTGTCGACCAGGGTCTGCAGCGCCTCGCCGATGATCTGGCGCGTCTCGGCGGGGTCGATGACGGCATCGACGTAGCCGCGCTCGGCTGCGACGTACGGGTTCAGCAGACGATCGGCGTAGTCGGCCTCGAACTCGGCCCGCTCCTGCGGCGTTGCCCGACGCTGCAGGATGGCGGCGGCCTGGCCGGCCCCCATCACCGCGAGCTCGGCCCACGGCCACGCCAGACACAGGTCGTTGCCCATCTTCTTGCTGTCCATCACGATGTACGCGCCGCCGTAACTCTTGCGCAGGATCACGCAGATGCGCGGCACGCTCGCGCGCCCGTAGGCGAAGACCAGTTGGGCGCCGTGACGAATCATGCCGCGCCACTCGAGGTCCTTGCCCGGGTAGAAGCCGGGCGTGTCGACGAGGGTGATGATCGGCAGGTTGAAGGCGTCGCAGCAGGCCACGAAGCGGGCGGCCTTCTGCGAGGCGGGGATGTCGAGCGTGCCGGCCAATGCGAGTGGCTGGTTGGCGACCACGCCGACGGGCATGCCGCCGATGGTGGTGAGCGCGGTGACCACGTTGCTGGCCCAGCGTGGCCTCAGCTCGAGCAGGTCGCCGTCGTCGGCGATCGCTCGGATGACGGAGCGCACGTCGTAGCTGCCCGTCGACGACGCAGGGATGAGCGCGCCTGCTTCGGGTACCTGGCGATCGATGGCGTCGTCGGTGGGCCAGCGAGGCGGCTCTTCGTCGTTGTGCTGTGGGAAGTAGGCGAGCAGCTGGCCGGCCAGGTCGATGGCACCAGGGAGGTCCGTGGCGACGAGCGTGGTGGCACCGGTGTAACGGGCGTGGCTGGTGGCGCCGCCGAGCTCGTCGTTGTCCATGGTGACGCCGGTGAACTCGGCAACCATCGTGGGGCCGCTCACGAACGCGTAGGCGGCGTCGGTCATGATCACGTGGTCGGCCAGGCCGAGCAGCAGCGCTGGGCCCGACACGGCCGGGCCGTCGACGATGAACACGGTGGGCACGACGCCGGAGCAATCGGCCAGTGCCTTCGCGGCCTTGCCCCACCCATGCAGTGCCGAGAAGCCCTCGACGATGTCGGCTCCGCTGGATCGCATGACGCACACGAGCGGCAGACCCGCGGCGCGGGCTTCACACGCCGCGTGCTCGAGCATCGACGACGAGTCGCTGGACAACGCGCCCTTGCGATCGCTGGCATCGACCTCGACCCACACCACGTCGCGTTCGTTGAACTCGCGGACGTCGGCCCGGATGGATCCGGGGACCTTGTTGCGCAACGCGACGTTCGGCATCCGTCAGAGACTAGACAGACCGGCCGAGCGGGAACGCCTCTGCGCCCACGTACACGCCGGGCTGCTTGGCCCCCTGGGTGGCGACCACGTCGCGCAGTACCGACTGCAGGGCGCGGGTGGGGGTGCCCGGCGTGGGTCGGCGGCGTTGCACCCAGCCGACGACACGGCGGGGGAGTTCGGGCACGGTGATGCGCTTGAAGTCGCCCTTCAGCCATCGAGGCACCGAGGTGGCGGGCACGATGGCAGCGCCGAAGCCCTCGAATGCCAACGACGTGAGCAGGCGGACGCCATCGATCTCGACCTGCGGCTGGAGCTCGATCCCGCAGCTGCTGGCGGCACGATCGATCACTCGCCGCAGTGCTGCGCCGGTGGGCGGCAGCATCAGCGGCTCGAAGGCGAGCTCGGCCAGCGGCACCGTGTCGTACTTCGAGAGGTGATGGCGGTTGTGCACGAGCAGGACGAGGTCCTCCGCGAACAGCGGGTCCACGGTGACCTCCGGGTCGTCGACCGGTAGGTGGACGATCGCGGCGTCGATCTGCTGGGCGAGCAGACGCGGAATGAGGTTCGTGGTGTTGCCCTCGTGCACGGTGACGTGCACACCCGGATGTTGCTTGCTGAGGTGTCCGAGCAGCTGGGGGAGCAGCCAGCGGGCAGTGGTGCCGAGCACACCCAGCCGGGTGTCGCCGCGCACCTCGTCGCCCCGCGACGCCATCTCGGCGGAAATGTCGTCGAGTTCGTGGAGCACCCGGCGGGCCTTCTCGACCACGACGACACCGTCGTCGGTGAGACCGCCCCGCTGGCGGTCGACCAGGACGACCCCGAGCTCCTTCTCCAGCCGGGCGATGTGGCTGCTGACGTTGCTCTGCAC
>JANMFL010000219.1:0-1966 GCA_031377945.1 Acidimicrobiaceae bacterium | reverse complement strand
GACGTGTTCACTGACGACGTCCCAGTACTTCTGCGGCGACGTCGTCACGAGCTCCACGTCGACCTCCCACTCCCGGACATCGACGAGCCCCGCCGTCTCGTAGACCGCACTGATCTGGCCCTCTGCTGCGCACCGGTACATGTGCGGGGCACCGGGCGCTGGGGGTGTGAGCTCGACCTCGGTGGCGATGGCCTGCATCGCGATCGACGTCCACGGATTCTCCTCGGGCCTGACCCACACCGACGAGCACAGCCGTCCCCCGGGAGCGAGCACGCGCGCGAACTCGGCCGTCGCCGCGGCCATGTCGGGGAAGAACATGTAGCCGAAGCGCACGGACACGCTGTCGAACGTGGCGTCGCCGAACGGAAGGTCGTCGGCGCTGCACACCACCGTCTCGACGTTGGCGACGCCGAGCGACCGAGCTCGCCGCGCGGCGACGTCGAGCACCTCGGGCGAGAGGTCGGTCAGCACCACGCGTCCGTTGGGCGCGAGGCGAGCGACGCTCAGACCCGGCTCGCCGGTGCCGGAGGCCACGTCGAGGTGGGCCCGACCGTCGGCCACGTCGAGACGCGCGATCATGGCCGTGCTCACCGGACCCAGCTGGTCCATGATCACCGAGTCCCACTTCTCCCAACCCGCGGACAACTTGGCCCACGCCCTTCGCTGACCGTCCCGGATCTCACTGGCGTCGGGCATCGGCCCTCCGATCATCCACCTGCGCTCGAACGATACGCCGAGTTCGACTCGCCATTGACGAACACCACTGATGGCGCCACCATCTGGAGGACGTCGAAGGGGGACACGATGGCAGATCCGATCGAGGACATCATCGGGGACTACCGGGCATTCGCCGCGCTGCAGCGCAATCGGCTCGCCGCGCGCGGCATCGACATCACCGCATGCGGACTCAGCCATGTCGCGTACCGCCTCCCCGAGTGGGACCAGTACGTGCACGTGCGGGGCCTGCTCGAACGCCACGCGAGCGCCAACAGCGAGAACGTCTGGAACGGCCGGCCGATCTCGTTGATCGTGCTCGCCGAGCCGCTCGAGGTCCTCGACGGCACGGCCGTCCCCCTCATCGAGCTCATCCCGCCCGTGCATCAGCGTGTCTACAAGATGGGCCTCGAGCACTTGGGTGTCGTCATCGGCGACTCGTTCGACGAGTTCGTCGCTACTCACAAGCCCGTCCTCACGGGCCAGCAGTTCCAGGGCCCAGCCAGCAACCCCGACCCCGTCTACATCCTGTTCGAGGACTTCACCCACGTGAAGTTCTACCGACACTCGCTGAAGGACTCCGTCGAGATGGACACCGGACCTTTCCCTGCCGGATTTCGTCATGTCGACGACTGGGTGCCCCAACAGCTCTTCACCTCCACCGGCCCGAACCCACTGCCGCGCTGACGGTGGCACCAGCCGCCGGCGCTCGCTCTCGCCAACCCTTGCCCCCATGGCCGGGTCGAGGTGTCCACGAACGGATTCTCGAGAAATCATCGTCGTCCTGGTTGACAATCGAACATATGTTCGATACACTGCATTCCATGGACGAGATCCTCGAACTCCTCGAGAACGCCGCACAGGCCGCCACCGATCTCGTCCCGCTGTGCACCGGACCGGTGTCGCAACGTGCCGGCCTGTTGGCCTTGCAGCGCCACTTGGATCGTGTCGGTGTCGCGCAGGCGAAGTTGCTCGCCCGGGCCGAAGCCTCCAAAGCCCATGAGGGCACCGGAGCACGGAACTCGGCCGGATGGTTGTCCGACACGTCGAAGTCGTCGTTCGGGTCGGCGAAGAAGAAGGCCGAACTCGGCGAGACCCTGTCGAAGTCGAAGACCCTCGACGACGCCGTCGCCGACGGTTCGGTGTCACCCGACGCCGCTGCCGCGTTGCACGACGCGGTCACCAACCCTCCCGAGAACGCATCCGACGACGACGTCGACGAACTGATCGAGACGGTCAAGGGTGCCGACCC
>JANMFL010000209.1:0-16169 GCA_031377945.1 Acidimicrobiaceae bacterium | reverse complement strand
AGCACCAGTCGTGAGCGTCGCCCAGCAACCCCGGGCCGATGCGCTCGTCCTGTTCGGTGCCACCGGCGACCTGAGCAAGAAGAAGCTGTTCCCCGCGCTGTACCGCATGGAGGAGCACGGGCTCCTCAACGTGCCGGTGGTGGGCGTCGCCCGCAGCGACTGGAACGACGACGCATTCCGCCAGCACGCGCACGACTCGATCCTCGCCGCGGTACCCGATGCCAAGGCTTCGGTCATCGAGTCGTTGATGGCCCGCCTCGACCTCATCCAGGGCGACTACACCGACCCGATGACGTGGAGCGGGCTCTGCGACGCGCTCGACGGGTATCACAGCCAGCACGCCGTGTACTACATGGCCATCCCGCCGACGATGTTCCCCACGGTCGCGCAGTGGCTGGCGTCGGTTGGTCTGAACACCCGCGGCCGCATCGTCGTCGAGAAGCCGTTCGGGCGCGATCACGCCAGTGCGGTCGAGCTGAACGAGTTGCTGCACACGGTGTTCCCCGAGGAGCGCATCTTCCGCATCGACCATTACCTCGGCAAGGAGAGCGTGGAGGACCTGTTGGTGTTCCGCTTCTCGAACACCTTGCTGGAACCGGTGTGGAATCGCAACTACGTCCGCAGTGTGCAGATCACGATGAGCGAGACCATCGGCGTGGAGGGCCGCGGCAGCTTCTACGACGGCGTCGGCGCAGTGCGCGACGTCATGCAGAACCATCTGCTGCAGGTGCTGTCGCTGGTGGCGATGGAACCCCCGGTAGGCCCCGAGAGCAGCTTTCTGCAGGACGAGAAGGCGAAGGTCTTCGCCGCAATGCGGCCGATCGATCCGGCGTGCATGGTGCGCGGCCAGTACGTCGGCTATCGCGACGAGCCGGGCGTGGCGGCCGATTCGAACGTCGAGACGTTCATCGCCGCGCAGCTCGAGATCGACTCGTGGCGCTGGGCGGGTGTGCCGTGGTATGTCCGTTGCGGCAAGGCGCTGTCGGCGGCCGCGACCGAGGTGGTGGTCGAGTTCCGCGAGCCCCCGAGCCTGTTGTTCGACGAGGCCGGCGGGCCGGCGCCGCAGCGCAACCTGGTGCGCTTCCGCCTGGGCAAGCACGACGGTGTGACGTTCACGCTGCAGGCGAAGACACCCGGCCAGCACCTCGACAGCCAGAACGTGGACATCGCGGTGGACTTCGCGGCCGCCCTCGGCGAACGCCGCGAGGCGTACGAGCGTCTGCTCGATGACGCGCTGGCCGGACTCCCCCGCCGCTTCGCCCGTGAGGACATCGTCGAGCAGACCTGGCGCGTCGTACAGCCCGCGCTCGACACCCCCGGGCCCGTCCACCCGTACTTCCGTGGTTCGTGGGGACCCGCCGAGGCCAACCGCATCCTCCACGGCGACAACTGGTTCCAGCCGGCCGAGTAGCGGCGCCACTGGGCGCGAAAGATCCCGAATCTGGGTCACTCCGCGCCCGTGGGTGTGACTTGTCCCAAAAATGGGACGAATCGCGCCCAACCACCTGCCACCCCAATCTGCTGCTCTGCGTTCTCCGCAGCCAGTGCACGACACGTGTACTCAGGGGTGGTTGGCGGCGTAGTCGAGCACGGCCTGATCCACCTTCAGGCCGTCGCCGCGGGGCAGCGTGTAGCGCTGGATGCTGGCCTTCTCGGACTCGTAGGTGGTGATCGGCTCGTAGTGGGGTCCGTCGTCGCCGCAGAACCGTGCGAGCGGGGCGATGGTGGTGTGCAACGCCGGCATGTGGAAGGTGGTCAGCGTGGTGCGCTGGTGCGCGGGGTCGGCCGACGCGACCACGCGGTGGACGGTCGCCGGCCAGTGATCGTTCGTCCACCGACTCATCAACTTCCCGACGTTGATGACGAACGCGTCGTCGCGCACCGGGACCGGAATCCATTCGCCGCGAATGTCGAGACGGCTGACCTGCAGGCCTTCGTAGTCGCCGCGCTGGTGCAGCACCGTGAGCGTGTTGCCGTCGACGTGCTCGTGGAACAGCAACTCGGCCTCGCCGACCGCCGCTCCATCGCGACGCGACGGGTAGTGGTTCACCGCGAAGCTCGAGGCGTTCGGCTCGATGAGCCCGTCGAACCCGCGGACACCGATGCCCAGCGCCTGGGCGAACAATCGCATGATCGCGCCACCGAGCACCTGGGTGCGGGCGAACAAGGCCTCGATCGCCGGGCGGAAGCCGCCCGGGTCGGTGGGCCACGAGTTGGGGTGGTAGTAGTCGGCCAGGGCCGGGTCGATACCGGCGGCGATGGCCGCGGTCGGGTCGTCGTAACGGGCCGCGAGGAAGCGCAGGAACCGCACCGCGCCCGTCCGGTCGGGGCGCAGATGCACACCGCGGTACGGGTGGGCGCTGAGGAATCGCTCCTGAATCACGGTGTCGAGTACGGCGAAACCTCGGGCCGCCGAGTACACGGCGTCGAGCACCTCGCCCGGCACTCCATGACCGATGACCTGGAAGAACCCGACCTGGGTGGCCGCGGCCTCGATCTCGGCTGCGGCGGCCGCACCGTCGCCGCCTGCCAGGAAGGGACCGATGTCGACGACGGGGATCTGCAGTGCCACGACCGGATCGTAGGCGGCCCGCGCGATGTCAGGTGTGCCCGATGTCATCGGTCGGAGATCTCCGACACCAGAGAGGTCGCCGGTACGGTCGACCGCTTGACAGCAACACAGATCCCCCACACCATCCGCATCGCGGCCTTTGCCGCCACCTTGGCGCTCGTCGCCGTCGGCTGTGGCTCCGACTCGGGCAAGGGTGCCGGCGCCACCGCGTCGTCCAGCCCGACCGCGGGCGTCGAGACCACCACGGCCGGCGCGACCGAGACGACCACCGCCACCTCCGGCGCGGTCGAGACCCCCGCGCTCGACACCGTGACGGTCGAGAGCGGCTTCTCCACCGGGGTCAGCGATCTGGGCACCCGTTACACGTCGGCCGGCGCCGTCGTCACCAACACCAGCGATCAGACGGCCTGCGGCATCGAGATCGAATTCGACCTGCTCGACGCGACGGGCGCCTCGATCGACAGCCGCACCGAGACGCTGCTCGTCGCCGGTGCCGGCGCATGGGTGCCGGTCGTGCCGAAGGCCATCGGGGCCGGCAAGGATGCCGAGCCGACGAGCCTGAAGGTCGCCGTCCTGTCGGTGAAGTCGTACTCCGCCAGCGAGACCTGCGACGGCACGTCGTCGGTCGCCCTCGGTGTTGCGCTCCCCGCAGCCGATGCTGCGCTCGACGCCGACCTGAAGTACATCACCGCTGCCGTGAGCAACCCGACCGATGCCGCCGTCGAGAAGTCGACGGTCGACTGCGCGATGCGCGATGCCGGCGGGGCGATCGTCGGTGGTGAGCAGAAGGCCATCAACGACCCGATCGAGGCCGGCGCCTCGCTCGACGTGAAGGTGCGCATCCTGTGGGCACCGCCGACCGCCGCTGCGGTCGAGTGCAACGCCACCGCCTGAGCGGCTTCTGGGGCCGATCAGTCCCAGCGGCGGCCTAGTAGCCGGTCGCTCCGTCGACGCGTTCACGCAACAGGTCGGCATGCCCGTTGTGGCGGGCGTACTCCTCGACGAGGTGCATGAGCACCCATCGCAGATGCACCGGGTTCTGTCCGGGGTACAGCGGGGGGCCGACCGCAACGGTGTCGAGCGAGTCCACCGAGGCTTCCGCCCGCCGGCTGGCTTCGACGGCGTCGAGCCATCGTTCGATGTCGGCCGACACGTCGGCGTCGTCGACCCCGGTCCAGTCGAGGTCGGGCGTCGCATCGGTGACCCACCACGCCTCGTGCTCCTCACCGAGGAACAGGATCTGCATCAGACCGCGCTCGCCCTCGGCATGGTGGCGCACCAGACCGAGCAACGACATCTCCGACGGAGGGGTCGCGCGAGTGCGCAGCTGGGTGTCCGAAAGGCCGACGAGTTTGGCGGCGAACGTGCTGCGTTGGAACTCGAGGAAGCACCGGAGCGCCGTACGTTCGTCGTCGAGGCCGTCGGTGAACTGCCGGCTCGCGGCGTAGGCGGTGAGGCGCTCGTGCATCAGGATCGGCTGATCACTTCGTCGCCGTAGCGCGCCAGCGACGCTTCGGTGTCTCGGTAGAACAGGAATGCGGGAACGATGGCGCGGGCCACACCCATGTCGGCGAGCGCCTTCACCTCGTCGAGCGCACCCGACCCGACGGCGCCGTTGCCGCCGGTGGTCATCTCGATGGCGTCGGGGTCGCGGCCGTGTTCGCGTGCGGTCGCGCGGACGATGTCGAACACACGCGACAACTCCTCGTGGGTGCCCTTCCCAGGGAAGTAACCGTCGCCGAGACGGCCGGCACGACGGGCAGCGATGTCGGTGTGCCCACCGACGTGCACCGGGACGGACCCGTTGACCGGCCGGGGACGCATGATGCAGTCCTGGAAGTCGACGAAGTCGCCGTGGAACGTCGCCTTCTCCTGCGTCCACAGGGCGCGCATCGCGGCGACGTACTCGTCGGTGCGCTTGCCGCGCTCGTGGAACGGCACGCCGATGGCGTCGAACTCCTCCTTCAGCCAGCCGACCCCGATGCCGAGCAGCATGCGCCCGGCCGACAGGTGGTCGAGCGTGGCGAGTTCCTTCGCCAGCACGACCGGGTTGCGCTGCGGGAGGATGAGGATTCCCGTCGCCAGGTTGATGCGCGACGTGGCGGCGGCGACGTAGGCGAGCCAGATGAGCGGGTCCGGGATCGGCATGTCGTCGGCGCCGGGCATCTTGCCGGTGTCGGAGTACGGGTACTGCGAGCCGTAGTCCGACGGGACGACGACGTGCTCGACGGTCCAGAGGGATTCGAAGCCGGCATCCTCCGCGGCGCGGGCGAACGTCGCAGCTGCGTCGGGCTGGGTGAACGGGCCGGTGTTGGCGAAGGCGATGCCGAACTTCATCGGGCGATCATGGCACGACACGTCCCGGGTGACGTCAGACGGAGCGGTCGCGCTTGGGCACGACGACGACGGTGCCGTCGTCGTGCTCGTACACGCTCACGCTCACCCCGTAGAACTCGCTGAGCAGGTCGGGGCGCAGCACGTGGGCAGCCGAACCGGTGGCGACGACGTGGCCCTGATGCAGCAACGACAACCGGTCGGCGTAGAGGCCGGCCAGGGTGAGGTCGTGCATCGCCGAGACGACGGTCAGTCCGTGCTCGCGGCGGAGGCGGTCGACGAGCTCCAACGCCTGCTGCTGGTGGCCGATGTCGAGCGCGCTCGTCGGCTCGTCGAGCAGGAGGATGGGCGCTTCCTGGGCGATGGCCCGGGCGATGACCAACCGCTGACGCTCACCACCACTGAGTGTGCCCAGGCGGCGCACACCGAACTCACCGAGGTCGAGCCGGTCGAGCACGTCGGCCACCAGCGCACGGTCGTGCTTGGTCTCGGATCCGAAGTAACCGACGTAGGGGTTGCGGCCGAGCAGCACGTACTCGGCGCCGGTCATGTCGTCGGGCAGCAGCGGAGACTGCGGTACGTACGCGACCATCTGCGCACGCCGCTTCGGCGAGCGCATCTCGATGGGCGCGCCGTCGACGGTGATGTTGCCCCGGTACTGCACCAACCCGGCGACGGCGCGCAGCACCGACGACTTGCCCGCACCGTTCGGACCGATGAGGCACAGCCATTCACCGGGCCGCACCTGCTCGTCGAGCGCGTACACGGCCTCGCGCTCGCCGTACAGCACGTTCACGCATTCGAAGCCGAGCGAGCTCATGCGGGCACGCGCCTGGTGCGCAGCACGAAGATGAACATCGGTGCGCCGACCAATGCCGTGACGACACCGATGGGCGTCTCGCCACCGTGCTCGATCATCCGGCCGGGGATGTCGGCGAGGATGAGGAACGACGCACCGACGAGGATGCTCAGCGGCAGCACCACCCGATACGACGAACCGACCACGAGCCGGACGAGGTGGGGCACCATGATGCCGACGAAGCCGATCAACCCGCTGACGCTGACCACAGCAGCGGTACCGAGCGTCGCCGCGATGACCACCACCAGACGGATGCGGGCGACCTCAGAACCGAGTGTCGCTGCTTCCTCGTCGCCCACGCGCAGCACGTCGAGCTGACGGCGGTGCACCAGCAGCACGACCGTGGCGACGAGCACGTACGGAGTGACGAGCTGCACGTCGTCCCACGTGGCGGTGCTGACGCGACCACTGATCCAGCTGTAGACCTCTTTGATGACGTCGCTGTTGCGCAGCAGCAGGTACTGCTGCACGGCGGTGCCGAGTGCGGCGACCGCCACCCCGGCCAACACCAGGCTGAGGCCGCTGCCACCGAACGATGCACCGACCACGTAGGTGACCAACACGGCGAGCAGGGCGCCGACGAACGCGGCCAGTGGCAGGGGGTCCACCGGCCAACCCGACGTCGCGCCGCGCCCGTAGGCGAACACCAATGTCGCACCGAGCCCCGCACCCGCGGCCACCCCCAACAGGTAGGGGTCGACCAACGGGTTGCGGAACACGCCCTGGTAGCTCGCACCGGCGAGCGACAACATCGAGCCGACGACGCCGGCCAGCACCACCCGCGGTAGACGGATGTTCCAGATGATGTCCCAGTTCGCGGCGGAGATGCCGCCGGCGGGCCCGACCATCGCCCCGAGCACGACGGCGCCGCCGAGCAGCATCACGGCTGCGGCGATCCACCATGCGGTCAGGCGACGACGGGCGAACACGGGATCAGGCCTTCGCCGGAACCTTGACGAGCGCGTCCGAGACGGCCTGCACGAAGTCGACCAGGCGCGGCCCCCAGCGCGACGCGATGTCGTCGTCGATGGCGATGACATTGCCGTTCTGCACGGCGGCGATGGCATCCCAGCCCGGGCGTGCGGCGACGGTCTCGGGCGACTCACCGCAGCACTTGGTGTCGGCCAGGAAGATCAGCGCCGGGTTCTGCTGCACGATGTATTCCGCGTTCAGCTGCGGGTAGTCGTTGCCCGGCTGGGCCTCGTCGGCGATGTTCGTCAGGCCGAACAGTGCGTACACCTGCCCGATGAACGTGTTGCTGGTGACGCTGTACAGCGTGTTGTCGAGCTCGTGGTAGAAGGCGAGCGCATCTGCCGGCTTGGGTGCCGCGGCGACGGCCGCGGCGATGTCGGCCTGCATGGTGCCCACCAACTCGGCAGCGTCGCCGACATGGCCGGTGGCCGCGCCGAGCTGCTCGATCTGGGTGTACACGTCGTCGAACGATGCGGGTGCAGCCCCGACGAACACGGTGATGCCGAGCGCCTCGAGCTGGGGCTGGACGGTTGCGTCCTGCATGATGACGAGGTCGGGCTGCAGGGCGGCGATGGCTTCGACGTTGGGCTCGAAGCCCGACAGATCGTGCGGCTTGTCGAGCGCCTCGGCCGGGAAGTTGCTCTGGTCGTCGACGGCAATCACCTGGTCGCCGGCACCCATGGCGAACAGCATCTCGGTCGCCGAGGGCGAGAGGCTGACGATGGCCGTCGGCGCATCGGCGGGCACGGTCGACTCCGCAGCGGTGGTCTCGACCGCTGCCGTCGTCTCGACTACCGCCGTCGTGTCGGGCGTGGTGCTGGCCGAGGACGACGAGGTGTCGTCGCCGCACGCAGCGGCGGTGAGCAGCAGCGCGGTGAGCGCTGCAATGGATGTGAAACGTTGCATGGAAAAGGTCCTCCGAACGGGAGGACAAGTGGGGAACGGGCGGGGTTCCCCGCCGCGGACCGCCCTTGCCTCGAGGGTCTGGTTGTCGCGCGTGGCAGCAGGCGACCGGACTCGCCGTGCTGAACACGGACCACCGTTGCGGGACAGTGCCGGAATCTCACCGGACTTCGCTGACAACCACGCATCCGGATCGGGTTCCGAGCCGGACGACACAACCGTAGCAGTCCCGTGCGTATGCTCCAACCGCCATGAGCGACGACGACCTGCAGCCCCTCACCGACGACCCGCGACCCTCCGGAGGCCGCCAGGCCGAGAGCCTCGTGCTCGTGAACACCGGCAACGGCAAGGGCAAGAGTTCGGCGGCGTTCGGTGTCATGGTCCGGGCAGTCGCCCGCGACTGGAAGGTCGCCGTGCTGCAGTTCGTGAAGAGCGGCGACTGGAAGGTGGGCGAGGAGAAGATCGGTCGCACGCTGGGCGTCGACTGGCACTCGCTCGGCGGGGGCTTCACGTGGGACTCCGACAACCTGCAGCACGACATCGATCTCGCCAAGGCTGCATGGGACACGGCCTCGAAGGTGCTGGCAGCCGGCGAGCACGATCTGGTCATCCTCGACGAACTCACCTACCTGTGCACCTGGGGCTGGGTCCCCACGGCCGACGTCGTCGCAGCCATCAGCAACCGGCCGTCGCACGTGAACGTCATCGTCACCGGCCGCGACGCACCGCAGGAACTCATCGACATCGCCGACACCGTCACCGAGATGCGCCACGTCAAGCACGCCTACGACACGGGCATCCTGGCGAAGCGCGGCATCGACTACTGATGCTGACGCTGCTCATCGGCGGCGCCCGAAGCGGAAAGAGCACCCTCGCCGTGCAGATGGCGGAACGGTACGGAACCCCCGTGACCTTCCTGGCCACCGCGGAACCGTTCGACGACGATCTGCGCGACCGCATCGAACGGCACCGCGCCGAACGGCCGCCGCACTGGACCACGGTCGAATGCCCCGTCGAGTTGGCCGACGCCGTCCGCGTCGCTCCAGCCGAACACTTCGTGGTCATCGACTGCCTCACCGTGTGGTTCGGCAATCTGTTCGCCCATCACGTCGAACGCGACGCGTCGCGCGACGCGCTCGTCGACGCGTTGCGCCAGCGTGCCGGCCATGTCGTCGTCGTCACCAACGAGGTGGGAATGGGTATCCATCCCGACACCTCGATGGGCCGCGAGTACCGTGACGAACTCGGCCGTCTGAACCAGATGGTCGCGGCCGTCGCCGACACGACGATGCTGCTCGTCGCCGGAAGGGCGATGCGGCTTCACGATCCCCTGGAGTTGCTCTGATGAACTGGATGCGCGACGAGTTGGCGACGTTGCCCGAACCCGACCTGGCATCGGGCGACGCCGTGCGCGCCCGCGCCGCCGACATCCTTCGCCCGTCGGGAGCGCTGGCCCGCCTAGACGAATTGGCATCGTGGATGGCCGAGTGGCAGCACACCGCCACCCCCTCGGTGAGGCGTCCTGCGGGCATCGTCTTCGCCGCCGACCACGGCGTCGCCGCGGCAGGCGTCAGTGCCTACCCGGTCGAGGTCACGGCGGCCATGCTCGCCGCCTACCGGTCGGGGAAGAGCACCGTGTCGGCGTTCGCCACCGCAGCCGGTGCCACCGTCGAGGCCATCGACGTGGGCGTCGGTCGACCGACAGCAGACCTCCGTGTCGAGGCCGCACTCACCCCGGAGCGGTTCGCCGAATGTGTCACCGCCGGACGTCGCGCCGTCGACGCACTCGATGCCGATCTGCTGGTGCTCGGCGAGATGGGCATCGGCAACACCACTGCTGCCGCCGCGGTCGCTGCGGCGCTGCAGGGCGGCGACCCAGCCGACTGGGTGGGGCGCGGCACCGGAGTCGACGACGAAGGACTCGCTCGCAAACGCGACGCCGTCGCTGCGGCGGTGGCGCGCATCGCCGGCGTGACCGACCCGCTGGAGGTGTTACGCGAGGTCGGCGGCGCCGAACTCGTCGCCATCAGCGCCGCGATCCTCGCCGCCCGCCGTCGAGGCATCCCCGTCCTGCTCGACGGCTACGTCGTCACCGCGTCGGCACTGCCGCTGGCGCTCGTCCGACCCGACGCGCTCGCCCACTGCCGCCTCGGCCACGTGTCGGCCGAACCAGGCCATCGCCGTCTGGCGCAGGCACTGGGCCTGTTGCCGTTGCTCGACCTGGGCATGCGTCTGGGCGAGGGCTCCGGCGCGATGGCGGCGGTGCCGTTGGTGCGGATGGCGTGCGCCGGTGTCACCGACGTACCCACCTTCGCCGAGTGGTTCGGCTGACGACGTGGGCCTGCTGGCCGCGCTCCAGTTCCTGACGAGGGTGCCCATCAGCCTGCGTCGCGAACCGAAGCTCGACGACACCGTCGCATGGTTCCCCGCCGCCGGCGCCATCATCGGCCTCGCGGTCGGTGGAGTCGCTACCGGTACCTGGCACCTCACGCCGCCGCTGCTCGCGGGCGCGGTGGCGGTGACCGCGGGGTTGTTGATCACGGGCGCCTTCCACGAGGACGGGCTGGGCGACATCGCCGACGCGTTCGGCGGCGGCTGGACGGTCGAGCGGCGCCTCGAGATCCTCAAGGACTCGCGTCACGGCACCTACGGCGTCGCCGCGATCTGCACGTCGATCGTCCTTCGCGCGATCGCCCTGGGTTCCCTGCCGGGGCCGTGGGCGATGTTCACCGCCGCGATCGCGGCGCACACGATGGGCAGGGTCGCAGCCGTCGGAATGGCCGGCAGCATGCGGCTGGCCACCCACTCGGGCCTCGGCGCCGACTATGGCCGCAGCACCACCCCGGCGCGTGCGCTGATCGGTTGCCTCGCCGGCCTGGCCATCACCGCGATCGCCGTCGGTTGGTGGGCGGCTCCGTTGGCCGGTGCCGCGCTGGTCGCGGTGGTCGCAACGGGCACGTTGGCGCGGCGCAAGATCGGCGGCATCAGCGGCGACGTGCTCGGCGCCACCGAACAGGTGGCCGAGATCCTCTGCCTCGTGGTGCTCACGATGCAGGTGCGTTGGCCATCCTTGTGACCACTTCGCGCAGCACCTCGGCCGAGGTCGCGAAGTTCAAGCGCGTGCATCCCACACCGAGCACACCGAAGTCGGGGCCCTCGCTCAGCCGTACACCACGCCGGAGGAACTCGTCGGCAGGGTCGTCGCCGAAACCCAACGCACTGCAATCGAGCCACAGCAGATAGGTGGCCGCTGGAGCGGAGGCGACCACGCCGGGAAGCGCGGCCCGCACCAGATCGACGGCGAGGTGCCGTTGCCGATCGAGGTGGGCGAGCGCCGCATCGAGCCACTCGTCGCCAACGGTCCAGGCGGCGTGTGCAGCAGCGGCACCGAACAGGTTCGGCTCGCCGTACAGGTGGTTGGCCACGCCGTCGACCCGCGCGCGGAGGTCGTCGGGGCTGATGTGCATGACCGCGTAGCGCAGCCCCGCCAGATTGAACGCCTTCGATGCGGCATGGATGCTGACGGTTCGCTTCGGCGCGAATCTCGCCATCGGGAGGTGCCGGTTGGGTGCGAACGTGAGGTCGGCGTGGATCTCGTCGGAGATGATCAGCAGGTCGTGGCGCTCCGCCAGTTCGGCGACGCGGCGCAGTTCGACCTCGTCGAAGACATGGCCCGTGGGGTTGTGCGGGTGGCAGAGCAGCAACACGCTCGCGGGCATGGCGGCGAGCTCGCCGTCGAGTTCGTCCCAGTCGAACGCCCAGCCGGTCGGCGACGTCGCGTCGCGCCGACCGTCCAGGGGCACCAGCCGGCGGCCCATCTGCTCGACCGTCGTCAGGAACGGTGGGTACGAGGGCTGCAGCACCACCACTCCGTCACCCGGCCGCGTGTGGTGCTCGAGCGCGATCTGAATGCCCTGCGTGACGTCGTTCAACTCGCGACATTCGGCTGCGTCGAGGTGCCAGCCATATCGGGTCGCGGCCCGGTCGACGAACGCGTCGAGCGCCGGTGAGTGCTCGAGCGCCCAGGCCGGATACCCCAGGTCGCCGGTGTCGACCAGCGCGTGCAACGCCGCGGCGACCACCGGCGGCGGCGGGAAGTCCATGTCGGCCACCCAGGCGTTCAGCACGGCACGGTTCTGTCCCCACTTCGCGCCGGGCTTGGCGGCCAGCCAGTCGAACGAGAGCGAGTCGAAGCCGTGTGGGTCGAGGCCGTGTGGGTCGAGGGCATGGCGGTCTGGTGTGCGGGTCACGGCCCGACGTTACGCGCCGGGACCCGACGTGACGCCAGCACTACGGCACGAGCGGGCCCGACGTGGTGGACAGGTCGGGCACGGCCAATCGCAAGAAGGCTCGCAACGCCGCGGTGTTCACGGCGCGGTCGAGAATGTGGTTGCGCTCCTCGGGGGGCCCATCGGTGACCAGGTCGTACCAGACGTTTCCGGCAGGCAGTGTGGCCATCAGGCGCCGGACCACCGGCTGCTGCGACGCCGCTCGGACGATGCCGTCCAGGTCGCCGTGGGTGATGTACATCGGCGGGTCGGCCGCATCTGCGTACTTCGACACGTCGAGGTCGTGCAGTTGGCCGAGCGAGCACGTCGAGTGCGTCGTGCCCGGGCATCCGGCGAAGGCGGCGATGGCTCGAGTGCCCGAGAACAGGTTCGTCGGATCCGGGTTCGAATCACCCCACGCGGCCGGGTCGAGCGGACCCGACAGGGTGACGATCGCGGCTGGGCGAGGAGACGCGATCGCCACGTTCGCCGGCAGCCCGGTGGGCTGCAGCGACGGCTCGTTCCACGCCGTGCCGATCAGTGCGGCGAGGTGTCCACCCGCCGAATGGCCGTAGACGACGATGTTCGTGGGCGACACACCGAAGTCCACCGCGTGTGTCTTCACCCAGCGGACCGCACGGTTGACGTCGAGCAACGCGGCCGGGAACGGCGTACCCACCGACCCGGGCACGTCGGGGTTGGCGGCCAACCGGTAGTCGATCGAGAACACCGTCCAACCGTCGTCGGCGACGAGATGCTCGATGATCCGCGCGTAGGGGGTGGCCGAGACGTCCTTGTCGCCGCCCGCCCACGCGCCACCGTGCACGTAGACGATCGCGCCGTCGTGACGGTTCGGCCCCGACGAACGGAGGACGTCGAGCACCTGCTCGGGCTCGGGGCCGTACGCCACGTCGACGATCCGCGAGATCGGCACGAGCGGCGGGTCGTCGGACATCGGCGCCCGCGGGATGGCATCGACCCGGCGAGCCGCGTCGTCGAGCAACGGTGCCGGTCGGGTGGTCGGCGTCGTCGGTGGAACCGAGACGGCCGAGGTCGTCGACGTCACCGAGACCGATGTCACCGAGACCGATGTCACCGGCGGAGAACTCGTCGTCGACGCGACGGTCGCCGACGCGACCGTTGCCGGGTCCGGCTCAGGCGAGGCGGCGAGAAGGGGAAGGGCGGTCGAGCAGCCTGCCAACGCGAAGGCGGCGACGAGTGCAAGACAACGCATGCCGTCAGCGTGCGCCCGATGCACCGTCAGCACCGTCTGCTCGCCGACGTTCAGCGGACGTGCGACCGCCAGGTGATCGACGCGCTCAGGCAGTGACCCACTGGTGGATGCGGCGAATGCCTTCCTCCATGTCGGCATCGGCCATCGCGAAGCTGAACCGGGCGTAGCCGGGCGTGCCGAACGCCTCGCCCGGCACGAAGGCGACCTTGGCCTCGCCGAGGATGGCATCGGCCAGCTCGAGCGTGCTGCTCGACACCGTGCCGTTGGGGCCGAGCGGTCGACCGAGCAGGTTCTTCACGTTCGGGTAACAGTAGAAGGCCCCCTGCGGCTGGATGGCCGACACGCCAGGGATGTCGTTGAGCATGCGATGCATGGTGGTGGCCCGCCGCTGGAACGCCTCGCGCATCATCTGCACGGCCGAGAGGTCGCCGCTGACGGCTTCGAGTGCCGCCATCTGCGCCACGTTCGTCACGTTGCTGGTGCTGTGCGACTGGAAGTTGATCGACGCCTTCATGATGTCGGACGGCCCGATCATCCAGCCGACACGCCAACCCGTCATGGCATACGTCTTGGCGACGCCGTTGACGATGACGCACTGGTCGGCCAGTTCGGGCACGACGGTGGGCATGGACACGAAGCGGTGGTCGCCGTAGACGAGATGCTCGTAGATCTCGTCGGTGAGCACCCACACACCCTTCTCGACGGCCCAGCGGCCGATGGCCTCGACCTCGTCGGGCGAGTAGATCGCACCGGACGGGTTGTCGGGGCTGACGAACAGCAACACCTTGGTACGCGGCGTGAGCGCGGCATCGAGTTGCTCGACCGTGACCTTGAAGCCGTTGGTCTCGTCGGTCTGGACGACCACCGGCACCCCACCGGCGAGTGTGATCGCCTCGGGATACGTGGTCCAGTACGGGGCCGGGCAGATGACCTCGTCGCCCGGGTCGCACAGTGCGGCGAAGGCAGTGAACACCGCGTGCTTGCCGCCGTTGGTGACGAGCACCTGGCTGGGCTCGCAGTGGAAGCCGCTGTCGCGCATCGTCTTGGCTGCGATCGCCTCACGCAACGCGGGCAGGCCGGCGGCGGGCGAGTACTTGTGCATCTTCGGGTCGCTGCACGCACGAATGGCGGCCTCGACGATGCTGGCCGGCGTCGGGAAGTCGGGTTCGCCGGCGCCGAAGCCGATGACGTTCTCGCCCTTGGCCTGCAGGGCCTTGGCCTTCGCATCGACGGCAAGGGTGGCGGATTCGGCGATGGCGGCGAGACGGGCTGAAGTGCGGTTCACGTGACGAGATGCTACCGCTGGGCGTTTCGTGAGCCTGGACGATTTGGCGCGAGACTGGCCGGGTGACGGATCCCCAGGACATCACCATCCCCCACCACCTGTTGCCCATCGACGGGCGGTTCGGCTGCGGGCCCTCCAAGGTGCGACCCGATCAGGTGCTCGCGCTCGCCAAGGCGAACGCCCACCTCCTGGGCAGCTCGCATCGACAGCAGCCGGTCAAGCACCTCGTCGGGTCGGTGCGCGATGGTCTGAGGAGCCTCTTCGGCCTGCCCAAGGACTGGGAGATCGTGCTCGGCAACGGCGGCTCCACCGTGTTCTGGGACGTCGCCACGTTCGGCCTCATCCGCGAGCGCAGCGAGCACTACGTCTTCGGTGAGTTCTCGTCGAAGTTCGCCGAGGCGGCCGCCGCGGCGCCACACCTCGGACAGCCGGTCGTCGTGCAGAGCGACCCCGGCACCCATCCGGCCATCCGCTCCAGCGACGACGGGGTCGATGTCGTCGCCCTCACGCACAACGAGACGTCCACCGGCGTGATGATGCACCTGCGCCGGCCCGAGAGCGACGCGCTCGTCGTCGTCGACGCCACTTCGGGTGCCGGCGGCCTGCCGTGGCTGCCCGACGAGGTGGACGTGTACTACTTCGCGCCGCAGAAGTGCTTCGCCAGCGATGGTGGCCTGTGGCTCGCGGCGTGCTCACCCGCAGCGCTGGAACGCATTCGCGAGATCGGGAACAGCCACCGTTGGCGCCCTGCCTCACTGGACTTGAACATCGCGCTCGACAACTCGGTCGCCAACCAGACGTACAACACCCCGGCACTCGCGACACTGGTGCTGCTCGATCAGCAGATCCAGTGGATGCTGTCCAACGGTGGGCTCGACTGGTGCATCGACCGTTGCCGCCAGAGCGCCCAGCACCTGTACTCGTGGGCCGAGTCCAGCTCGTTCGCCAGCGCGTTCGTCACCGACGCGATGCAGCGATCCACGGTGGTCGGCACGATTGACATCGGTGGCGGCATCGGTGGCGACACCGGTGGCGGCATCGAGGGCGTCGCTGCGGCCGACATCAACGCTGCGCTGCGTGCGAACGGCATCGTCGACACCGACAGCTACCGCAAGCTCGGCCGCAACCAGCTGCGTGTCGGCATGTTCCCGGCGGTGGAACCGCACGACGTGTTGCAGCTCACCAAGTGCATCGATCACGTCGTGGAGGCGCTTGCGTGACGGTGCTCACGACGGCGTTCGACGGACTCTCGCCGCTGCACCGACCCATCCTGGTGCTCGCATTGCGCGGTCTGTTCGACATCGCCGAGGTGGCCACCGACGCCGTGGACACGCTGGCCGAGGGTCGGGTCGCCCCGGTCGTGGCGAGCATCGATCCCGATCCGTTCTACGACTTCACCCAGGAGCGCCCACAGGTCGTGTTGGACGATGCCGAGATCCGGTCGGTGGTGTGGCCCGAGAACGAGTTCCGCATCGCCCGCTTCCCGGGGTACCTGCACGACCTGGTGCTGCTCAGCGGCGTCGAGCCACACCTGCGGTACGCGACGTTCGCCGACGCGATCATCGAGGTCGCACAGGCGTTGGGATGCGAGGTGGTGGTCACACTCGGCGCCGCACCCGAGGCCACCCCGCACTCGCGCCCGGCCACCGTCGTCGGCAGCAGCACGAACGACGGACTCGTACGCGCTCTCGGGCTGTCGCGTCCGCAGTACCAGGGGGTCACCGGGTTGGTGGGGGTCCTGC
>JANMFL010000172.1:0-2307 GCA_031377945.1 Acidimicrobiaceae bacterium | reverse complement strand
CCTGGACCTGGATCATCCCGAAGCTGGGGCACGTGCCATCACCGACCCGGAGTTGTTCGCCGGCACAGCCGACTGGGGTCCGAACGGCGACCGCATCGTGTTCGCGGGGCTACCGGCCCCCGGCGCCTCGGCATCCGATCTGTTCACCATCAAGCCCGACGGAACGGGCTTGACGCGACTCACGACCCTGGCGGACGAGGGCGGATCGGCAGCGGAGCCGGCGTGGAACACGGACGGCACGGCCGTGTATTTCTCGGCGGTGGTGTCGGGTCAGCAGGGTGTACTGGCCAAGGTGTCGGCGACCGGCGGCCCGGTGTCGCCCGCGTTCGGCACCGAGTACGACCTCCACGGCCGTCACCCCCGCCTCCACGCCGGCTGAGGGCGTCACCAGGAACTTAAGTTCGCGGGATGGGGGCCTCGCGGAGGCGGACGCTGAGGCACGTGACGCAGCCTTCGAGCTTGATGTACTCGCTGATGTCGACGCGGACGGTGGTGTAGCCGCGGCCTTCGAGCATCTCGGCGCTGCGCGGACAGTCGGCGCTGATGAGCAGCGTGTGGTCGTCGAGGACGACGACGTGCGAGCCGCTCTCCTCGGGCATCGCCAGGAAGTTGGGGAAGGCGTCGATGTCGTCGACGGCATCCTCCCAGCCGATGATGGTGCCGTCGGGCAGGGCGGTGACGGCGGACTTGAGGTGCAGCACCTTGCTCAGCGGCACCGTCACGACCTTGGCACCCAGCGGCTCGAGCGCCGCGGCGAGCTGCTCGATGCCTTCCAGGTTGGTGCGACCACCGTTGCCGACGTAGACGAGGTCGTCGACCTTCAGGACGTCGCCGCCGTCGAGCGTTCCGGGTGCCTCGATCGCGACGGTGCGGTAGCCGAGCGAGCGAACGGCGGCCGCCGCGGCATCGACCTCGGGCTTGCGTTCGTCGGCGCCTGGGCGGGCGAGCACGGCGACGTCGCGGAACACCACCATGGTGTCCTCCACGAACGCGCTGTCGGGGCAGTCGGGGGCAGCGTCGACCTCGACGGTGTCCCACCCGTTCGCCTGAAGGGCGGCGACGTAGCCGTGCCACTGGCGCACGGCCAGGTCGACATCGACCGGGGCGCGTTCGATGTGGGTGACCAGGCCCGAGGCCAGGTACGGGCTGGGCGGACGCACCAATGCGAGGTGGCTCATCAGTCCATTCCCTTTCGTGCGCGGCCCATGGCCTTCTGCATCTCGAGCTTCGAGTCGCGTTCGGCGAGAGCCTGACGTTTGTCGGCCTTCTTCCGACCGCGGCCGACACCCAGTTCGACCTTCACGCGCCCTTCCTTGAAGTACACCGACAGGGGGATGAGCGTGAGGTGCTCGGTGGCGATCTCGTGGTCGAGCTTGGCGATCTCGCGGCGGTGCATCAACAGCTTGCGAGCCCGGTTCGGGTCGTGGGCGCCAACGCCGTGGCCGTGCTGATACGGCGGGATGTGCATGCCGTCGAGCCACACCTGCCCGCGGATGATGCGCGCGAACCCGTCACCGATCTGGGCGTGGCCCTCGCGCAAGGACTTCACCTCGCTGCCCGACAGGACGATGCCCGCCTCGATGCTGTCGAGAATGGCGTAGTCGTGGCGCGCGCGACGGTTGCTCGCGATGAGCTTGCGTCCTGCTGGGTTCGAGCGGTCACGGTTGGGCGCCATGGGAACGCACAGGGTATCGGTACGCTGGCACGTCATGGATCTGGTGTTCCCCGCGCAGGCCTACGCCGAGATGATCGCCCACGCCTACGCGGGCTACCCGCTCGAGGCCTGCGGGCTGCTGGTGGGAGAGGGCAACCGGGTGCGTCGATTCGTGCCGTGCACCAACGCCGCCGAGTCGGCCCGGGTGTACACGATTCCGCCGAAGGAGCATCTGCGCGCCGAACGCGACGCCGACGACGACGGGCTGGCCGTCATCGGCGTGTTCCACAGCCACACCCACAGCGAGCCGTACCCGAGCCCCACCGATGTCGCCCAGGCGCCCGATCCCGAGTGGCATTACGTCATCGTCAGCCTGAAGCGTGAGGCACCCGAGTCTCGGTCGTACCGCATCGTCGATGGCGGCATTTCCTCGGTCCCCATCGCCATCGCCTGAGTCGCCGTCTACAATTACGACCGTTCTGATCGGAATACTCGTCCAGGTCGACGGGTTACGAGCAGCGATGGCAAGCAAGAGGCAGGTGGCCCCGTGGTGATCAACGAGAACGTGCTCGACCTCATCGGCAACACGCCGCTGGTCGACGTCAGCAAGCTGTCACCGAATCCCGACGTGCGCATCGTGGCCAAGCTCGAGA
>JANMFL010000169.1:0-4000 GCA_031377945.1 Acidimicrobiaceae bacterium | reverse complement strand
CCGGGCGGCCGAGCACAGGTACGGCCGCGCATGACCGAACTGTCCATGCGGGTCCGCGACCTGCACGTCGACTACGAGGTGTTCACCGAACGGCGTGCCTCGCTGCGCCAACGCATCGTCGCCGGTCAGGGAAGCGGCCGTCGGGTCATCCACGCCCTCAAGGGTGTGTCGTTCGACGTGAACCGCGGCGACGCCATCGGCGTCATCGGCTCGAACGGATCCGGGAAGTCGACGCTGCTGTCGGCCTTGGCGGGTCTGCTCCCTCCCACGTCGGGCGAGATCCTCGTCAGCGCCGAACCCAAGCTGCTCGGTGTGGGCGCGGCGCTGCTGCCCGCTGCGACCGGCTATCGGAACATCCGCCTCGGGTGCCTCGCGCTCGGCATGTCGGCGCAGGAACTCGACGACGCCATCGGCGACATCGTCGAGTTCACCGAGTTGGGCGAAGCGCTCGAGCGTCCGCTGAAGACCTACTCGTCGGGCATGCGCGCTCGCCTGCACTTCGCCATCTCGACTGCGGTGCGACCCGAGATCCTGCTCATCGACGAAGCACTCTCGGTCGGCGACCGGGCGTTCCGGCAGAAGTCGCGCGAGCGCATCGAGTCGTTGCTCGGCGATGCCGGCACGCTGCTGCTGGTGAGCCACTCGATGGACGAGGTGACCCGGCTGTGCCGCCGCGGTCTGTGGATCGAGAAGGGCGTGCTGCGGGCGATGGGCCCGATCGACGATGTGATCGCCCGCTACACCGAAGCGACGAACGCCACCGAGTGACCGCCAGCGAGTGAACGCCAGCGAGTGAACTTCAGCGCACAGCGGCGGTGAGCGCCGCGGTGGCGGTCTGACCCTCGCCGACGACACCGCGTGACACGGCGACTGCCGACTGCAGACGTGGCACCGAGGTGGCACCCGCACCGCTCACCAGGATCGACCGCACCCACACGAGGCCGTCGCCCAGCAGGTGCGGCGTCATCGGGCCGAAGCGGACCTTCGAGCCATTGGCGTCGAGCAGGCTGATGGTGCGAGCCAGCTCGGGGTCGGCGTAGATCGCGCTCTGCGCCACCCGCGGGCTCGACAGCTGCCGGCCGTCGGCGGAGTCGAGCTCGACGAGGAGCAGTGTGTCGGGGCTGTCGTTGGCTGCGACGACGACCGCGGCGAGTTCGTCGCGAGCCGAGTTGGGGTTGCTCGACGCGCCCTGGTTGAACGTGCGGGTCATCGACCAGGCGGCTTCGTCGCCCTTCAACGTGCTGAACGAGAACACCGGCGCCGACGGGGCAGTGCCGGTGTCGTCGACCGTGGTTGCTGCGGCGGGCGAGACGGTCCAGCTCTGCGAGCCGTTGAACAAGGTCTCGGCATCGGTGACGTGGAATCGGCCGAGGAGCGACGACTGCACGATGAACAGGTCCTTCGGATACCGAAGGTGTGCTGCGAGCGACGCGGGGATGGTGGTGGCGTCGTCCATCAACCCGGGAAGGATGTCGGCCCACATGTCGAGGATGGGGTCGTCGCCCGGTGCGCTCGTGCGGTACAGGTGGGTCGTGCCGTCCGATGCGTCGACCGTGGCTCGCACGGCGAGGCGGAGGTAGTTCAACTGGGTCCTGGCGACGTCGCTGCTCGCGGGCAGGCCCGACGAACCGAAGAACTGCGCAAACGGATAGGTGGCCGAGGTGGTGTAGCCGTCCACGACCCACACGATGCGGCCGTCGACGACGGCGGGGTAGGGGTCGCTGTCCCACGCCAGGAACGGGGCGAGCGCCGTCAGTCGGTCGCGCAGACCTCGGCGGTACAGCAGCTGCGACTGATCGGTGAGCTCGGCGGACAGCACCACTTGGGCGTCGCCCAACGCCGTCGCGGCGACGGCACGCCGCCACAGCGAGCCGACGCCGAGCCCGGCATCGCCCGCGTAGGTCGCGTCGTTCTGCTGCTGGCGCTTGGTGTCGACGATGACCCACCACCCATCGACGCCCTCGCCGAAGAACGTGGCGGCGTCGTGATCGACGGCGTCGGCCGTCTGGGTCATGTCGGGCCGCCCATCGGCATCGACCACGTCGGCCGGAACCACGACGACCCCGTCACCGTGGGTGTAGACGAGGTGCTCCTGCACCCAGCCCCGCTCGGGCAGGCCGGCGCGGTCGGGTTGGCGTGCCGCCACCATCATCGGCCGCTCCACACCGTCGACCGAGTAGCGATCCAGGTCGACCTGCGAGATGCGGGTGCCCTGGGTGCCGGCCAACACCTGCAACGAGTCGGCCATCGTGGACGTGTCGAACAGGGGAGTGCGGTCGACGACGTCGGCGGCGTCTCCCGTCGGCGCGGCCGTCACGCCGTCGGTGACGGCCATCGTCGACGTGCCGACCTGGTCGAGGCGATAGGCGGCGCGAGTGGCGTCGAGGTGACGGCCGTACGCGGTCATCTGCCGCTCACCCTTGGCCGGGGCGACCACCACACGTTCCACCGCGAGCGGGAGCAGGACGAGGCCGACCAACTGCACGCCGGCGAGCACGCCGGCAGAGACGACGACGAGGCGCCACCGCCGCACGATCACCGCGTGGACGATCGCGGCGACCGTCACCAGCGCGACTGCTGCGCCCACCCACAGCAACGGCGACACGATGTTCAGCTGGGTCCAGCCGGCGCCGACGAATCCGCCGCTGGTGTCGAGGGCGAGCGCAGGGCGTTGCACGACCAGGTAGTGCACGGCCTGGGCCAGCACGAGCGCGGCTGCGAGCGCCGCCAGATGGACGACCGCCGCACGACGCGAACGCACACCACGGGTGACTCGGAGAGCACCCGACAGCAGGTGCCCGATCACGGAGAGCAGGATGGCGAACGCGAGCAACTGGCGGACGAAGTCGCTGAACGCCTGCCGGAACGGAAGGCTGAACAGATAGGTGCCCAGATCGCCGCCGACGCCGGGCACCTCGATGCCCAGGTCGCGGCCGTGCAGGAACAACACCCACTGCTGCCACAGGCCGGGGGCGGTGCGGGTGATCTGCCACACCACGTAGACGGCGATCGTGACGAGCAGCCAGTTCCCGGCCGGCCCCATGCGGTCGTGGTACCAGCGGAACCCGCGGTGCTGCGGCCCGAGTGTGCGTCGACCGGTTCGAACGACCAGCGCGATCGAGCCGCCGAGGACGACCGTGGCGATCAGGAACGCGCCGGCCGCGAGCTGCAGTTGCGCGACCTTGGTGACGCGCCACACCGGCGCCGTGGTGGTCGCGTCGAACCACCAGCGGTCGAGCAGCAGCCCTGCCGTGGCGGCGAGCACTCGCCAGAGCACGAAGAGTGCGACGACCACGGCGGCGAGCACGAGCTGGCGCCGGGTGCGGCGCTCCAACCATGCGACGATGGGGAAACGCGGGGTAACCGCTCGTTCAGCCACGGTCCACCACGATAGGTGCTGGAGTCAGCGGTCACCCAGCATGCGCCGGGGGCGGGCGGTGAGGAAGCCGGCGCCCCACGACAGGTGCATGGTGGCGAGTGCGGTCGCGATGCGCGGCGCGTTCGACGCGTCTTCGAGCACGGCGGCCAGGGCGACGGTGCCGAGATAGCCGAGCGGAAGGACCAGCGTCCATGGTGTGACGACGGCGCCGATGGTTCCGGCAGCGACCGCGAGCGTGATGACGACCGGGGCCACCTGACGCAGCTTCAGCGAATCGGGGTGCAGGCGCAGCACGGCGCGTTTCCACTGTCCGTACTCGAAGTACTGGCGGGCGAGGCGGCGAACGCTGCCGCGTGGCGTGTACGCGACGCGGAGCTCCGGGTCGAACCAGATGGTGCCGCCGGCCTCGCGGAGGCGGATGTTCAGCTCGTAGTCCTGGTTCCGGGTCAGCCGCTCGTCGAAGCACCCGACGTCGAGCACGGCCTGTCGTCGGAACACCCCGAGGTACACCGTGTCGACTGCGCCTTCGGCGCCACCGACGTGAAAGCGTGCCCCACCGGTCCCGGCACGCGACGTCATCGCTGCGGCGACGGCCCGCTCGAACGGCGTGGAACCGGTCGC
>JANMFL010000168.1:0-16094 GCA_031377945.1 Acidimicrobiaceae bacterium | reverse complement strand
CTCGGGCGAAGGTGTCGAAGGCGCCGGGGGCATTGGCGAGGCCGCAGCAGGGCGCGGCGTCGACAGCAGGGCTACCGCCTCGTCGAACGCACGATTCACCTCTTGCATGGCGACCGCATCACCACCGACGTCGGGGTGCAGTGTCATCGCGAGGCGACGACGTGCGGCCGTGAGTTCGTCGAGCGTTGCTGCGGCCTCCACGCCGAGCACCGCGTACGGGTCGGGATTCACCCCTCTGCGTCCACTGCCGAGGCGCGCAGCTCGGCGAATCGGTCGCGCACCGATCGGTCACCGGCCTCGGCCTCGAGCGGCGTGGAGGCGCCGAGTCCCCACCGCTGCACGATCGTGGAGTGGGCCACCGCTTCCGCCACGGCCGCAGCCTGCACGCACGCCCCGGTGGCGACCGCCTCGTCGGCGTCGACAACGCCGATCGGAACGTCGCCCAGCGCGGCGAAGGCCGCCCGGAGTGCGGACGAGCGCGCGCCACCGCCGGTGAGCACGATGCGGTGCACGGGGGCGTGCCGGCGTAGTTCGTCGAGCGCGTCGAGCAGCGAGCAGACCACGCCGTCGATCGTTGCTCGGGCCAGTTGCTCGCGGGTGACGTCGGTGCGCAGCCCGCTGATCCAGCCGCTGGCGCGAGGAACGTTCGGCGTACGCTCACCGTCGAAGTACGGGAGCAACACCGGCGCCGCCGAGCCGGGAGACGACGAGCCGGCCATTGCATCGAACCGCTCATGATCCACATCGAGCAGGCGAGCGACGGCGTCGATCACCTTCGTGGCGTTCAGGGTGCACACCAGCGGCAGGAAGCGGCCGCTCGCGTCGGCGAACCCGGCGACCGCACCCGTGGGGTCGGCGGTCCATCGCTCGGCCACCGTGTAGGCGGTTCCCGAGGTGCCGATCGACACCGCGGCCACGCCCACGTCGAGGCCAAGACCGAGCGCTGCCGCCATGTTGTCGCCCGTCCCGCACGCCACCGGTGCGCCGCGCCACTCGCCCACCACTTCGTCGGGGGCGGCCACGCGCGGCACCATGGCCGACCAGTCGCGCCCGGCGTCGACCTGGGACAGCAGGTCGAATCGGTAGGTCCCGGCCGCCGGGCTCCAATAGCCGGTGCCGCTGGCATCGCCGCGGTCGGTGACGAAGTTGCCGGTCAGCTGCAGCGTCAACCAGTCGTGTGGCAGCAGCACCCGCGCAAGTCGCGCCCAAGACGCTGGCTCGGCACGTCGTAACCAGGCGAGCTTGGTGATGGTGAACGCAGCCACCGGCACGCTGCCGACCGACGACGCCCACGCACCGGGTCCGTCGAGCGCGGCCACCAGACGGGCGGCGTCGTCGGCCGATTGGGTGTCGTTCCACAGCTTCGCCGGACGGAGCACCTCACCTGCCTGGTCGAGCGTGACCATGCCGTGCTGCTGTCCGGCCACGCTGATCCCGGCGAGCTCGAACACGCCGGCCGACTCGGCGGCGGCGGCGTAGGCGCGATCGAACGCCGACCACCAGGCATGCGGGTCCTGCTCCGAGCGGGGCGGGGTGGTGAGAGGGTGCGGCGACGTCGCCCGCGCCACCACCGCGCCGTCGTCGAGACGACGCAGTTCGACCTTGGTGCTCTGCGTGGAGGAGTCGACGCCCGCGACGACGCGCATGACGGTTCCGATCAGCGCACGCCGAGCAGCAACTCGGTGACGAGTTGATCCAAGCGCTCGTGGCCGTAACCCTTCGCGCCGGCTGCAGCGGAGTCGAGCGTCGCGCCTCTGATGGCGGCGAGTCCCGCTGCGGACACGCCGTCGGGCGATGTCGGAACGGCGAGCTGGTCGGCCATCGCTGCCTCGAGCGCCTCGGCGATCTCGGGGTCGGACCGGAACCGATCCGCCTTCTCGCGCAGGATGAGGTACGTGCGCATGCACCCCTTGGCGAACTCCCACACACCCTGCTCGTCCTCGGTGCGGTAGGCGTGGGCGTCGAAGTGCCGCATGCCGGGCCACGCCGCGTCCTCGAGCAACTTCACGAGGTAGAAGGCATCGCGAATGCCTTCGCTGCCGAACCGGAAGTCCTGGTCGAACTTCCCGATGCGCTGGGCGTTGAGGTCGATGTGGAAGAGCTTGTCGTGCCACATGGTCTGGGCGACGGCGTGGGTGAAGTTGAGACCACTCATGGTTTCGTGGGCGAACTCGGGGTTGAGGCCCACCATCTCGGGCCACTCGAGCTCTTGGATGAACGCCAACGCATGCCCGACCGTCGGCAGCAACATGTCGCCGCGCGGCTCGTTCGGCTTGGGCTCGAGCGCGATCACCATCTGGTGCCCGCGGTCGCGAATGTGCGCGCAGCACAGGTCGACGGCCTCGGCGTAACGGTCGAGCGCGTCGCGCACGTTCTTCGAGGCCTCCGCCTCCATCCCCTCGCGGCCGCCCCACATCACGTAGACCTGGGCGCCGAGCTCGGCGCCCAGGTCGATGGCGTCGAACGACTTGCGCACTGAGAAGCGACGCACTGCGGGGTCGTTCGCCGTAAAAGCGCCGTCCTTGAACAGTGGCTGGCTGAAGAGGTTGCACGTCGCCATCGGCACCTTCATGCCGGTCTCGTCGAGCGCGGCGCGGAAGCGGGCGACGATGGCGTCGCGCTCGGCGGCGGACGAGTCGAACGGCACCAGATCGTCGTCGTGGAAGTTCACGCCGAACGCGCCCAGTTCGGCGAGGGCGCGGACACTGTGCACCGGATCGAGCGGTGGGCGGGTCTCGAACCCGAACGGGTCGCGCCCGGTGTTGCCCACGGTCCACAGACCGAAGGTGAAGTGATCGGAGGGGGTCGGCTGGTAGCTGCTCATGACGGCGACAAACCTAGTCAGGTTCACCAGGTGCGGCATCCCGCGCCCACTCGGCCGGTCGGTCCCAATGGTCGTCGAACACCACGGCCTCGAGCGGCCGCCGCCGCACCGGCCCGTGCCGCCCGGCGGGCCGACCCAGGGTGATGCACGCCGAGAGCGCCACGTCGTCGGGGATGCCGAGCGTCGAGCGGAGTTCCGCTTCGACGTCCAGATGCCACATGGTGAGCGCGCCGCCGTAGCCGAGTGCCCGCGCCGCGAGCAGCAGGTTCTGGCATGCCGGGTACACCGAGGCACCCTCATAGGGGCTCGCACCCCGGTAACGGACGAGGCAGACGAGCACGACGACAGGAATGTCCTCGAAGTGATCCACGTAGTGCTGCATGGTGGCGGCCATGCGCGCCTTGGGCGAACCGGGCTCGGCTCCGCTGCCCTGTTCGTACCCGTCGGCCATCCGCTTGGCCGCCCAACCCGCCCGGAACGAGGTGCCCAGCACTTGCTTGGCCTGCCGGGCCTGGTCGCCGTCACGCAGGACCAGATACCGGACGGGTTGGCGGTTGCTCCCGCTGGGCGCACGGGTGGCGTGCCACAAGATGGAGGCCATGTCGGCCTCGGCGATCGGCTCGGCGGTGTAGCGGCGAATGGTCCTCGTCGAGGCCATGCCGTCCAGCAACGACGGTTCCGCTCCCGTCCCCGTCGGCCGTGGCGCGGTCATCGACCGGTGAACGTCGGGTTGCGCTTCTCCATGTACGCGGTGACGCCCTCGCGGAAATCGTCGGTGCGCAGCAGCGGAAGGAGCTGGAGGAACACGTGGTGGACGTTCTGGTCGAAGGTCTCGGTCTCGGCTGCGCGCATCATCCGCTTGATCGCCCGGACCGCAAGCGGGGCATTGGCGGCGATCTCGCCGGCCAGTTCCTTCACGGCGTCGTGGAAGTGGTCGGGCTCGACGACGTGGTTGACCAGGCCGAGTTCGAGCGCCTCCTGCGCCGAGAGCATGCGGCCCGTGAACGCGATCTCGGCCGCCTTGGCGTAGCCGACGATACGCGGCAGCAGCCAGGTGCCGCCGCTTTCGGGGAGGATGCCCCGCTTGGCGAAGCCCGGGTTGAGCTTCGCGTTCGTCGACGCGACACGGATGTCGCAGCCGAGGGCGACGTCGAGCCCGTAGCCCGCCGCTCCCCCGTTGAGGGCGCAGATGGTGGGCGTGTCCAGGTTGTGCAGCACGGTGGGCGGCGTGAAGCGAAGGTCGAGTTCGCCGGGGATGGGCTCGGCACCGTCGCCACCCATGTTGCCGAGCGAACCCTTGGCCGCGCCCATCTGGGCGGCCATGTCCAAGCCAGCGCAGAACACCTTGCCCGCGCCCGTGAGGACGATGCAGCGGACGTCGCGGTCGCGATCGGCCTGCAGGAGCCGTTCGCTGAGCTGATCGAGCATCAGGCCCGAAATCGTGTTCAGTCGCCCCGGTGCGTTGAGGGTGATGGTGGCGATGTGATCACTGACCTCGTAGAGGACCTCGTCCTCGGGGCGATCGGCGGGAGCATCGGTGCTGGTCGTCATGCACGGAACCGTAGCCGTCCCGAAACCGAAGAAACGGGCCGGGTGCTTGTCCAGATCGCCCGAAACCGCCTACAATCGCGGCTCTTGCACAACCAACGGTGGAGCATCCCGCCCCACCGCTCCAAGGGGGAGAAACCCATGCAGAAATCCCAGTCGCGCCGCGCAGGCGCGCTGCTCGTAGGCCTGGCGCTCGTCGTCGCGGCCTGCGGTTCCGATGACTCGGGCTCCAACGCCACGACGCCGGAGACCACCACCGGCGCCGAGACCACCGTCGCACCCGAGACCACCGTCGCACCGGAGACCACCACCGGTGCAACCGCCGGTAGCGAGCTCAAGGGCATGAAGGGCACCACGCCGATGTCCAAGGGTCTGGCTCAGGACTTCAAGGATCGCCTCGGCACCACCCCTTCCGGCAAAGGCCTGAAGGACTACAACTACGCCGCCGAGACCTACGACGCGATCGTCCTCGTGGCCCTGGCCGCCGAGGCAGCCGGCACCGATGGTTCGATCATGGCCGACCAGATCGTCGGGCTCACCAAGGAGGGCACGAAGTGCACCGACTACGCGGCGTGCCTCGAGGTCATCAAGAGCGGCGGCGACGTCGACTATGACGGTCAGTCGGGCCCGCTCGACATGAACGGCAACGGCGAGCCGCTGCAGGGCACCTACGGTGTGCTCGTCTTCGGTGACGGCAACCAGCTCGACGACTCGCTGCAGACGTTCGTCGACGCAGTCGCTCCCGAGTCGGACAAACTGCCCCTCACCAAGACCGGCGCGACCCGCGCGGGTGACGGCGTGCTCAAGTTCGGCGGTCTGCTCCCGCAGACCGGTTCGCTCGCGTTCCTCGGTGCTCCCGAGTTCGCCGGCGCCGAGCTGGCCATCGCCGAGATCAACGAGGCCGGCGGCGCGCTGGGCAAGGATGTCGTCTGGTCGCCCGGCGACTCCGGTGACACCAGCACCGACATCGCCAGCCAGACCACCGACCGCTTCCTCGGCGAGGGTGTCGACGCCATCATCGGCGCTGCATCGTCGTCGGTGTCGCTCACCGTGGTCGACAAGATCACGGCCGCCGGTGTCGTGATGTTCTCGCCGGCCAACACCTCGCTGAAGCTCAGCTTCCCCGAGGCCGATCCGGCCGACGACAGCCTGTACTTCCGCGACGCACCGCCCGACACCCTGCAGGGTGCGGTCATCGCCAACCTCGTGTCGGATGACGGCAACGGGTCGGCGTACATCCTCGCCCTCGACGATGCCTACGGCACCGGCCTGGCCGACGTGGTGGAAGCTCGTCTGAAGGACGCCGGCGTCGAGGTCCTCGGCAAGAAGATCTACGACCCCAAGGCGACGAGCTTCGACGCCGAGGTCGACGAGGTCATCGCCGCCGACCCCGATGCCATCATCCTGATCACGTTCGACGAAGGCTCCCGCCTCCTGAAGACCATGGTCGAGAAGGGCGTCGGCCCGACCACCAAGGCCGTCTACGGCTGCGACGGCAACATCGGCAACGCACTCGGCGACAACTTCAACGCCGGCAAGTGAGTGCCCCACGGATCACCTGATCCGTCAGTGAACTGAGAAGGCCCCGGGCGCAAGCCCGGGGCCTTCTTCGTTGTGAGGGTTGGTCGGTCGAGCGAACCGGAGGCGTTTCAGCCTCCCGTGGCCTTGGCCAGGGTGCCCAGGTACAGCTCGATGACGGCGGGATCGGCGAGCAGTTCGCGGCCCGACCCGGTGTAGGCGTTCTTGCCCTGGTCGAGCACGTAGCCGCGATCGACCACCTGCAGGCAGCGACGGGCGTTCTGCTCGACCATCAGGATTGCCACGCCGGTGGCGTTGATCGCCTTGCAGTTCAGGAACACCTCGTCCTGCAGGTGCGGCGACAGGCCGGCCGACGGCTCGTCGAGCAGCAGCAACGACGGCTCGAGCATCAGCGCCCGGCTCATCGCCACCATCTGCCGCTCGCCACCCGACAGGGCGCCGGCGCGCGAATCCTTGCGCTGCAGCAGCCGCGGGAACACGTTGGTGACGTACTCGAAGCGATGCTTGAACATCTTCGGCTTCAGGTAGCAGCCCATCTCGAGGTTCTCGATCACGGTGAGGCTGGGAAAGACGTTCTTGGTCTGTGGCACGTAGCCGACGCCGCGGCTGACCAGCTCGTGCGCCTTGTGACCGGTGATGTCGGCACCATTCAGACTGACCGTGCCCGAGCGCACCGTGCACTGGCCGAGCACGGCCTTGAGCATGGTCGACTTGCCGGCGCCGTTCGGGCCGATGATGCCGACGAACTCGCCGGGACCGACGACCACGTTGCAGCCGTTGAGGATGTTCACTTCGGGGATGTACCCGGCCACGATGTCGGTGGCGATGAGCACGGGAGGCTGGGTGCTGGCCTGGCCGCCGTCGATGGGGGTGGTCACAGGTCCTCCAAGAGGCTCTTGCCCTGATGGGCGCCGAGGTAGGCATCGATGACGGCGGGGTTGGACGAGATCTGATCGGGAGTGCCCTCGGCGATGATCTGGCCTTCGGCCATCACGATCACCCAGTCGGAGATGTCGTGCACCATGTCCATGTCGTGCTCGACGAACAGCACGGTCATGCCGTCGTCGCGCAGTCCCTTGATGTGCTGGTTCAGGCTCTGCTTCAGCGCAGGGTTCACGCCGGCCATCGGTTCGTCGAGCATGACCAGCTTCGGGTTGGTCATCAGCGCACGCGACATCTCGAGCAGCTTGCGTTGACCACCCGACAGCGTGCCGGCGTACTCGTTGCGCATGTGGTCGAGCTTGAACCGGCTGAGCAGCGAGTCGGCGCGGGCTTCGATGTCGCGTTCCTGCGCCTTCCACGTGAACGGCATGATCCCGTTCCACCACTTCTCGCCGCGCTGGCCGGTGGCACCGAGCTTCATGTTCTCGATGACCGACATCTTGGTCAGGCTCTTCGTGAGCTGGAACGTGCGGACCATGCCCATGTCGGCGGTCTTGTGCGCAGCGACACCCTCGAGGCTCTTGCCGTCGAACGCCCACTGACCCGTGTCGGGCGTGTCGAACGCGGTCATCAGGTTGAAGAACGTGGTCTTGCCCGCCCCGTTGGGGCCGATGAGCGCAGTGATCGAGCCACGCTGGATCTCCACCTTCTCGACGTCGACGGCGGTGATGCCGCCGAACGAACGACGCACTCCGACTGCCGTCATGATCGGGTCCGGCTTGGACACTCCGGGCTCGGGTGCCACGCCTGCGAGGGCGGCGCGGGCGACACGGGCAGTCTCGCTGAGCGTGGTGTCGTCAGTGTCCATCGATCGCCATCTCCTTGCGGTTGCCGAACATGCCCTGCGGTCTGAACACCATGAGGAACACCAGCATCAGGCCGATCACGATCTGTACGAGCACACCGATGTCGCTCGAGCTGGTGATCAGCGGAAGTCCGAAGATCCTCACCTCACCACCCCACGACTTGGTCAGTTCGTTGAGGAACACGTCGACGAACTGCAGGATGCCCCAGAACAGCATCGGGCCGACGATCGACCCGGACACCTTGGCGAGGCCACCGAGGACCAGTGCGGTGAGTACGTAGAACGTGACGTCTCGACTGTAGTTGTCGGGCTGCACCGAGCCTCGGCTGACCGAGAACATGATGCCCGAGAACGTGGCGATGACACCGCCGAGAATGAGTGCCTGCATCTTGTACGAGTAGACGTTCTTGCCAAGGCTGCGCACGGCGTCCTCGTCTTCACGGATGCCCTTGATGACACGACCCCACGGGCTGCGCATGAGCATGAACACGAGCGCTGCGATGACGGCGGCGAGCACCCACCCGACGACGAGCGACTTGAACGACAGCCCGTCGTACTCGGTTTGGCTCACCAGGACCAGGATCACGACGAACGTGACGACGGAGGACAGGACCCACTTCGTTCGGCGGGCAACGTTCTGGTGGTAGGTCCACTTGTCGGCGATGAGGCTGCCCAGCAGCACCGAGCACACGGTGTAGCTGATCAACAGCAGGATGGCGCCCACCAGGTTGGTGCTGGCGGCGAAGGGGTTCAACGAGTACTTCGCCGACGGATTCCACGGCGACAGGTCGACGAACGGACCGCTGAACTGGTTGATGCCGTCGGAGCCACCGAAGTACTTCTTGAACGTCACCGAGCGCGCAACCAGTCGCACGCATTCGGCCAGGGCAATGGTGACGATGGCGAGGTAGTCGGCTCTCAGCCGCAGTGTCGGAACGCCCATGACGAGACCGAACAGCACGGCGTACAGCACGGCGAGCGGAATGCCCCACCAGAAGCTGATGCCGAAGTAGTGGGCGGTCATGCCGACCGCGTAAGCACCACAGGCCATGAATCCGGCCTGGCCGAAGTTCAGCAGCCCCGCGTAACCGAACTGCACGTTCAGTCCGAGCGCCGAGATGGCGAAGTACATCGCGTTCACGCCGAAGAAGGCGCTGAGCGTTGCGGTGATGATGTTGCTCCAGTTCATGGCGCGCTCCTCAGCCCACTCGCTCGCGTCGACCGAGGATGCCCTGCGGTCTGACCAACAGCACGACGATCATGGCCAGATATGCCGGCACGTTCTTCAACTCGGACGGCACCCCGTCGTGGAACCAGTTGAACGGTGCAGGCCAGCTCTCGCCCGGCAGGATGGGGATTCCCAGCGTCGACACCTCGACGAACATGCCGATCACGAAGCTGCCCGCCAGGGCGCCGTAGGCCGAGCCGAGGCCGCCCAGTGTGATCCCGGCGAACATGAGGAACAGCAGGTCGGAGCCCATGAACGGGGACACACCCTCGTCGAGACCACGGAAGATGCCGCCGGTCGCGGCGAGCATGCCGCCGATGATCCACACCAGGCGGATGATCTTCTGGCTGTCGATGCCGGTGCTCGACGCCAGCTCAGGGTTGTCACTCACCGCTCTGGTCGCCTTGCCGAGGCGGGTGCGCTGCAGCGCCAGCGCGACGCCGACGAGAATGACCAACGAGATGATCGAGGTGGTGAAGTCGCGCGGCGTGATGCAGATGGGCCCGACCTTGGTGCAGGACTGGTTGTTGAACGCCCCGAACGCCTTGGTCCGGCCGCCGAGGATGCGCAAGAAGACGTTCTTCAGCACGATCGCCACACCGACGGTCACCACCATCTGCGACACGAGACCGATCTTGCGCCTGCGCAGCGGCGAGTAGATGAACTCGTTCTGTGCCAGCCCGAAAAGACCGCCCAGAAGAATGGCAGCCGGGAACGCGATCCACGGCGTGATGCCGCGGTCGGTGTTGATGATGTAGGCCATCATCGCGCCGAACGTCACCATTTCGCCGTGGGCGAAGTTGGTGAGTCCGGTCGTGCCGAAGATCAGCGACAGACCCACGGCGCACATCGCCAGGATGAGACCGAACCGCGCGCCGTCGGCGATTCGTTGGGCCAGTTGCGACCACCAGCCGACCGTGGCGCGGCCAGCGGACCCGGTGAAGAAGTTGACCGTGACCGACGCCGTCAGAAACGCGTCGCCCTTGATCGATCGTTCGTTGCCGTCCTCCAATGCAAGACCCTCGGGCAGCGTGGATTCGTCGACCTTGACGGTGTAATCCGCCTTCGTGGGGACCGGGATCTCGGCGACCCCCTTGGCATCGGTCACCCCGTCGCCGACGACGCCGCCGGCGGCATCGAGCACCTCCACCTTGACACCGGGAACCGGTTCCTTCGTCGTCTTCCCGGTGGACTCGTTCTTCACCTGGTTCTGGACACGGACCTTGACCTGCAGGTCGTCCGCATGAGCAGAGGGAGCGAAGAGCCCGAACACCGTCAGCACCACCAGAAGGAGGGCTGCGAGTTGTTTGAGTCGTGTGGTCAACTGGTCCCCTGGGTTCACCCGTTGTTACCGCTCCGGCCACGTTGACCGGCTCGGCGGCGTATTTGATCTGCTCGACACCCCGTGCGTCAATACTGTGAGCACGATGTTCACATTTCCCCGCCGGAAGCTTGCCACATCGGCGGTGTTGTGCTCGGCTGCGCTGTTCGGCACCACGGGCACGGTGCTGGTGAACGCTCCCGAGGGCGCCGACGCATGGTCGGTGGGAGCCGTCCGACTGCTCATCGGCAGTGTCACGCTGGCCACGATCGCTCGTTGGCGTGGTGGCGACCTGGCGGCGCCGTGGCGCCGCGGCACCGGGTCCGGGCTGCGCACCCCGTGGAGCACGTCGATCGGCGCCGTCGGCGTGGCGGTCTTCCAGCTCGGCTACTTCCTGGCCGTCGAACGCACCGGCGTCGCCGTCGGCACGGTGGTCACCATCGGCTCGGGACCGGTGCTGGCGGGGATCATCACCTCGCTGATCGAGCGGCGGCCACCCCAGCCGCGGTGGGTCGCCGGGACCGCGATCAGCATCACCGGCGTGGCGATCCTCGGGTTGTTCGGACGCGAGGTCACCGCGAATGCCGGCGGCATCGCCCTCGCGGTCTGCGCCGGATCGGGTTGGGCCGTGTTCGCCACGGTCGGCAAGCGACACATCGAGACAGGCATCGACAGCACGGCCAGCATGGCGGCGATCTTCGGCGGCGGAGCGGTGCTGCTGTCGCCACTGCTCCTGTTGCACTCCCCTTCCTGGTTCACCACGGGGTCGGGCCTGCTCGTCGGCCTGTACCTCGGTGTCGTCACGGTCGGCGTCGCCTACACCCTGTACGGGTTCGCGCTGCGCCACCTGCGCACGCCGACGGTCATCACGCTCACGCTGCTCGAACCGATCACGGCCGCCCTGCTCGGTGCCGTGGTGGTGCACGAGGGCATCACGTCCGCGGGTTGGATGGGCATCGCGTTGGTCGTCGTCGGCCTGGGCATCACGGTGCGCACCACCACGGCCGAGCACGAGGCCACGGCTACCGTCGTGGCGTGACGCAACTCGACAGCACGCAGGCCGTCCCGCAACCCACACTTCGTGGCCCCGAGCCGAACGAGTGCGAGGTGTTGCTCATTCGTCACGGCCGCTCGGCCGACGTCGTCCCAGGCTCGGCCGAGTCCGCCGATCCGCCGCTGCACACCGAGGGCGTGCAGCAGGCCGAGCGGCTGGCCGCGCGCCTGGCCGGCAAGACCATTCATGCCGTTCACAGCTCTCATCTCGCCCGCGCCCGCCAGACCGCCGAGCCGCTGGCCCGCGCTCGAGGCCTCGTCGTGCAGGAGCACACCGATCTCGAGGAGATCCGGCTCGGCGACTGGGGCAACGGCGAGTTCCGTCGGCGGGCCTTCGTACGCGACCCCGAGTGGGTGGCCTGGAGCCGCACCGGTCGATGGGACGGCATCCCGGGTGGCGAAGGTGACGAGGCGCTACGGACTCGCGTCGCGGGCGTCGTCGACCGCCTGGCCGAGCAGCACCAGGGCCAGACGATCGCGGTCGTCGCACACGGTGGGTCGATCAACGCCTACGTCGCCCACCTGTTGGGCACGCACCGCTCGCTGCTGTTCACCATCGAGAACACGAGCATCACGGCGGTACGGGTGAGCCCCGACGGCCCGACGATCGTGAGCGTCAACGACTGCCACCACCTGTACGACCCGGTGCTGGGCCAGGCCTGACCACCGGATACGTTCGCCGCATGAGCGAGCGCCCCGAACCTGTCCGCACCCGAGTCAGCGATCTGCTCGGCGTCGACTACCCCATCGTCCAAGCGCCGATGGGCTGGATCGCGCGCAGCCAACTCGCGTCAGCGGTCAGCAACTCGGGCGGGTTGGGCGTCATCGAGACGTCGAGCGGCGAACTCGACAACGTGCGCGACGAGATCCTGAAGATGCGCGACCTCACCGACAAGCCGTTCGGTGTGAACATCGCCCAGGCATTCGTGCGCGACCCGAAGATCGTGGATTTCGTGGTCGAGCAGAACGTCAAGTTCGTCACGACGTCGGCGGGCGACCCGACGAAGTACACCGCGAAGTTGAAGGCAGCCGGGCTGACCGTGTTCCACGTCGTACCCACACTTGCGGCCGCGCTGAAGGCCGTCGCCGCCGGCGTGGACGGCCTCGTCGTGGAAGGCGGCGAGGGTGGCGGGTTCAAGAACCCGCGCGACGTGTCGACGATGGTGCTCCTGCCGTTGGTGGCCAGCAAGGTGAGCGTGCCGATCATCGCTGCGGGCGGCATCACCGACGGGGTGGGCATGGCCGCCGCCTTCGCGCTCGGCGCGGAGGGCGTGCAGATGGGCACCCGGATGGTCAGCGCGGCCGAGTCACCCGTGCACGACAACTGGAAGCAGGCCATCGTCGGGGCTGCCGAGACCGACACGGTCTTCCTCAATCGCTTCAGCCGTCCGGCGTTGCGTGCACTGCGTACCGAACGCACCACACAGCTCGAGCACGAGGACCACGTGGACCTGAGTGTGTTCGGGCGCGCGCTGGACCTGTACTTCGGCGGCGACATGGAGGCGGCGATCGCCCTCACCGGTCAGGTGGCCGGGCGCATCGAGTCGGTCGAGCCGGTGGAGTCGATCATCCTCGGCACCGTGCGCGGCTTCCGTGAGTGCCTGCGGAGTCTCGCGAAGTTCACCTGACCCTTCACTGTTTGGCACCGAATTGCCACGCATCGCGCGATCGTTTGGGTTACGCTGACTCCCATCGGGTGGAGACCGTGGGGTGTTGACGTACCCAGGAGGTCCCCCAATGGCAGCACTGCTCGAGCAATTCAAGGCCATCGCCCGCATCGCGCTCTATCTCCTCGTCGCGTTCCTCCTGATCCAGTTGTGGCAGGACCCGCACGGCGCGGCACAGGCGACGATGGATTTCGTCAGTGGCATCGGCCACTTCTTCGCGTCGCTGTTCGACAAGATCGGCGAGTTCGTGAGCGGCCTCGGCAAGGGCAACCCGCCGGCCAACTCCACGCCCTGACGGCAGCGCACCACCGCGAACTCAAGTTCCTGGTGAACCGCCGCGAACTTAAGTTCCTGGTGAACGGTCAGGTGCGGGTGGCGTGGGCGACCAGGTCGTCGGCCGACACGTTCACCCGTGACGTGCTGCACCACAGCCACGCAGTGATGGCCATCAGCGTGGTGGCGCCAGCGACGTGGACCACGACCATTCCTGCCGGCAGACCGGAGGCGTACTGGACATATCCGACCGCGCCCTGCACGCCTGCAGCGATGACCCACGCAGTGAGCGGCGCATCGAGCACCTTGCGGTCGTGGCGCAACTTGCGCAGCGTCCACAGCAGGCTGAGCGCGATCGCAACGGTCACCCACACGATCGCAGCGTGGATGCGACTCACCCATTGCAGCGCGTGGCCGTTGATGTCGGTCTCGGTGCCGAAGAAGCGGCGGGCCGCCTCGTCGCCGGCATGAGGGCCGGTCCCGGTGACGACGGTGCCGGCGAGTACGGCGAGCCAGGTCCACGCCACCAGCCAGCCGACGCGGCGGCGCACGCGTGGCACCACCGCGAGTGCACGCTCGCCACCGTCGGCCTCGCCCGAACGGACCAGCATCACCACCGCGGCCCACACCAGGACCATCGACAGAATGAAATGCAGGAGGACGGTGGCCGGGTGGAGGTCGGCCCACACCACGATCGCACCGACGATGCCCTGCGCCGGCACACCGGCGAGCAGGACGAAGCCGAGCACCAGCAGGTCGCGACGCCGAGGTCGACGGTACCAACCCGCGGCTGCGGCCAGCGCGACAGCGATGCAGACCAGGAACGTGAACAACCGGTTGATCTGCTCGATCGCGGCGTGCTTGTTCGACAGGTCGACCAGCTTGTCGTTGTTGCAGTTGGGCCAGTCATCGCAGCCCAGGCCAGAACCGGTGAGCCGAACGGAGGCCCCACTGACGCAGATGACCATGAGCGCCGCGAGCGCGAACACACAGATGCTGCGGAACTCTTTCGGGGTGAAACCTTCCGATCGGATCCGACGAAGCATGCCGTCAGGCTACGGGAACGCCGGGTGACGCAGCCAGCCGTGGCGATCGCTACGGTCGCGGCGTGCTGACCAGCTACGACGACTTCCCCGTTCATCAGAGCTCGGTGCCGATGGCGCACACCGCCACGGCCGACGTGAACCACTACGACCGCTACTTCTTCAACGGCTACTCGCGCAGCGACGATCTGTACTTCGGCGCGGCGATGGGCCTGTACCCCAACCGGCACGTAGCCGATGCCGCCTTCTGCGTCGTGCGCGGCGGTGTGCAGACCAGCGTGTTCCGTTCACAGCGAGCGCCGCTCGATCGCGCCGACGCCACCCGGCTGGGCGAGATCGAGGTCCAGGTCGTCGAACCGTTGAGGGTGCTGCGGGTCCTGGTCGACGCACCGGAACAGGGCCTACGCGCCGACCTCGTCTTCGAGTACCGCTCGCCCGCCATCGAGGAGGCCCACTTCTTCCAGCGGGCCGGTCTGCGTGCCTTCTTCGACTACACGCGTTTGACGCAATTCGGCTCGTGGCACGGATGGATCGAGCTCGACGGCGAGCGCATCGCGGTCGATCGCGACGACGTGTGGGGCTCGCGTGATCGCTCGTGGGGAGTCCGTCCGATCGGCGAACCGGCGCCGACCGGGGCACCGATTCCGTTCGCTCAGTTCTTCTGGTTGTGGGCACCGACGAACTTTCCGTCGCTCTCCACCCACTTCGACGTCAACGAGTTCGGCGACGGCAAGCGCTGGCACGAGACCGGCACCATCGCCCGCGTCGGCCAGAAGCCGCAGATGATGCGCACCGTCGAATGGCGCGTCGAGTGGCGACCGGGCACGCGCTGGGCCGACTCGTTCGAGTACGACCTGATCGATTGGGACGGGTCGATCAGCACCGTTCGCATGCGACCGCGCTACGAGTTCCAGATGCGCGGCATCGGCTACGGCCATCCCGAGTTCGGGCACGGCTACTGGAAGGGCGAGTCCGCGACCGGCGGCGAGCGACTGCAGCTCCCGGTGGCCACCCCGTTGGCCCGAGAGCATGTCCACGTGCAAGCGCTGTGCGACGCTACGGTCACGCTGGCCGACGGTACGGTCGAGGACGGAATCGGAATCCTCGAGCAACTCGCGATCGGCCCACACCCGAGTGGCCTCACCGGCATCCTCGATCCCTACTCCCCGCACTGAGAGCCGCAATGCGCATCGCCCCGTCGTTCGTCGCCGTCCTCGCCACTGGCGCCATCCTTGTCGCCGCGTGCAGCGACGGCGGCGGCACCTCGCCGGCGATCACCGACGGCAGCGCGTCAGTGTCGACCGGCGAGGCCGCAACGACCACGCTCATCCCGCAGACCACCGTCGCCCTCTCGACCACCACGACGGTCGCCGAACTGCCCACCCGAGCCGGTGCGGTGACCCTGCACTTCGAAGAGGGCCCGTTCGACATTCAGCCCGGGCAGAACAACATCGCCACCAAGGGCGGGATCCCGCAGCCCGACATGAAGGGTTGGATCGTCGGCATCCGCCCGAACCTGCAGTACGACGACGACACGATTCCTGCGGTCGACGTCGTGCACCTGCACCACGGCGTGTGGCTGAACGTCGCCGCCCGCGATGCCACCGCTCCCCTGCCTGAGCGTTTCTTCGCCGCTGGCGAGGAGAAGACCTCGATGGCGCTGCCGGCCCCGTACGGATACCGCTACCAGCCGAGCGACAAGTGGGTGCTGAACTACATGCTCCACAACCTCACACCCGAGAAGAAGCAGGTGTGGGTGACGTACGACATCGACATCATCCCCGACACCGACACAGCATCCAGCGGGATGATCGCCGCCCACCCGATCTGGATGGACGTGCAGAACGGCAG
>JANMFL010000166.1:0-16905 GCA_031377945.1 Acidimicrobiaceae bacterium | reverse complement strand
TGGCCAACTCGATGATCGGCATCAACGAGGCGACGGCGGGCATCCTCGGCCCGGCCGTCGGTGGTCTGCTGATCGGGCTGTGGGGCACGTCCAGCGCGCTGTGGTTCGATGCCGGCACCTTCGTCGTGTCACTGCTGTTCGTACTGGCCAGCCGCATTCCCATGCCGCCCACTCCGACCGGCGACGAGATCGAGGGTGCCGACGGCACCGAGGTGGACACGGGCCTGCTGGCCGGGCTGCGTCTGGTGCGCAAGGACCGCAACCTGCGCGACCTCACGGCCGTTGCCGTTGGCCTGAACACCTTCGTGGCGCCCGTGCCGGTGCTCATCGTGGCCCTGGCAGCCGGCCCATTCGCGCTCGGTGGCACGGGCTACGGCCTGCTGGAAGCGGCCATCCCGGCCGGACTGCTGCTGGGCTTCGTGGTGGGCCCGAAGGTGGTCACCATCCGTCCGGCCGCCTTCGTGGCGTTGCTGGTCACCAGCGTGGGCCTCGCGCTCGCCGGGGTCACCACCGTCGCCGTCGTCGGCGGCCTCACGTTTCTCGCGGCCGGTGTGGGCGTGGGTGTGGTGAACACCGTGCTGCCCACCCGGTTCCAGCAGGACGTCGACCCTGCCATCCAGGGTCGCGTGTTCGCACTGCTCGGCGGGTTGATGCAGGTGGGTCGGCCGTTGGGTCTGGTGCTCGCCGCACCGCTCATCGCCGGCCTCGGTCCGCGCTGGGGTCTGGCCGTGTGCGGGGGGCTGATGCTGGCCGTCACGTGGTTCGGCCGCTCCGGCGTGCTCGGCCCGATGGCCGAGGCGGAGCCGATCGAGACCCTCGTCCCGTCCCACTAAGGTTTCGGCCACCGAGAGCCCGAACCCCTCGGTGGGGAGCACACCATGAACCAGGACGAACGCGTCCGCCTGCTCGGGGACTCGGCACTGTTCCACGACTGCAGCAAGCGACAACTCAGGTCGCTCGCCAAGCTCGCCCGAGTCGTGCTCGTCGAGCCGGGCGAGGTGCTGGTCACCGCAGGAGCGCCGTCCACCGATGCCTACCTCATCACCGCAGGCTCGGCCGAGGTGAAAGCCCGCAACGGCCGGTCGGCCACCCTCGGACCGGGCGATGTGGTCGGCGAACTGGGGCTGCTGCTGGATCGGCCGAGGAACGCCACGGTGCGCGCCGTCACGCCCCTCGAGGTGCTCGCCCTCAGCCGAAGCGACCTTCGAGCCGCGGTCCACGCGTCGCCCGAACTGGGCTGGAGTCTGCTGCAGACGGTGGCCGAACGCCTCGACGGGTGACCGGGTGGCGCGGTTGGCTCGGCCCGATACACTGCCCCGTCCACTTCTTTCGGAGAACGCCATGAAGACCGACATCCACCCGAAGTACGCCGAGATGACCGTGCGCTGCTCCTGCGGCAACACGTTCACCACGAACTCCACCCGCAGTGGTGACCTCACGGTCGAACTGTGCAACGAGTGCCACCCGTTCTTCACCGGCAAGCAGAAGCTGGTGGACACCGGCGGCCGCGTCGAGCGCTTCAACAAGCGCTACGGCGAGCGCAAGGCCAAGTGATCTTCGGCGCCCCACGGCGCCGCACCGACCTGCACCACCCGGCCCCCTGGGCCGGGTGGTGTCATTTTCGGTGACTTTCTTGCCACACCCCTGACTCCAGCACTGCTGCGGGGGCGCCGATGGACCTGCAATGGATCCCGTCGAACTGGCGCACCTGCTCCGCCGAACCGAGTACGTCGCACGGCCTGAGCGGATGGTCGCGCTGGCCGGCATGACCCGCGCCGAGGCGGTCGACAACGTGCTGGCCGTGTCGGCCACACCCGTGGCCATTCCCACCTACATCGACCACGACATCGACGGCGAGCACTACTCGCAGTGGGTGTTCGCGGTGCAGTGGTGGATCGATCGCATGGTGGACTCGCCGACCCCGATCCAGGAGAAGATGACCTGGTTCTGGCACGGTCACTTCTGTTCGAGCTGGGACAAGGTGAACAGTGCGCGGTTGATGACGGACCAGAACAAGCTGTTCCGCGACCAGGCGTTCGGCAACTTCCGCACCCTGACCCAGGCGATGTCGCTGCAGCCGGCGATGCTCTACTACCTCGACAACGTCGACAACGTGAAGAGCTCGCCCAACCAGAACTTCGCCCGCGAACTGATGGAACTGTTCACCATTGGAGTGGGGAACTACTCCGAGGCCGACGTCACCGCAGCCGCACAGGCCTGGACCGGATACGGCATCGACCGCGTCACCGACGACTTCATCTTCCGCCTGTCGCAGCACGACACCACGACGAAGACCTTCATGGGCGTGGCGCGCAACTGGGACGGACCGGGGATCATCGACTTCCTGTTGTCGGAGAACGTGACGACGAAGCGAATCGCGTGCCAGTTCCTGACGCGCAAGCTGTGGACGTACTTCGCGTCTCAGGGGCCGTCGCAAGCCCTCGTCGACGAACTGGCCGACGTGCTGTTCGTCAACGACATGGAGATCCTGCCGTGGCTGCGAGCGATGCTCGTGCACGACGAGTTCTACTCGACGACCGCACAGCAGGGGTTGGTGCGTTCGCCGGTCGAGTGGGTGGTCGCGCTGATGTACCACACCGGCTTCCGTGGCGCGGCGCTGAACCCGCAGTGGTACGTCGACGGGATGGGTCAGATTCCGTTCGCCCCGCCGAACGTGGCGGGTTGGAAGCAGAACGGCTACTGGACGAACAGCAGCCTGTTCGGCGCACGTGCCGAGTTCGCCCGCAACGTGACCTGGAAGTTGCGCCAGAACGATGCCAACGCCGTCGGCAAGAACCACACACCCACCGAGGCGGTCGACGCGCTTGCCGCCCTGTTCGGTCTCGACCTGTCGGCCACCACCCGCCAGGCACTGCTGGACTACATCGCGGTCCAGCGGGTCAATGAGCCGTGGGTCGGATGGTGGGAGAGCACGAACCTGCTGACCATGGCGATGCTGACGCCCGAGATGCACCTGGCCTGAAGGAACGACCATGCCCGACGCCGACATCTCCACACGCGACGCACTGCAGTTGCTGACCGATCGCGACGACTCGCCGACGCGCATGGGCCGTCGTCGGTTCCTGCAACTCGTCGGCATGGGGGCTGGTGCGGGTGCACTCGCAGGGTCCCTCGACGGGTTCGACGACGCGTGGGCCGGCGCGCCCATCGGCGCAGCGGACGGGGTGGTGGTGCTCGTCGGCATGTTCGGCGGGCTCGATGGACTGAACACCGTGGTGCCCTACGCGAACGGCCTCTATCACATCCAACACGGCAGCCTCGCGATTCCGGCGGCACAGGTGTTGAAGCTGAACACGCAGGTCGGTCTGCACCCGCGGCTGCCGTACCTGAAGTCGCTGTACGACGGTGGTGAGGTGGCGGTGGTGCAGGGTGTCGGGTACGCCAACCCCGACCTGAGTCACTTCTCGTCGATGGCAACGTGGATGTACGGCCGAGCCGGGAACGGCACGCCGTCCACCGGCTGGATCGGACGGTGGCTCGACGGCCTCTCCACCGATGAACTGTTGCGCGCCGTGACGGTGGGACAGGGTCTTCCGCTGCACATGATCGGCAACGCTCGACGTGGCACCTCGGTGCCGCAGTGGGGTGTCGGCTTCGGCGGCGACACGGATCGTCACGACCTGTGGATGTACGACGGGTTGCGCAAGATGTCGGCTGCGTCGGCGGGGCGTGGTGCCTGGCACGATCTCGTCGCCGGCACGATGCGCAAGGTCGTCGACGTCGGGCAGGAGATCGCGCCGGTGTTCGCTCGCGATCTGCCGGCAGGCGACCTCGAGAAGAAGCTGACCGTCGCGGCCCGCTTGATCAACGCCAACCTCGGCTTGCGCGTCGTCGACCTCGGCTACGACGGCTTCGACACCCACTCCGGTCAGCCTGCCGCGTTGAACGAATTGCTGACCGATCTCGACAACGGGCTGCGCACGTTCTTCACCACCCTCGACGACCGGTTCCGGTCGCGGGTGACGATCATGACCTACAGCGAGTTCGGCCGCACCAGCTGGTCGAACGACTCGGCGGGGACGGATCACGGCACGGTCAACAACCACTTCGTGATCGGCCGCGGTGTGAAGGGCGGGCTGTACGGCCAGCAGCCGAGCCTCGTGGGACTCCAGCGATGGGATCGCATGCAGCACCACGTCGACTTCAGGTCGATGTACGCATCGGTCCTCGACGGATGGTTGGGTGGCGGGGCGAGCACCGTGCTCGGCGCGAACTACCCGAACCTCGGGTTGTTCCGTGCCGCGCCCGGTGCGGGTGTGGTGACCGGCGTGCCGGCGGCGTCGGCGAAGGGCGACCTGGTGGGCCTCACGCCCGCCCGGGTCTACGACTCGCGCAAGCTGCCTCGGGTGGTGCCGCTGGGTGCTGGGACGACGGCCGAGGTGCAGGTGACCGGTGTGGGCGGAGTCCCCTCCACGGGGGTGACGGCCGTGGTGTTGAACGTCACGGCCGTCGGGACGGGCACCGCGAGTTCGCTCTCGGTGTGGCCCACCGGTGGGCCGCGGCCCGACGCCGTCAACGTGTCGATCCCCGGTTCGGGGGCGACCGCGAGCCTGGTGACGGTGAAGCCCGGTGCTCGCGGGCGAGTGAACATCACGAACGACCTCGGTGCCGCGCACTGTGTGGTCGACGTGGTCGGCTACTTCCGCTCGACCATTGCCGGTCGACTGCAGGCGCAGGCGCCCAAACGTGTCCTCGACACCCGCACGGGTCTCGGGGGGCGCAAGGGTGCCTTCGGGGCTGCAACCACATTCGCCGTGAAGGTCCGAGGGGTGGCCGGCGTTCCGCTGACCGCGCAATCGGTGGTGGTGAACGTCACCGCGTACGCGCCGACCGCAGCGGGCGGACTGGTGGTGTGGCCGTCGGGTGTGCGACGGCCCGCTGCGTCGTCGATGAGCTTCGGTGCGAAGCGCACGACCACCAACCTCGTGTTCGCGAAGATCGGCGCCGACGGCAAGATCGCGGTGTACAACTCGGCCGGTGCCACGCACGTGTTCGTCGACGTCGTGGGTTGGTTCGCGACGACCGCGCGAGGTCGGTTCACCCCGCTCGCACCTGGTCGACTGCTCGACACCCGACCGGACACGGTCGCTCCGGCCGGGCCCGCCTCGGTGACGAGGATCCTCGTTCGGGGCAGAGGGGGAGTGCCGTCGTCCGGTGTGTCGACCGTGCTGTTGAACGTCACCGCGAAGGCGCCCACTGCCACCACGAACCTCACCGCGTACCCGTCCGGTACGACGAAGCCGGCGCTGGTCAACATCGTCGCCCGGGCCGGTGTGGACACCACTGGTGCTGTGCTCTGCCGTCTAGGAGCCGACGGCAAGGTGGTCGTCGTGAACTCGGCCGGCACGACCGACCTGGTGGTCGACGTGGTCGGGTGGTTCACGTCGTAGCGGAGGTGCTCGGGCCGTAACGTGGCGGACGATGAACGACCCGTCCCGCCTGGCCCGTCTCCACGCCATCAAGCTCGCTGCGCTCGTGCGCGATCACCTGGGCGGCGAGCCCGACCTGCAACTGGGGGAGTTCGCCGCCGGCGCCGGCCTCGTGCTCGATCGCGAGGCGTGGGTGCTGCTCGCCGACAAGCCCGAGCGGGGGCTCGGCGGCTCGGTGGCGTGGGCGCTGCGGCAGGGTTGTACGGCGCTGCACGTCGTGGCCGAGGCCGCCACGGGTTTGCTGGCTCGCCGTGCCGAGGGGTTCGTGCTGCCGATCAGCGTGTGGCACGCCGAAGGCCGGGTCCTGCTGCCCGCGGTGCCCGAGCCGCTGCCCGAGTCGCCCGAAGTGCCGGCGGCGCATCGCGAGTTCTTCGACCTCATCGCCGAATCGGGTGCCGAGCCTCGCGAAGAGTTCGGGGTGCTGTTCGGTGAGGTCGCAGGCCTCGAGGTCTGCCGCGTCGTCGACGACGTGCACACCGGCGTCACCCGGCTCGAGGTCGGAGTCGGCGCGCACGACCGCGAGGCCTTCCTCGCCTTGCACGGCGACCGCCCCGCAGCCCCGGCGTTGGCCGAGATCGTCCAAGTCGTCACCGAACACCGGCTGCACGGCGCCACGGGGCACCCGCTGTCGCGGCTGGGCCAGGAGCGACTCCTTCGCTGGCGGCTGGTGCGCAACCCCTCGCTCATCGGTGCCGCGCACGTCGAACTCGCGCCGCCGCCGGTGCCTCGACCGAACCTGAAGGACCCCGTGCCATGCTGCGCGGTCGCTGTCGTGGACGGTTCGCCCACGGCGGTGGTGTGCACGGTGGGGGTCGACCTCGATGCGGTGGCCTACGCCGTCGATGCGCGCTCGTCGCTGCAACTCGACCGCTGCTTGCTGGCCATGCCCGCACGCGACGCGCTCGACGTGCAGCGCCTGCTCGCCGCGGCGACGCGTCCACCCATCACCATCGTTCCGGTCGACTGACTCCGTAACCTGTCGAACGGTGTTCGATCGACTGCAGGCCGTGGAGGACGAGTTCGTCTCGCTGGAGGCGAGCCTCTCCGACCCCGAGATCGGCAACGACCAGCCCCGATTGCGCGAGGTGACGCGGCGGTACAAGGACCTCACCCCCGTGGTGGATTGCATCCGGCGGTATCGCGAACGGACCGCCGACGCCGAGGCGGCCCGCGAGCTGATCGACATGGCCAGCGACGACGAGCGCGACGGCATGCGCGCCGAACTCGCAGCGGCGGAAGCCGACCTCGAGGCGATCGCGGAAGAGCTTCGGTTGCTCATGCTGCCCCGCGATCCCAACGACGGCCGCGCCGTCATCATGGAGATCCGCGGCGCCGAGGGTGGCGAGGAGGCCAACCTGTTCGCCGGCGACCTGTACGACATGTACCGCGCCTTCGCCTCGGCCAAGGGGTGGCAGGTCGAGGTGCTCTCCGAGGACCGCAGCGACCTGGGCGGCCTCAACCTGCTCACGATGGTCGTGCGCGGCGACACCGTGTGGGGTCGGATGAAGTTCGAGGGTGGAACGCATCGGGTGCAACGGGTTCCGGTCACCGAGAGCCAGGGGCGGATCCACACGTCGTCGGCAACGGTGCTGGTGCTGCCCGAGGCCGAGGAGGTGGAGGTCGACATCGACGACAAGGACCTCGAGGTCGACGTGTACCGCAGCAGTGGAGCGGGCGGTCAGCACGTGAACACCACCGACTCGGCCGTTCGTATCACGCACAGACCGACGGGCATCGTGGTCACCATGCAGGACGAGCGCAGCCAGTTGCAGAACCGCGCTCGAGCCATGACGGTGCTGCGCGCCCGCCTGTTGAAGCTGGCCGAGGACGAGCAGAACGCGGCCATGTCGGCCGAGCGCCGCTCGCAGGTGGGGGGTGGCGGCCGTGGCGAGAAGATCCGCACCTACAACTTCAAGGAGAACCGGCTCACCGACCACCGCATCGGCTTCACGATCTACCGGTTGCAGGACGTGCTGGCCGGAGATCTCGACGAGGTCGTCGATGCGCTCACCGCCGACGAGCGAGCGAAGCAGCTCGCCGGCCAGTCGTGAACAGCCCGATCTCGTGAACAGCCCGATCTCGTGAGCGGCACGATCACGTGGCGCGAGCTGTGGGACGAGACGGCCCGCGACCATGGTCGCGCACAGGCCCGCTGGTTGTGCGAAGAGGCTGCGGGCGCATGGGGTGACGACTTCGACGACGTGGTGCAGCTTCCGGTGACGGAGCGGTCGATCGCCCACCTCGACGCGATGCTCCTGCGTCTCCGTCACGGCGAGCCGTTGCAGTACGTCCTCGGTCACTGGTCGTTCCGGTACCTCGACCTGCTCGTCGATCCGCGAGTGCTCATCCCCCGACCCGAGACAGAGCTGGTGGCCGAGGTGGCGATCCATCTGGTGCGGTCGCAACCACGGCCTTGGCTGTGTGCGGACCTCGGCACGGGCAGCGGCGCCATCGGGCTCTCGCTGCTGCAGGAGTTGCCACGGGGCGCGGCCGAGGTGTGGCTCACCGACGAGTCTGCCGACGCGCTCGACGTGGCCCGAGCCAACAACGCCGGGCTGGGCATGGCCGGCGTCGGCGCGCGCTTCGCTCAGGGCTGGTGGTACGACGCACTGCCGCCGGACCTGCACGGCTCGTTCGCCGTCGTGGTGTCGAACCCGCCGTACATCGCCGAAGGTGACCCTGCGGTGGATCGGTCGGTGCACGACTGGGAGCCGGGTGGCGCGCTGTACGCGGGGACCGATGGGCTCGACGACGTACGCGTCCTGGCCGACGGAGCCGAGCGGTGGCTGCAACCGGGGGGCTGGCTGGTGCTCGAGATCGGCATGGCTCAGGGGGCCCTCGTCGCTGCGCTGCTCAGCGCAGCGGGACTGGTCGACGTCGAGATCCGTCCCGACCTCGCCGGCCACGATCGCATCGCGCTTGCCCGCCGCCCCTGATCGGGACGGACCGCGTTCGGGCAGTGGGGTCAGCCGAAGCGGACGGCGATCTGACCGAGGAGGCCTTGCTCCTCGGAGTCGATGTCACCATCGATGCCTGCCACATCGCGTGCCGCGCTGAACAGGGCTGCCCGGAGCAGGTGGTTGGGGACCCGCTCGTCGATGTCGTCGAGCAGGGCCTCGATCGTGTGGTTCGACTGCGCGTTGCGAACCTTCGCCATGGCCTTGCCGAGGTACTGGTCGAACGAGAACGTGTCGGTCTCCCAACCGGAGTCCTCGCTGATGAGTCGGATCTCGTCGATCTCGGCATCGCTGATGTGATGGTCGCTGGTCATCACGAGCAGCAGCAGTTCGACCGCCGCCTCGTGCTCGAGATCGGCGGTGGCGTGCACCGACACATGGCTGTAGAGGTCGAGCAGTCGATGGTTCATGGCAGCTCTGAACTTAGTTGTTGCGGGGCAGTCCCAACGACCGGCGGAGGAACTCGAGCTGATGCAGCAGCAGGTTCTCGGCGACGACCTCTTGCGGTGTCATGTGCGTGACGCCGACGAGTGGGAGCACTTCGTGCGGCTTGCCGGCGGCCAACAGGGCACTCGACAGCTGCAGGGTGTGCGCGGCGACGACGTTGTCGTCGGCGAGCCCGTGCACCAGGAGCAGCGGACGCTCCAACCGATCGGCGAGCGGGAGCAGGCTGCTCGCGTCGTACGGCTCGGCGTCCTCACCCGGATCGCCGAGGTACCGCTCGGTGTAGTGCGTGTCGTAGAGGCGCCACTCGGTGACGGGCGCGCCCGCGATCGCGGCATGGAACACGTCGGGCCGGCGCAGCACCGCGAGCGCCGCCAGGTACCCCCCGAAGCTCCAGCCGCGGATGGCCACACGCGTCAGGTCGAGGGGGTGCTCGGCGGCCGCAGCCTGGAGTGCCTCGACCTGATCGTCCAAAGCCGGCGTCGCCAGGTCGTGCAGTACGGCACGCTCCCAGTCGCTGCCGCGCCCGGGTGTGCCGCGACCGTCGACCACGACGACGGCGAAACCCTGGTCGGCGAACCACTGCGAGGTGAGGTAGGTGTTGTGCGCCTGCAGCACACGCTGCGCATGAGGGCCGCCGTAGGGGTCGAGGAGCACGGGCAGCAGCGAGCCGTCGTGGTCGTGGGGGAGCAGCACCGCCGTGGCGATCTCGCCTGCGCCATAGCGGTGCAGGGTGACGTTCGGCACGACCAGCGGAGCCTGCACGTACGAGGTGATGACCGGACCGTCGACGACCTTGGTGACGGCGCCCGGACGATCGAGCGTGGCGCTGCGCACGACGACCGTGCCACCTCCCACGACTGCCGTGTGCACGCCGGGCTCGGTGGTGATGGCGGTGAGGACGTTGTCGCCCGTCCATCGCCAGACGTGCTGCACGGTGGCATCGTCGAGCGGGTTGGCGAGGAACCACACCTCGTCGTCGTGCACCGCCAGAACCGAACGCACCTGGAGATCGGCCGGCGTGACGGGTTCGCCGTCGACCATCAGGCACCGTCCGCCGTCGCGGTCGGCGCACATGACCAGTCGCCCGTCGTCGATGAAGTCGGGCGTGCCTGGTACGAGTTCCACCCAGGCGTGGTCACCATCGGCGAACAACGGCTCGGTGATGCCGCTGCGGGGATCGGCGGCCAGGACCATCAACGACTGCTGGTCGCGGGACTGCACCTTCAGCACCATCTGCTCGGTTCCATGCCACCGCACGTCGGCGAGGTACGGGTACGTGGTGCGGTCCCACACGACTTCGGTGGTGCCCCCGTCGAGCGCCATCACGTGCAGCGACACGTCGGGGTTGGTCGTGCCGGCGGCGGGATAGTGGATCGTGTTCGCAGCGCGGTCCGGGTTGCCGGGGTCGGCGATGTGCCAGGTGGGAACGGCGCCGACGTCGACGCGACACGCGGCGATGGCGCTGCCGTCCGGGCTCCACCAGAAGCCGCGGTGGCGGCCCATTTCCTCGGCCGCGATGAAGTCGGCGCTGCCCCACGAGATGTCGTCGGGCGCTTCGCCGGCCAGCTCCCAGCTGCTGCCGTCGAGATCGGCAATGCGCAAGCTGCGACCGCTGACGTAGGCCACGCGTGTGGCGACGGGGTCGGGCCGCGGATCGAAGACCGGTCCGTCGACCACCAGTTCACGTGCCTGTCCGCTGAGCAGTCCGCCGACGAACAGTCGCCCGGACAGTGCGAAGGCCACGACGGATGCCGTGCGGTCGGTGGCGTAGGAAGTGACCCCTCCTGCCCCCTCGCGCATTCGTTCGCGGCGGGCGCGCTCCTCGGCCGGCAGTGACCCGTCATCGGCACCGAGCAGCTCGTGTGGGTCGGCGATCAGCCGCTCGTCGCCGGTCGCGAGGTCGAGCACCCACAGGCAGTTCACCGGGTCGTCGCCGGCGCGGCTGCGGGCGAACACCACACGCGTCCCGTCGGCGGACACGGTGAGGTTGCGTGGGTCGCCGAGGGTGAGGCGCTGGGTGCGGGCGTGTTGACGCGGAAACGAATCGGTCATACCCGCACGAGCCTATGCCCGGCCACCGTTCGTCGGGGTGCGGTCAGCCGCCGGGAACGACGAGGATCTTGGCGTGCTGCTCGGGGTTGGCAAGGTCCTGGAACGCCTGCGGCACCCCGTCGACCGACACGGTGCCGGTGTGCCACGGCGACAGGTCGATGCGACCTTCGGCGATCGCGGTGAGCGCGTGGGCGAACTCGTGCGGCTCGTACGCCAGCGCGAACTGGATGTTGATCTCACGGCCGAGTGCGAGCATCGGATGGAAGCGGTCCTCCTGCATGCACGCGCCGACGACCAGCACACGCGAGTTCCGCGGTGCCATGCGCAACGCCTGTTCGATCATGCCCGGCACGCCGACCGCTTCGAAGATGACCAGCGGGCGGACGCCGTCGATGCGCTTCCAGGCATCGATCGCCGATTCGACCCTCGGGTCGACCACCTCGTCGGCGCCGAGTGTCGCGGCCAGCTCGCGGCGCTTCGCCGAGTAGTCCGCGACCACGATGGGGCCGATGCCCTGCATGCGCAGTTCGGCGATGCAGGCGAGGCCCACCGGACCCGCACCGAGGACGATGGCCGCGTCGCCACTGCTGATGCGGCTCTTGGCCACCGCATGCACGCCGACAGCCAACGGCTCGGTGAGCGCGGCCATCTCGGCCGACAGGCCCGACGGCACCTTCATCGCGAGCATCTCGCTCAGCACCATCAGCTCGGCGTAGCCCCCGTTGTACTGGTTCGAGTATCCGACGGCGTGGATGCCGTCGTTGTCGAACGTGACGGGCATGCTGACGATGATGTCGCCGACCTTCAGGTTCCCGCAGTCGGGTCCGAGGTCGACCACCTCGCAACAGAACTCGTGGCCCATCACCGTCGGGAATTGCGGCTCGAAGGTCTTCGGAGCCATCGGGTCGGGTTCCGCCCCGTCCTGCAGCGAGGCCATCATCTGGCGCATCTCGGCACCGTGCTGCAGCATGTGCAGATCGCTGCCGCAGATGCCGCACGCCAGCACCTTCGTCAGGACCTGGCCCGAACCGGGTACGGGGTCGGGCAGGTCATCGACCTGCAACTGCCAGTTCTGCATGACGGCGGCGCGCATGGCGGCAGGTTAGGTGAGCGAGGCCGCGTCGCCCGATGCGGAGCGAGCGTGGCGACCTCGTGCGATCAGGCCTTGTGCGATCAGGCCTTGTACGAGAGCGTCGTCCGGAAGTGGTTCGTGCCGTCGAGTGCATCGGCGGGTTCGAGGAACGACGACCTGCGGGTCAGTGCGAGAAGTGGGTGATCGCTTCGACGACGACGTCCCACGCAGCCACTGCATCGACGTGGGTCTGCCACTCGCAGTTGCCGGCCGGCACTTCCTTCAGGTCGCGCTGGTCGATGATCGTCATGCCCGCCGTGAGCCGGCCCTGTGTCTCGATGTCGACGTGTGCGTTCCGACGCTGGAACAGCTGCGGGTGGGTGAGGGCCATCACTGCGAGCGGATCGTGCACTGGGGCGCCGCCGATGCCGTGGTGTCGCGAACGATACGTGCCGCTGAAGAAATCGAGCAGGTCGGCCAGCACGTGGGCGAGCCGGCCCGACAGGGCGCGTACCTGCTCGACGCGCCCGGGCAACGCCTGGAACTGGTGCGTGAGATCGAGCCCCGACATGATGAGCGGCCCGCCGTAGCCGAAAACGATGTCGGCTGCCTCAGGGTCGCACCACAGGTTGAACTCGGCGGTGGCCGTGCTGTTGCCGAACGTGCCGCCGCCCATCAACGAGATGCCGGCGATGCGATCCTTCAGATCGGGGGCGGCGCGCAACGCGAGCGCGATGTTCGTCATCGGACCGGTCGGGACCAACCATGCTCCCTCGTGGGCGCGGCATGTCTCGATGATCCATCCCACCGCGTCGGTGCTCTGCGGCGGACCGCTGGGCTCGGGCAGGTCGGCGCCGTCCATGCCGCTCTTGCCGTGCACGTAGTCCGCATGACGCGCCGGACGGATGAGCGGCCGCTCGGCACCCGAGTGCACGGGCGCGTCCATTTCCAGCAGATCGCGCATGATGATCGCATTGCGCGTGGTGGCGGACAGCGGCGCGTTCCCTGCGACGGTGGTGATGCCGAGCACGTTCGCGTGGCGGGCGGCGACGACGATGGCGATGGCGTCGTCGTGACCGGGATCGCAGTCGAGGATGATCGAGGGGGTCTCGGTGGCCATGGTGGTCAGATTGCCAGGTCGCCGGCGGCGTCGAGGGTGGCGGCCCGCCCGACCCATTCGCCGTCGCTCATCGCCGCAGCGAGCGATGCGTCGGCAGAGGTGCCCCAGGCGCGACGGCCGTCGGCAAGTAGGCAGGCGGCGAAGACGAGTTCGGGTCGGCCATCTCGCGAGTACATCACCGTGTACGCCTCGACGGTGGCCGGGCCTCGAGCATCGGCGGCCTCGACAAGATCGCGGCGCGGCATCGCGTCGATCTCGTCCTGCGGGTAGGCGTGACGGAACGGTGTGGTGGGCGGCTCGGTGGAGTAGATACCGAACGCGTGCTTGGTCGTGTAGCCGCCATTGGCCCACACCAGACCCGTGCCCGGCTGCTCGCGCAGGTCGTGCATGACCGTGGCGATCGAGTGCATGACGTAGTTGTTCCACGGTCCACCGGCGAACGACAGGCCGCCCGTGCGGGTGAGTTGCCGGTCGAGTGAGAGTCCGAGGCTCTGTGCGCCCAACTGCACCGCCGCTGGGAAGCACGAGTACAGGTCGACGATGTCGATGTCGTCGATGCCCTTGCCGGCGAGCTCGAGGGCCCGCCGGCCGCCCAATTCGACGGCAGGCGTCTCGGCGAACGACCAACGATTGCTGATGAACGGGTGCTCGTGGCAGTCGCTGCCCGACAACGGGAAGACCCAGCGGTCGCGCGGGATGCCCAACGCGGTGGCCTTCTCGGCGCTGCACATGATGAGCGCGGCGCCCTGGTCGACGTCGTTGTTCGAGTTCATGTACTTCGTGTACGGCAACCCGACCATCCGGTTCGTCGGTCCGGGTGTGCGGATCTCTTCGGGCGTCTTGAACTCCTGGATCCACGCGTACGGGTTCCTCGACGCCACGTCGCTGAAGCGCGACCACAAGCCGCTGATCCGTTCGAGGTGCTCCTCGGGTGTGCGGCCGGCCTTCGCGCGGATGGCCGTCTCGAACATCGGATACACCTGCACGGGCATGTAGATGCCGCGTGCACGTTCGTACGGATGGTTCATCTCGAGGTCCTCGCCCATCAGGCGAGGGTGGTCGTCCTCGGCGGCGCTCGGCCAGTGCAATTCGACGCCTGCCTTACGGGCCTTCATACGGGTGCGCCAGGCCTCGCCGCCGGTGAGGATGGCGATGTCGAGGTCGCCGTTCAGGATGTCGAGCGCCGTGGTGTTCACCAGCGTCTGCGGGCTGTTGCCGCCCATCGTGGTGGTGGCGTACTCCTTCGGCGTCAGCCCGAGCTGGTCGGCCACCACGCGGGCAGGGTTGTGGTATCTCCAGCTCAGCAGGCCCACGACGCGGATGGTGTCGGGGTTGGGGACGGCCGACAGCCCGGCGTCGGCTGCCGCAGTACGGATGGCCTCGACCATCAGGGCCGAGGCGTCGAGGGCATCGTCGAGGCCGGCGGCGCGGTGGCAGTACTGACCCGCGCCGACCAGCACGGGGGTGCGCGGATCGATCATGAGCAAGAGGGTACGGAGGTGACCTGTCGGCCGACGAACCGCGCCCTGCACCGTCGTCGGCGCGGTAAGCATGTGGAATGGCTTCCGCACCGCAGTTGACGCTTCGTGACCGCCGAGCCCTGCGTGCTGCGGTGCTCGAGCAGCTCGACGGGCTCGACGAGCAGATCGCATCGCTGACCCGCTCGTTCGACGACATCGTCGCCGCCACCGAGCAGGCGAACACCGACGACGAGCACGACCCGGAGGGCACCACCATCGCCTTCGAGCGCTCGCAGGTGAGCGCGCTGCTGGGCCAGGCCCGCGACGACCGGGCGTCGCTGCGGCTCGCCCTCGACCGCATCGACGACGACACCGGCTACGGCGTGTGCATCGACTGCCGGGCCTTCATCGGTGTCGACCGCCTCCTGGCCCTCCCCGCGGCCATCCGCTGCATCCGCTGCGCCTCCTGAGCGACATCAGCCGTCTCGCAATGCCCTTGCCATGGAGTGCCATATCGGGCACTCGGCACGGCGTGGTTTCTGGGCGGGATTCCTCCCAAATCGGCATCCGGGCGGGATTCTTCCCGGCTTCCGGGAACCACGCCACCCAGTTCCGGCCAGCCGACACTCCCCAGGGAGTTTTCGCTCACCAGACGTGACCGCCCTTGCGCCGAGAGCTCCATCAGGGCACTATGCGCTGCCGGGACGTTGAGCGGTGGGCAGCGCTGACCGATCTGAGGAGGTACGCGCATGAGACCCGTTCATCGCTGGCGAGCCGCTGCAGTTGCACTGGTCCTGGCGTTGGCTTCGTGCTCGGCGGGCAATAGCGCCGAGCAGACGTCGCCGAGTTCGACAGCCGCGGCGTCTACGGCAACGGTCGCCGCCACCTCGACAACCGTCGAATCGACCACCACCACCGAGGCGATGATGCCGATGACCGACATCGCGTCTGCGGGTGGGGCTCATTTCGAAATCGCGGGTGCGCTCGACTGGCTGCTGGTCGTCGAAGGCGTCGCCTGGGCGATGGGCGACGCGCCGGTGACACGTATCGATGCCTCCGGAAACGTGTTGAGCACCACGAAGTTGCCAGGTTCCGTGTGCCTTGCGCCTGACCAGGGCTTCGGGTCGGTGTGGGCCGCAACCTGCGGCGCCCCGAACCTTGTCCGGCTGGACCCGGCGACCGGGGCGATCCAGGCGACCGTCCCGCTACCCGTCGCCGATGCTCATTTCGAGGGCTCGATCGGGGTGAGCGCCGATGCGGTGTGGGCGATTTCGGCTGATGAGCAGACGCTCGTCAAGGTCGACCCGGTATCGAACACGGTGTCCGGAACGTACCCTGCCCCAGGCGGTGCCGTAGCCGTGCGAGGTGGCTTTGGATCGTTGTGGATCTCGGCACCGACCCTCGACACGCTGTATCGCGCCGACCCCAACGACGGGCACGTGATCGCCACGATCACGGTGGGAAGAGGCCCACGATTTCTGACCGTCGGGGCGAATGCAGTGTGGACACTCAACCAGAAAGATGGCACCGTCAGCCACGTCGATCCAGCTACCAACACTGTCCAAGCAGACATCCGCGTCGATACCGGCTTCATCGATGGCGGTGACATCGCCAGTGGCGCCGGCGCTGTATGGGCCCGAGTCACTCGAGGTCTCATTGTCCGCATCGACCCGACCACCGACGCGGTGACGGCGAACTACGGGCCGGCCTCCGGCAGTGGAAGCGTTGCCGCGGATGACTCCGCTGCATGGGTCACCGCGCACGACAGCAACTCGGTGTGGCGCCTGCCGCACACCTGACACTCCATCACGAAGCGTGACTCAGCAGGCCTGCGCGATGGCTGCGGGTCCCGTCTCCGGCACCTCCGCCGCGCCCCATCTGTTGATAGGCGCTCGTTGACGGCGCTCGTTCTGAGGGGCACGCTTCTCGCATGAGCATCGATGCGTCGACCAAGTGCCGGCTGTGTGGCTGCCAACTTCGGGAGACCGAGCAGATCGTGCGTCTCGGCACCGACCTGCTCCACCTCTCGTGTGCGGAACCAGCGCTTCGTGACTCGTCCGAATGGAAACATCGGGAACTCGGTCCGCTCAACCAGCTCGTCGCCGGGCTGGGACGCGCCACCGTGGTCTGACCCGTCCAGATCTCTGCCGATATGCGTGAGCGCGCCTTGGCCACCCCGACGGGTGGGTCGGGGTGGCTGGGGGGGGGGGCGTTCAGGCGGCGTGGCGGAGTGGGGCGTGTGTGGGTGGTGCGCCGCGGGGTTGGCTGGTGCGGATGGTGTGGTCGGGCCAGGTGACTTGGAGGTCCCATCCGTTGACCCATTCGAGCCTGAGGTCCTGTTTGTGGA
>JANMFL010000024.1:0-2730 GCA_031377945.1 Acidimicrobiaceae bacterium | reverse complement strand
CGCCGCGCGCGCCCGTGCGCCCCGACCCGACCTGAAGCAGAGCTTCGCCATCGGTCCCGTCGACGAGCCGACGCATGCGTTCGCCGACCGCGACGAGGAGTTCGCCTGGTCGGCCAACCTCTGGCCCGAGTCGCTGCCGGAGATGCAGCCGGCATGGGAGGCCTACTACCGGGCGATGGCCGACCTGTCGGCCCGACTGCTGCGCATCATGGCCCTCGCGCTGGACCTTCCGGCGCACCACTTCGACCCGCTGATCGACCGTCACACCAGTGCGATGCGAGCGCTCGACTACCCGGCCGCCGCTGACGCCGGTGCACAGGACGGCCAACTCGGCGCGAGCGCACACACCGACTACGGCACCCTGACCGTGTTGCTCGCCGACACGACACAACGAGGCCTGCAAGTGCAGGGACCCGACGGCGAATGGCTCGACGCCACGCCGGTCCCCGGCTCGCTGGTCGTGAACCTCGGCGATGCGATGGCTCGCTGGACGAACGATCGTTGGCGCAGCACCATGCATCGGGTCGTGGTTCCCGAGCGTCGTCGGCAATCGATCGCGTTCTTCCACAACGCGAACTGGGACGCCGTCATCGACTGCATCCCGTCGTGCCTCGACCCCGGTGAGGTGCCGAGGCACCCTCCCATCGCCGCAGGTCCACATCTCATGCAGAAGTTCCGCTCGACCGTGAACGAATCCTGACCCACACCGAAGGCGCCGTCGCTGCGCTGCCGGTGAAGGTCGTCCACCAGTAGCTCGCCGGTCAGCACAGGCCCGGGTGCACGACCTGCAACCGATCGGCCACGACCCCTGGCCTCGACGTCATGAACATCGATGTGTCGACCGCTTCGAACCCGGCCGCGAGCAGCTTCCCGTGGAGCGGCCGCACCACCGGCACGTAGGCCTCGATCGTGTCAGCACGGGTGGCCGCCGACGTCGCGGCGAGCACGGCCGATGCGAACGCGTCGTCCGCCACCAGGTGCTCGACGTGCATCGTGGCGCCCTCGAGATGGACGATCGCAGTCCCCACGAGCGCCGTTTCGGCGAAGGCTCCGAGCACGCGAGTGCCGCTCCGCTCAGCCCAGTAACGCAGCACGGACGAACGACCGTGTGCCTCCTCGAAGGCCGCCGCCTGGGCGGCACCGATGTCGCGAGCGGCCAGCGGTGACGACGCCAGACGGCTCGCCGCGCCGTGCATCGTGACCAGCGCCCAGGTCGGCAGCATGCCGCACCGCGCGTAGATGGCGTGCGCCGCGGGGTCACTACTGGCGAACGTGAACGTCGCGGCTGCGTCGCGCAACACCTCGGCGAGCAACGTGGTCCCGACCCCACGACCATGTGCCTGACGATGCACGTACAGGTCGGCCAGCAAGCGGGCGTCGTCCACATCGATCGCACCGGCGAAGCCCACCACAGCACCATCGTCCACCGCCACCCACAGGTGGCCGTGCGCGATCAGGAAACGGCAGTAGTGCGGGTTGACACCGCTGTCGTGGTGTGCCGGACCGTTCGACCGCCGCACCGCCGCGATGCCCGCGAGGTCCGCCTCCCGTGCTGCACGAAGCTCCATGCAATGGACGGTACGCGACCGGGAGGCGGACGGTAACGTTGGGGCCAATCTGCGGCTGTAGCACAGTGGTTAGTGCACGCGCCTTCCAAGCCTGTGACGCGGGTTCGATTCCCGCCAGCCGCTCCAGATGCTCCGGCCATCCATACTGATTGCCATGACAGATGCCATGACAGGTGCCATGACAGATGAACCACGGCCGACGAGTCGGCACCGGTCGATTGCCGCTGCGCTGCTCTTGGCGCTCGCCGCGATCGGAGGGTGCAGCAGTGAGGGAGCGAACGCATCTGCGACCTCGAACGTCGTCGACGAGTCCACACCGCCGGCAGGTGCTGCGCAACGAATGATCTTCACGGCGAACGACGGGACGGAGATCCAGTACGTCCTGCTCGTTCCACAGGGGCGAGTGAAGGGCACGCCGGGCAAGGTGCTGTTCGCGTTCCCGCCCGGCGGACAGGACATCGACCTCGCCGCGCAGTTGGTCGACGAGAAGTATCACGACGAGGCGATCGCCCGCGACTACGTCGTGGTCTCACCGGCGGCACCCACCACGGGCCTGTTCTACGACGACGCCTCGGCTGCGCTGGTCCCGGAGCTGCTCGATGCGATCGAGCAGCAGTACCCGCCCGACGACGGCAGGTTCGACCTCGTGGGCGTGAGCAACGGCGGACTGTCGGCGTTCAGGACCGCACTGGCCATGCCCGAGCGCTTCCGCTCGCTCGTCGTCTTTCCCGGCTACTCACCGGCCGGCGGCGACGACCCGGACCTTGCGAAGCTGGCCGACATCGGTGTGAGCATGTTCGTCGGTGGCGACGACACGGGCTGGCGCTCGGCGAGCGAGCAGACCAGGGCCACGCTCGCCTCGTTCGGCATCGACGCCGAACTGCACGTCGTGGATGGCCAAGGCCACATCCTCGGCGACACCTTGCCGGGCGCCGAATTGTTCGACGCACTCGAACGTGTGCGCGGCTGAGGACCTGACGGTCGACGAGGCACGTCGAGGACCCACGACCGACACGTTGCGTGGGCAACCGTCACCTTGCGTGAGGCGCGCAAACGGCCACGTCACGCGCGATCTTTGGCGCAATGATTCGTAGGTCCTCCGACCAACGTCGTACATCCATCGGAAGGACGCTCCGAAACAGGCCCCGAGGTCCGGCGACCT
>JANMFL010000048.1:0-2378 GCA_031377945.1 Acidimicrobiaceae bacterium | reverse complement strand
ACTTCTCGAGCCCCAGGCGCAGCGCCTCGGTGGCCGTGTCCCAGATGGCGTCGTCGCCGACGTACTTGTTCGGATCCTTCGTCGACAGGTTCGCCGTGAACTCGTGGAACCCGAACGCCCGCAACACGGACATGACGAAGTCGAGCAGCGACGCGATCTCATCCTGCAGTTGGTCGTGCGTGCAGTAGATGTGGCTGTCGTCCTGCGTGAAGCCGCGGATCCGCATGAGGCCGTGCAGCGTGCCGGCCCGCTCGTAGCGGTACACGGTGCCGAGCTCGAACAGGCGCAACGGCAGTTCGCGGTACGAGCGCTGCCGCGACCGGAAGATCAGGCAGTGCATCGGGCAGTTCATCGGCTTGGGGTAGTACGTGCCGTTGTCCATCTCCATCGGCGGGTACATGCCGTCCTTGTACCAGGCCAGGTGTCCACTGGTCTCGAACAGGTTCGCGTTGGCGAGGTGGGGCGTGAAGACGAACTCGTAGCCACCGGTTTCGTGACGGTGACGGCTGTAGTCCTCCATCAGTTTGCGGACGATGCCACCCTTGGGGTGCCAGACGGCCAGACCACCACCGAGCTCCTGCGGGAAGCTGAGCAGATCGAGTTCGACGGCGAGCTTGCGGTGATCACGCTTCTCGGCCTCTTCGAGGCGGTGGAGGTGTTCCTCGAGCTCGGACTTGCTGGCCCACGCCGTGCCGTAGATGCGCTGCAGCATCGGGCCCTTCTCGTTGCCACGCCAATACGCGCCGGCCACCTTCATCAGCTTGAAGTGGCCAAGCTTGCTCGTGCTCGGCACATGGGGCCCGCGGCACAGGTCGACGAACTCGGGTGAGTTGCGATAGACGCTGATCGTTTCGCCGCCATCGATCTCGCCCGCGTCGAGGTCGTCGACGGAGGAAGTTCCGGCGGCACCGCCGGACACACGCTCGATGATCTCGCACTTGTACGGCTGATCGGCGAACACCCACAGCGCCTCGGCAGCCGGCAGTTCATCGCGCACGAAGGGCTGATCGGCCTTGATGATCTCGCGCATCCGCGCTTCGATGTCGGCCAGATCGGTCTCGCTGAACGTACGACCACCCGGCAGCTCGAAGTCGTAGTAGAAGCCATCGACGATGGCCGGCCCAATGGAGAACTTCGCCCCCGGGAACAGCTGCGTGACGGCCTGGGCCATCACATGAGCCGTACTGTGCCGCAGCACGTGACGACCCGGCTCGGAATCGGCCGTGATGATGGACACGTGAGCACCCTCGGGAAGCTCGCGGCCGAGATCCCACTCGTCGCCGTTCACCACTGCGGCGACGGAGGCCTTGGCGAGCCGGGAGCCGATGGACTCCGCCAGGGTGGTCGCAGTGGCACCCACGGGGAGGGAGCGCTGCGAACCATCGGGGAGTGAAATCGTGATCTCGGCCATAGGCCGCTCATTCTACGGTCGGGGCCCCCGGCAGAACCGTGGAATTCGCTCGCAGTTCAGTCACCCGCCGCCGCGGACAGCGCGTCGCTCATGTGCAGCACACGCTCCTCGGACACGGAACCGACCTTGGCCGTGACGGTGGGCTCGGTTTCAGCCGTCTTGCCCGCGTACACGTTGCGATACTCCTGGCCGGTGAGTTCACGGATCTCGAACATCAGCTCGTCGGTGATCTGCCGCAGCGCGAGGTGATCGTCGGCTCGCTGCGCGTAACGGGCGACGTTGATGGGTCGCCCGATGGTGATGCTGCAATCCATCCGCACCTTCGGCAACTTCGCGTCGGGCGGCTGGATCTCGCGCGTGCCGACCACACCCACGGGAAAGATGGGGCAACCGACCTTGAGCGCCAGCCGGGCCGCTCCGGTGCGGCCCTTGTACAGGAACCCGTCGCGGCTTCGGGTGCCCTCGGGGAAGATCCCGAACAACTCCCCACGGCGCAGGACGGCCTCGGCCATGTCGAGTGCGGCCTGGCTCTTGTCGCCACCGGCGCGGTCGATGGGAATCATGCCCATCATCGGGAAGAAGTGCTTGGTCTTCCACGAATCCATGTACTCGGCCTTGCCGACGAAGCTGATGTTCCGCGGCACCTGCAGCATCAGGAACGCGGAGTCCAGGAAGCTGACGTGATTCGGGGCGAGGATGGCCGGACCGGACTCGGGCAGGCGGTCGAAACCCTCGAGGTGGAAGTTCCACAATCGGCTGGCGACAGGACGCGCGACACGACGGAATCGTTGCTGAGCCTTCCCCGCGCCCTGCGCCTTCATGTGGTGCGCGCCTGCGACATGCGCGGGATCATAGTCGCCACCGGCGACGGGCGTCAGCGGTCAGAGCAGGACACCCAGGAGTGCAGCGGCGTCGTGGACCCCGAACCCCTTCGCTGCCGCCTCGTCGATGAGCGCGAGCGCGGCGG
>JANMFL010000047.1:0-2985 GCA_031377945.1 Acidimicrobiaceae bacterium | reverse complement strand
GTTGACAATCGAACGTATGTTCGATACAGTGTGAACCATGGATGAGATCCTCGAACTTCTCGACAGCGCCGCCACCGCGGCTGGGGATCTCATCCCCCTGTGTACCGGACCTGTGTCGCAACGTTGTGCGCTGCTCGCGTTGCAGACCCATCTGGACAGGGTCGGTGTCGTGCAAGCGAAGCTGCTCGCGCTCGCGGAGGCGTCGAAGGCCCATGAAGGGACCGGGGCGCGCAACGCGGCCGGGTGGTTGGCGGGGAAGTCGAAGTCGTCGTTGGGTTCGGCCAAGAAGAAGGCCGAGCTGGGTGAAGCGATGAACAAGTCGAAGGCCCTCGACGACGCCGTCACCAACGGCGAACTGTCGCCCGATGCCGCGGCCGCGTTGCACGACGCGGTGACGAACCCGCCAGAGAACGCGTCCGAGGCGGATGTCGACGAGTTGGTCGACGCGGTGAAGGGGGCCGATCCGTTCGAGGCGAAGCAGGCTGCGAACCGGTGGAAGGAGATCCTGTCGTCGGAGACGGAGGAGCAGGCCGAGGACCGGCGGTATCAGCAGCGGTCGTTGCGGATGACCGCCCCCTGCGACGGGCTCGTCACCATCAACGCCACGTTGCCGGTGTTGCAAGCGCGGCAGGTGTTCGCGTCCGTCTCCCACATCGCCGGCCAGTACGGCAAGGACGACACCCGAACCACCGAACAACGTCTGGCCGATGGGCTGATCGAGTTGGCCACCGCCTACGCGAAGGGTCAGGTGAATGGGGGGCGGGAGAACCCGAACCTGCTGATCACCATCCCGGTCGACTCGCTCACCGGTGACTCGAACGAGCCCGGCGTCACCAGCTGGGGTGATCACATCCCGGCGTTCGTGGTCCGCCGGCTGGCAGAGAACGCCACCCTGCAACGGGTCCTGCAGGCCGGGTCGCACATCCTCGACCTCGGCCGCAGCGTCCGTTTGGCCACCGACCAGCAGTACCAAGCGTTGGTGGTCCGCGATGGCGGGTGCCGGGAACCGGGCTGTCACATCCCGGCGGCGTGGTGTCAGGTCGATCATCTGACCGACTGGATCCTCGGCGGCGCGACCGATCTCGACAACCTCGTGCTGTGGTGCACGTTCCATCACCACGAGAAACACCGCCCCGGCGTGAAGGTGTTGGGCAACGCCCACGACCTGCACCTGCAACGGGCCGACGGCACGATCGTGCACTGCCCACCCAAGGGCGGGGGCGTCACCAGGAACTCGAGTTCGCGCGAGACCACCCAAACCGGGTTGTTCGACGAGCCACCCGAGCGATCTACACAGGCGGCGGCCTGAGAACACGCGCCGCGCACACCGACCACCACCCGTCGGACGTGCAACCCACCCGGGAACCCGCGCCATCGCGCGGGCATCGGCGCGTCCCGGGTTCACTTCCAGCGATCGAAGCCCGACCCGTTCCAGCGGTAGGGAAAGTCCAGGCACGAGCACGAGCCCTTGGCGAACGACCGGCTCTCGGTCAGCGTGCCGACCGAGCCACCTCCTGCACATCGCGGATGTGCTCCGTCACCGACCATCTGTCGTCGCCCGACCGGTGCGTCATCAGGAACTTACGTTCGGGACGAGCCGGCGGCTTCGGCGACGAGCCAGAGGAAGGCGGGGTCGACCTGGTCGCTGAGCATCTCGGGGTGCCACTGCACGGCGAACACCTCGGGGCGGCCCTGTACTTCGAACGCCTCGACCACGCCGTCGTCGGTGGAGCCGGTGACGACCACGCCGTCACCGATGCGGCCGACGGCCTGATGGTGCAGGCTGTTCGTCGGAGTCTCGATGCCGTACAGCTGCTCGGCGCGGCTGCCCGGCGTGACCCGCACGGTGTGACAGCGGTCGATGCGCGGGTGGTCCCATCGGGCGTGCTCGGGCGAGTCGAGGTGCTGCACCAATGTGCCGCCCAGGGCGATGTTCAACAGCTGGGCACCGCGGCACACGCACAGCATTGGGATGCGCGCGTCGAGCGCAGCACGGATGAGCGAGAGCTCCCAGTCGTCGCGACCTCGCTCGACCGAGCCGAGTTCGGGGTGCGGGTCCTCGCCGTACAGTGCCGGGTCGGGGTCGGCACCACCGGTCATCACCAGGCCGTCGAGGCGGGCGACGATCGACACGGGATCGGTGTTGCGGGTGAGCTGGACCGGCAGCCCGCCGGCGCGCTGAATGACCTTGGGGTACTCGCTCAGGTGCACGTCGACCTCTTCACCCTGCAACGCGGTGTAGTCGAACAGCGGGATCCACTCGGCCGGCCAACGACGACCGGACAGCCCGATGAGCGGCTGCGGCGTGGCACCCGACGTCGGACGGTTCACGCCCAGGCCACCTTCACGGGCAGACGCTTCATGCCGCAGATGAAGTTGCTGCGCAACCGCTCGACCGGACCGTCGAGCGACACCGACGTGATGCGCGGCAGCAACTCCTCGAACAGCACCTTCAGCTCCATGCGGGCCAGCTGCGCGCCGAGGCACAGGTGCGGGCTGCGCAAGTTGAACGCGACGTGGTCGTTCGGCGTGCGGTGGATGTCGAACCGGTAGGGGTCGGGGAACTGCCGCTCGTCGTAATCGGCCGAGCTGAACCACACGACGACCTTGTCGCCCTTGCGGATCTGCGTGCCGCGCAGCTCGACGTCCTGCGTGGCCGTGCGGCGGAAGTGCATCGTGACCGAGGTCCACCGCAGCACCTCCTCGACGGCGCGCTCGACCACGTCGCTGTTGCCGTCGATGCACGCCTGACGAAGCTCGGCGAACTGCTCGGGATGCTCGGCCAGGGCCTTGATGCCACCGGCCATCGTGTAGCGGGTGGTGTCGTTGCCGGCGCTGACCATCAGCACGAAGAGGTTCTTGAACTGCAGCTCGGTCAGCTTCTCGCCGTCGATGGTCGGCTCGAGCAGCTTGCCGATGACGTCGTGCGCCGGACAGCCCTTGCGCAGCTCTGCCTGCTGTTCGGCGTAGCGGTACAACTCGAGC
>JANMFL010000045.1:0-1516 GCA_031377945.1 Acidimicrobiaceae bacterium | reverse complement strand
GGCCGGCCCGGAGCCGGGCTGTGCCCCATCCGTGGGCACAGCAACGTGCAGGGCGACCGAACGATGGGCATCTTCGAACGACCGGAGACCGCGCTCCTCGACGCGCTGGAGACGGAGTTCGCCATCGCGATGCCGCGCGAGCCCGGTCTCGACACCCTCGACGCGGTGCGCGCGTTGTCGACCAGACAGGCTCGCATCATGATCGGCCTCGGGGGCAACTTCGTTCGCGCCACGCCCGACACCGACCTCACCGAACGCGCGTTGGCCGGCGCACACCTCACCGTCCAGATCTCCACCAAGCTCAACCGATCTCACCTCGTCTGCGGCAACACCGCCATCATCCTCCCCACCCTCGGCCGCACGGACGCGGACAACACCGTCCATGGAACTCAGTTCGTCACGGTCGAGGACTCGATGGGGATCGTGCACTCATCGACCGGGAACCTGACCCCGCCATCACCGACGCTCCGCAGCGAAACCACGATCATCTGTGACCTTGCGCTCGAACTGCTGGGCGCCGACCACCCCATCGACTGGAAACGACTGCGCGGCGACAACGACCTCGTGCGAGAGCACATCGCCGCGGTCATCCCCGGGTTCACCGACTTCAACCGTCGAGTCCGCGAGCCGGAGGGCTTCGTCCTCCCTCACCCGCCACGCGACTCCCGAACCTTTCCGACCGGCGACGGCAGGGCTCGGTTCACCACGACCACGGTGCACGTGAACGAGCGCGGCGCGGACGAACTGATGTTGCAGACGTTGCGCTCGCACGACCAGTTCAACACGACGATCTACGGCCACCACGACCGCTACCGCGGCATCTCCGGCGACCGCCACATCATCATGATCAACCCCGACGACATCACCCGACTCGGCCACACCGACGGTGACCGCGTCGACATCGTCAGCCTGCTCCCCGGACCCCAGCGCCGGGCGCGTGGCTACCGGATCGTTGCCTATCCGACACCATTGGGATGCGCGGCCGCCTACTACCCCGAAACCAACGTCCTCATCGCACTCGACCACCACGGACCCGACGCGCAGACCCCCGCAGCCAAGGCGATCCCCATCAGGCTCGAACACACAGCCTGACCGAGCGAAGCCGGGGCACACGAGGGCAGCCACCCGTCCCCGAAGGGGCGCTTCGGCACGTTCCGCCGAGTTGCCGCCCATCGAAGGGCGATGTTAATCTTGCCTAACTATGAGTAGGTACTTTACCGAACAACGACGACGTCGCCTCGGCCGCCTCACCGCGGTCGCCACTGTCTCCCTGGTCGCCGCCTGCGGCGACGACGACACCGGCGGGGTTGGTGACTCGACCGCGCCGACCCGCACGGTGACGGTGTATCTCGGCCGCCAGTACGGCATCGAGCCGGTGTTCGAGGAGTTCACGGCGGCGACCGGCATCGAGGTGAGGTTCACCGCCGGCAGCGACCCCGAACTGCGCGAGCGGCTGATCGCCGAAGGCGCGAACACACCCGCCGACGTGGTGATCACCGCCGACGCAGCGAACGTG
>JANMFL010000003.1:0-1947 GCA_031377945.1 Acidimicrobiaceae bacterium | reverse complement strand
TTCAGCGTGCCCACCCCGCACAACATCCTGCCCAAGCCGTGGGGGCTCGGCCACCCGGCGATGTGGGTGGCCTGCGGGAACCCCGAGACCTTCACCAAGGCGGGCTCCATGGGCCTCGGCGCGATCGCCTTCAACTTCGAGCCGATCTACAACCTCCAGGGTCGCATCGACGCGTACAAGGAAGCGATCCAGAACCCCACCGAGGTGATCGGTCAGTTCAAGAACGACAACATTATGATGACCAACGCGGTCATCTGCCTGGAGGACCGCGCTCGGGCACGACAGATCGCGATGAGCCGCGGTCGCGGCTACCTGTACTCGATGGTCTGCATGTACCACGACACCATGCCCAAGAAGGTCGGGCACCCCGTGTGGCCCGAACCGCCGTTCTCGATCCCCGACGAAGCCATGCTCGACAGTCTCATCGAGGCAGGATTCCTGCTCTGTGGCACCCCGGACGAGGTCGCCGAGCAGGTGCAGCGGTACTCGACAGTGGGCTGCGACCAGCTCGTGTTCGGGCTCCCGAACGAAGGTTTCGAGCACGAGGAGATCCTCGAATGCATCGAACTCTTCGGCAAGCACGTCATCCCCGAGTTCGATCGCGACCCCGAGCACTCCACGACCCGTTACCGCCGCGCCGCACAGCGCAAGTTCCCCGAGTTCGCGTTCCCGGTGCCCGACATGCACGTCGAGGTCATTCCGGAAAGCGCGCTGCTTCCCCTGCCGGTGTGACCTCGGCGGTTCGCTACGGTTGACCCATGACCGACTCGCACACCGCTGATCGACTGGCCATCGCCGAACTGCTGGCCCGTTACGCATGGGCGTTGGCCGACAAGGACTTCGTGTCGTGGCAGGCGTGCTTCACCGCCGACGGCCACGCCGACTACACCACGGCCGGTGGCGTTGCCGGTACTCCCGCCGAAGCTGCCGCCTGGCTGGAACCCACGCTGTCGATGTTCGACGTGACCATCAGCCAGACCGGCAACGTCGTCGTCGACTTCACCGGCGACGACACCGCCGACGTGCGCTCGATGTACAAGATGGTCATGCGCATCCCCGGCGACACGCCCGTCTACATGGAGGCCTGCGGCTCCTACCGCGACAAGGTGGCCCGCACCTCCACGGGCTGGCTGCTCGCCGACCGCTTCGAACACCTGCTCTACATCCGCTAGGCCTGACCATGCCGCTCCCCTCACAGCGCGATCCCGAGATGCTCCGCACGGCACTCGAGGCGTGGTTCACCGACACGCTCGGACATCCGGCACGGCTCGGCCCGGTGTCCATCCCCGAAGGCACCGGGATGTCCAGCGAGACGCTTCTGTTCGACCTCGCCCACGACGGCCACACGGAGCAGATGGTGGCGCGTGTGCAGCCCGACATGAACGACTGGCCGGTGTTCGAGGTGTACGACCTCGCCAAGCAGGCGGCGGCGATGCGCCTGGTCGGCGCGCACAGCGACGTTCCGGTGCCGGACGTGCCATGGGTCGAGCCCGACGAGCGTCATCTGGGAGCGCCCTTCATCGTGATGCGTCGCGTCCACGGGCGGGCGCTGCCCGACATGCCGCCGTACGTGTTCGGCGGCAGTTTCCTCGACGCCTTCACGACCGACGAGGTTCGCGAGCTGCAACGCCAAGCGGCGTCGATCCTCGCCCGCCTGCATGCCATCGACCCGGCCGTCGTCGACGTCTCGTCGATCGGACCGGCGGGCGAGACCGGCACCGAGTCGTTGACCAGGCAGCTCGCCGAGTTGGAGCACTACTACCGGTGGGCACGAACCGATTGGTCGTACGGCGACACCACCGTGCCGATCATCGACGCCGCCATCAGCTGGTTGCACGCGAACCGACCGGCCGACCCCGGGCCCACCGGACTCAACTGGGGCGACGCGCGGCCTGGCAACATCCTGTTCGACGGCACCCGCCCAGCAGCGGTGCTCGACTGGGAGAT
>JANMFL010000537.1:0-16794 GCA_031377945.1 Acidimicrobiaceae bacterium | reverse complement strand
CGGAAACCCTCGATCAAGTGCGTCACCAGTTTCATGCCGAACGCGGTGCGACAGGTAGTTCTGGTCGATGGGGATGCAGTGCCCGCCGACGCCGGGGCCGGGGTAGAACGCGGCGAACCCGAACGGTTTCGACGACGCTGCCTCGATGGAGTCCCACAGGTCGATCTCGAGCTCGTGGCAGAACACGGCCATCTCGTTGACCAGGGCGATGTTGACGTGGCGATACGTGTTCTCGAGCAGCTTGGCCAGTTCGGCCTCGCGGCAGCCACGGGCGCGCACGACGGTGTCGACGATGGTGCCGTAGAACTCGGCGGCCCGTTCGGTGCAGTCGGCCGTGTACCCGCCGACGATCTTCGGCGTGTTCTTCAGGCCGTACACCGGGTTGCCGGGGTCGATGCGCTCGGGCGAGAAGGCGAGGTGGAAGTCGGTGCCGGCCACCAGGCCGGTCTGCTCGAGCACGCCACGCACCTCGGTGTCGGTGGTGCCGGGGTAGGTGGTGCTCTCGAGCACCACGAGCATGCCGGCGTGCAGGTGAGCACGAATGCTCTCGGTGGCACCCATGACGGCGTCGAGGTCGGGGGTCTGATCCTCGCGGAGCGGCGTGGGCACGCAGATGACCGCCACCGTGGCATCCGCCAGGCAGGCGGCGTCGGTGGTGGCCGTGAAGCCCTTGCCCAGGAGCTCGGCGACGGCAGCGTCGCTGATGTCGTCGACGTGGGAGCGGCCGGCGTTCAAACCGTCGACCACACGGGGGCTCGCATCGAGACCGACGACCGTCAGTCCGGCACGAACTGCCTCGACGACGAGCGGCAGCCCCACGTACCCGAGACCGATGACGACGAGCTTGTGCGTGGAGGAGGATGACACGGGCCTTGACGATAGCGGCGACTAGCCTGCATGTCGGTGAGGCTCGACCGCGACAGGGTGATCCGGCTGGGTGCCGTGGCCGCTGCATTCGCCCTCGGGTTGGTCGTGCTGTGGCAACTACTGGCCCGGCTGCTCTACACCGATCGCGGCCTCGACCTCACCGACGAGGGCCTCTATCTGTTGGCCGCCGACCCTCCGTCGTCGACGGCGGCGTGGGTCGTGCCGTTCGGCTGGCACACTCGCTGGCTGTTCTCGCTCGTCGACCACGACATCGCCGACTTCCGTACGGCGGCTGCGGTCCTTGCCGTCGCCCTGGGCGCGTGGACCGGGTACATCACGGTTCGGCGAGCCGAGGGTGTCGTGGCCGGTGGCGTCACGTCGCTGATGCTGTTCGCAGGGCTGCTGCGCACGCCGGGCTACAACTGGGTGAACCTGGTCGGCCTGCTGTTCGCCGCTGCAGCCACGCTCGGCACACGGTGGAGTCCGCTCCCCGAGCGACCACTGCGCAGCGTCCGCTTCCAGGCGGGTTGTGCCGGCATCGCCGGCGGTGCAGTGTTCGCCGTGGTGGCCAAGCCCACGTCGGGGCCCAGCATCGTCGTGGTGTCGTTGCTGTTCGTCCTCGTGGTCGCCGGGCGTCGAGCAGCGCTGTGGGCCGCTGCGCTGGTGGCGCCGTGGATCGCGGCCTTCATCGCCACCGCGGTGGTCGTGGGGCTGTGGCCGGTGTCGTTCGTCCACGTGTTCGGCGATGCAGCCCGGTTCCCCGTGCCGTCCGATGACCAGACCCTCGGCTCGGCCTCGTGGGAGGTCGTCCGCCTCCCGCTGACCTGCTGGGAAGCGCTGCGGTCGCAGCCGCACGCCACACAACTGCTCGTACTGGCCGCGGTCGCCGTTGCGGTGGTCGCCCCGCGGGCACGGGCACGGTGGATCGCGATGGCCCCACTGGCGCTGTGCACCGTGGCGGCGCTCGGCGTGGCCCTCCCCGTCGCGCATCTGGGTCTTGCCGACGACAAGGGGCGCTTCGCGTGGGTGGGCACCAGCACCTGGGTGTGGCTGCTGGTGCTGGGTTGCTTGCTCCACGTCGTGGCCCACCGTGGCACGAATGCCGGTGCGGCACGGTCGTGGGCGCCGAGCGCCCTCCTCGTGGGGATGAGCCTGATGTTCGCGTTCGGCAGCGGGCACGGCCCGTTTCGCCAGACAGGCCTCGGCGCGGTGCTGCCGGCGCTGGCCGGGCTTGCCCTGGTGGCCCGCACAGGCGGACACCGCGTCCGTCGCGTGTCGACCGTCGTACTCACCGCTGCACTGGTGGTGGGTGCGACGGCGACGATGGTCGCGAGCGTGGACCAGCCGTATCGAATTGCCGACATGGACGAGCTGGTGCAGCCGATGAGCGTCGGGCCACGTGCAGCGCCACTGCTCGTGGACGTGCCGACCGAGTCACTGCTGACGGGTCTGCGGACGGCTGCAGCCGACGGAGGCTGGTGCGACGGGACTCGCCTGCTCGGCTTCGTGTGGCGATGGAGCTCGACCCTCCCGTACCACCTCGGAGCGAGGGTGCCCGACACCCTGATGGTCACGCTGTTCGGCTACCCCAACAGCGTCGCCATCGCTGAGCACACGCTGTCCCGGCTGGACGCGACCTGGAGCGACGCGTGGGTGCTCGTCTCGGACGTGACCACCCTGCAACCGGAACAGGCCGACACGACGGCCTCAGCCCTCGCGCTGCTCGACGATCACGTCGGCCGACACTTCCCCGACGACTACGAACTGGCCGCTTCGGTGGGCGACGTGCAGCTGTGGCGGCCTATCGGTGCGGGCGCGACGCGCTGCGGCGGAGCTTCAGATGGACAAGGATGAGCCGCGCATGACGTCCACGAGGTTGCGCTCCCACATCGATCGTCTCCGGAACGTCGCCGCCGAGCCCAGCGAACGACTGGGCCTGCTGATGTTGGCGCTCGGCATCGTGTCGCTCGTCGTGTCCACCGTTGCGGCCTTGTCGATGCACAGCCCGCTCGGTCATGACGAGTCGGTCTATGCCCTCCGCGGGCGCTACTTCGTCGACTCGGCATCGGTGAACACCGGGTACTGGAACGCGTACCGGGCGCCTGGCTTCCCGTACCTGCTGTCGTGGATCTTTCGCGTCCACGAGTCCGTGGCGCTGGCCCGGCTCACGGTCGCCGCCTGCAGCGGCATCGCGCTCTGCTGCATCTGGGCCATCGGGCGTCGAACGGTGGACCCAGTCGTCGGTGGTCTGGCTGCATTGCTCGCGGGCGTCGCCCCGTGGTTCGTCTCCATGAGCACGTTCGTGTTCATCGACGGCCCGGGCACGATGTTCTCGTTGTTGGCCGTCCTCGCCTTCCTTCCGTTGCTGGACGGCCGCATCCACCCGTTGCGGTTGGCGGCGTCCGTCGTGTGCGCGTGGCTGGCCACGCTCGTCCGATTCGGTGCCCCCCTGTGTTTCGGTATCGGCATCGGGGTGGTCTCGCTGATCGCCGTCCACCGTGCGTGGGAAACGCGCGACAGGCGCCGGATCGTCGAGGTCTCGGTCGGTGCCATCGGTGCCGCACTGTCGGTGCCCGTGATCTACATGTCGGGCCTGCTCCGCCACAACAACCTCACGCCCGCTGCAGCGAACTCGCAGCTGCTCGAGTCGAAGGGGTTGACCGCGGCCACGGGGTGGCGCGACCTCACCACCTGGCTGCGCACCGAGGTGCTGGACCGCACCGGCTCGACCATCGTGATGACGGTGGTGCTCGTGGGCTTCTTCGCCTCGATCGTGCTGGCCGTCGTCCGACACGAGCGACGCGTCCCGACGCTGATCTTCGCCGTCTGGGCCGTCGGCGCCATTGCCGGTCTCGTCGTGTCCGTCGGGCTGATCGTCACGAACTACCTGATGATCGCGGTCCCCGCGATGTCGCTCGCCTCCGCCATCGGCCTCACCGGGCTGTGGGCGCTCATCAGCACGACCGACGCCCGCACTCGCCGTGTCATCGGCGGCGTGGCCGTGGGGCTGCTGTTCGTACTCGGCACGGCGTCCTCGCTGCGCGTCACCGAAGACGCCCACCAGGAATCGCTCGACTCGTTCGACCAACTCCGTGCAGCGTCGTGGGCGGTGCGCGACCAGCTGGGACCGCACTGTTTCACGCTCACGTCGTACTCGCCCCAGGTCGGGTGGTACTCGGGATGCGCCGGTTCTGGCTGGCCCGCCGACTACGACAACCCCGGCGAGTACCGCGACGTCGTGCCAGCAGCAGCCTCGACGTTCCGCCGCTGGGAGCGCACGGACCCTGACGCGAACCCCGAGGCGTACGCCATCTTGACCATTGAGAGAGGGAAACGGCAACCGACGCCCGAGCAACTCGACGCGGCCAAACCGTTTCACCTTCGCGACATCTATCGCGGATCAATCGGAAAGCGATCGTTGAGTGCCGTGCAGTTGGATCCATGTATCTTTGACGACAGTTGCCCAAAGGGCATCGACTCAACACCATGATTCCCTTCAATCACCCGACATCGGCGCCGTCTGCGCTCGACCATCTCGCCACCGCGATCGCATCGGGCAAGCTGTCGGGCGACGGTCCGTTCACGAAGCGGGCGTCCGAGATGCTGTCCGCGCTGCACGACGGCGCACCCGTGTTGCTCACCACGTCGTGCACGCACGCCCTCGAGATGTCCGCGCTGCTGCTCGACCTGCAACCGGGCGACGAGGTGATCATCCCGTCGTTCACGTTCGTTTCCACCGCCAACGCCTTCGTGTTGGCAGGCGCAGTGCCCGTGTTCGTCGACATCCGCCCCGACACCTTGTGCATCGACGAGGAACAGGTGGCCGCCGCAGTCACCGAGCGCACGCGCGCCATCGTTCCGGTGCACTACGCGGGCGTCCCAGCGAACATGCAGTCGCTCGCTGACACCGCGTCGCAGCACGGCCTGTCGATCATCGAGGACAACGCGCACGGGTTGTTCGCCTCGTCGGCAGGGCAGCCCCTCGGCACCTTTGGCGCCCTGAGCACGCTGAGCTTCCACGAGACCAAGAACGTGTCCGCCGGCGAGGGCGGCGCCCTGGTGGTCAACGACCCGACGCTGCTGGGCCGGGCCGAGATCATCCGCGAGAAGGGCACGAACCGCAGCCGCTTCTTCCGTGGGCAGGTCGACAAGTACACCTGGGTGGACGTCGGGTCCAGCTACCTGCCGAGCGAACTGATCGCGGCCATGCTCGTCGCTCAGCTCGAGCACGCCGAGACGGTGCAGGCCCGGCGCGGCGCCATATGGCGCAGGTACCACACAGAGCTCGCGGACTGGGCACTGGCGAATGACGTCACCCTGCCACTCGACGGCGGCGACCGCACACCTTCGTACCACATGTACCAGGTGCTGCTGCCGGACCTGGCCGAGCGCACGGCCTTCATCCAGCATCTGCGCGACCGCGGCGTGATGAGCGTGTTCCACTACATCCCGTTGCACTCGTCGCCCAAGGGCACCCAGGTCGGCCGCACCCCGCTCGGTTGCCCGGTCACCGACGACGTCAGCGATCGGCTCGCCCGGTTGCCGCTGTTCACCGACATGACCGAGGAACAACAGTCCATCTCGATCGAGGCCATCCGCAGCTTCGATGTCACCACCACCAGGAGCCACGCATGAGCGAGGTCACATCCGGCCTGCGCAGCATCTTCTCGCTGGCGCCGGTGTACTCGATGGCCCAGCGCGGCATCGGAGCGGAACGCTTCCGCCGCGTCGTGTGCAGCGACTACATCCGCGCGACCGCCGGCATGCGGGTCGTCGACATCGGCAGCGGCACCTCCGACATCGTCGAGCACCTCGCGGGTGTCGACTACGTGGGCCTCGAACCCAGCGAGCAGTACGCCACGGCAGCTCGTGAGCGGTTCGGCGACAAGGTCACGATCGTCAATGAGGGCATCGACACGTTCGACACCGAGCCGTGGAACGAGACGTGCGACCGCGTGATCGCGATCGGCGTGCTGCACCACCTGTCCGACGAGCAGGTGGCGGCATTGTTCACCGCCGCCAGCCGACTGCTCAAGCCCGATGGCGTGTTCGTGGCCGTCGATCCGTGCCTCCACGACGGGCAGAGCCGCATCGCCCACGCGCTGATCGTGCGCGACCGCGGACAGAACGTCCGCACGGTGCCGGCCACGATGGCGTTGGCCACGGCAGCGTTCGACACGCCGAAAATCGAGCTGCGGACCGACCTTCTCCGCCTGCCCTACAGCCACGCGATCCTCACCGCGTGAGCACATCGTCACGCTCGTCGGTCGGTGATCATCGACGCGATCGTCGACGAGAACGTGTTGGTCTTTCGTTTCGAAACGCCGGCGAACGCCTGATGCGTTCTGGTCATTGCACCACGGCGAGATGCCGTGCCATGGTGGTGATGTGACGGGCAGTGGCGGATCGGAGTTGTCTGATACGGCAGCGAATACTTGGCCGCGGGTCCGTGCTTCGATGGTCGTCCCACTCGCGAGCTGGACGGTCGTCGCCTGTGTCGTTGCCGCCCTCTCGACGGTTCGGTTCATGGTGAACGACGACGCCGTCATGGCCGGCTTCGCCAGTGGCGACTTCACCGGGCGACCGAGCGCACACTTGGTGTTCATCGGCATCCTCCCGGGGCTGTTCGTCTCCCGGCTCTCGATGATGACGCACGCACTGCCTTGGTACACGCTCACGCTCTACGCCCTCGACGTGGTGTCGCTGTCGGTCGTCACCCAGTGCTGGCGGCGCCACCGGCCATCCTTGACGATCCCAACGCAGTTCGTCCTGGGTCTGGCGATGGCGACGCTGGCCTCGGTGATGTTCGTGACGCCGACCTTCACCGTCACCGCGATGATCACCTGCTTCGCCGCCGTCGTGTCGCTGACCGATCTCGCCACGCAGGTTCCTCGTCAGTGGTGGTGGTTCGCGCTGCCGCTGGCACTGTTCGGCGCGTCTGCCTCGGTGCGCTTCGACGCGTTCCTCGGCGGCACAGCCGTCGGCCTTCCGCTGATCCTGCTGTGCTGCGTGCGACTCGGCGCGCGCCGCACCGTCGGGCTCGGCATCGCCATGGTGTGTCTCGCCGGCTTCATCGTTGGCAGCAACCGGCTCGCCGACAACGCCGACTGGACCGCGTATCGCGACTTCAACGACGTTCGGGGCGCTATTCACGGCACCACTCAGCTGGCGCTCACCATCGCCGAGAACGACACGCCCGAGGTGAAGGCGATGCTGCAGGCGAACGGTTGGATCGCAGACGATCTGACGCTCTTCCGCCGGTGGTACATCGAGAATCCCGAGGTGTACAACATTGCGACGCTCGAGCGTCTGCGAGATGTCACGGACGAACGAGCAGAGTCCAATTCGTGGAGCGGCGCGTGGCGTGCTGTGGTCCCCGCCAACCGACCGATGATGGGGCTGGTGCTCGCCGCGGGCATTGCACTCGCCATCGGCGGCGCACGACGAGCACTGTTCGCCGTCGGGCAACTTGCGTGGGCCGCCGCAGTGTGCACGTGGGTCGCTCGGAGCCAACGGTTCCCGGCTCGCATCGCCATCCCCCTCCTCGCAGGTGTGGCCATCCTCTGCTGCATCGCTTCGCTCCTGGTCCGCAGGTCCGCGCGCGCGACGTCGCAAACTATGTCCACCGTCGCCGTCGCGACCTTCGCCGTGGGCATGCTCGCCTTCGTCGTCGAGCCCCTCTGGAGCTTCTACGCCCCCAGCGCACTGAGCAGCTCGAACGCCGACGGCATCGCAAAAGCAAGCACCAACGTCCGCGACATCCGACGCATCAACCCGGACGGTACGTTCATTCTCCTCGGCGCGGCGGCCGACGTCTTCGCCGTCGAGGCCACGAGTGGCACCGGCACGTACGGCACCTGGCCCGGGATCCTGACCACCGGATGGAACGCGCAGAGCCCGTCTCAGGCCGTGCGCATTCGCAGGCTCGAGCTGCAACCCGATCTCGGTGCGGCGGCTGTCGATCAACCGGACATCCGGTTCGTCGCGAGGCGGTCAGACGCGAGGAACATCGTGCAGAGCCTTCGCCACCACCGAGGCATTCGAACCGAGATCGTGGTCGACGGCACGTTGCAGGACGGCGCGGTGGTGTTCCGCCTCGTCACCAAACTGGCGGGCGAGGCCGGTTAGCGCTCCCGCTGGAGGTGCACCGTGATGGTCGCGCTGGTGATCCGCCAGCCGAGCCGTTCCCAGGTTCGCATCACCTGCACGTTGTGCGACTGCGTACTGATGAGCACGGCCGGTCGATTCGCAGTGCGCGCATGCTGCATCACGGACAGCATGAGGTCGCCGTAGACACCTCCGCCGCGATGCTCGGGCGACACACCCGCGAGCACGACGTCCCAGTCGTCGCCGCGAGAATCGATGACGGCGAGGCCGGCGATGTCGCCGTCGACGTGGTTGGCGATCAGCACGTTCGACTCGTCGGCAGCCACAGACGCCGCCCACTCGGCATACCCGATCGCGACGAGCGACCTGTCCAGTCGCGGGTTGGCGACGTAGTGATTCACGTAGTCCGAGAAGATCCCGGACACCGTGGCCGGCACGATCGCAGCGTCGATCGAGTCTCGTGTCACGGACGGGCGCGTCGGCGCGAGCTCCCGCCCGTCGTCATCCCAACGGAAGTACAGCAGCGTGTCGGCATAGATCGCCGCCCGACCCACCACTGACGAAAGCTGGTCGAACGCGCGAACCCATCGCGCCGGATAGCGCACGATGACCAGGTCGTGTTCGTCGACGGCCACCTGCGAGCAGAGCATCGCCACCTCGGTTTCGTCGTGCAGCGCCACGCGAGCGACACGGCGACCGAAGCGCGCCGACTCGGACGGTGACGTAACGACCTCGACCACCCGGATCAGGCCTCCGACGACCAGCCCTGTCGCTCCGCGACGAGGTAGTTGGGGCGTCCCATCGAGCGGAAGTGCACCCGCCCGAGATACTCGCCGACGATGCCGATGCCGAGCAACTGAGCGCCGGCGAAGAAGTTGATGGCAGCTGCCAGAAAGGTGAAGCCCTGGACGGGAGAGCCGAACGCGACGAACCTGACCAACACCCAACCCGACAGCAGGAAGCCGACGATCGCGAGCACGAAACCGAGCCAGGCGACCAACCGCAACGGCAGGATGCCGAAGCCGGTGATCATGTTCATCGCGTGGCGGATGAGCTTGCGGAGGTCGTACCCCGACGCGCCTTCACGGCGCACGTCGAAGCGCACATCGACCACCTGCTGGCGCACGGTGGCCCACGACAGCAGCACGTCGAGGTTCACGAACGGATCACGCACTGCGTCTGCAGCGTCAATCAACCGGCGACGGAACAGCCGGAACGCCGAGTGCTTCGGATTGACGGCGTCGCCCATACCCACGCGCATCATGCGCTTGGTCAGCCTGGACGCGGCGTTGCGAAAGCCGGTCTGTTGCTCCTCGACCGGGGACCCGTAGACAAGGTCCACATCATCGGTCATCGCTTCGAGCAACAACGGAACCTGATCGGGCGGGTTCTGACCGTCGTCGTCCATCGTCAGCACGAGGTCGTTCGACGCCGCGCGGATGCCCGCGAGCAACGCATTGTGCTGGCCGTAGTTACGCGAAAGACGCATCACCCGCACACGATCGTCGGCAGCCTGCACTTCGGCGAGGCGAAGCCAGGTGTCGTCCGGGCTGCCGTCGTCGACGAACACGAACTCGATCTCCGACACCGTGTCGCCGATCGCCTCGCACACCCGATCGACCAGTCCCGACAACGTCGACGGCGACCGGTAGCACGGCACCACGACCGAGAGAGAGGGACGCTGTGCACCGGACATCGCACGGCGAACCCTACTAGCCTCTAGGACGATGTCGCTGACCACTGAGCGCCGCACATCGTCGGAAGCCGGTGGCGCGCACCACGCCCCCAGGCTCACCTATCGACCCGACCTCGATGGGCTTCGCGCGCTTGCGGTGGGCCTGGTGGTGCTGTACCACCTGCGCGTCCCTGGGGTGTCGGGCGGCTACATCGGCGTCGACGTGTTCTTCGTGATCTCGGGGTTCCTGATCACCAGCATCCTCGTCGGCGACGCCGAGCGTGGACGGTTCTCGCTGCTCGGCTTCTACTCGGGGCGCGTGCGCCGACTGCTCCCGCTGTCCACGTTCGTGCTCGTGGTCACGGTCGCGTTCGCACTGTGGACATTGCCGGCCGCACAGGTGGGCATCCTGCTCGGCGACGCCCGCTCGGCGCTGCTGTACGTCAGCAACTGGCACTTCGCCGCACGTTCCATCGCCTACACCGACGTTCAGGTGTCGGAGGGTCTGCTCACCCACTTCTGGTCGCTGTCCGTCGAGGAGCAGTTCTACTTCGTGTGGCCCGTTGTCATCTTCGGGTGCGTCGCAGCCGCGAAACGACTGCGCAACGTGTCGCCGGCACAGGCGGTGCGGGTCGTGGCCGCCGTCGTCGTCGTGCTCTCGTTCGCCGCCTCGGCCACGCTCACCGCGAGCGGTGGCGGGCAGGCGTACTTCTTCACCCACCTTCGCCTGTGGGAGATGGGTGCCGGAGCGCTGATGGCCGGAACGACGTTCGCGGGGCGGTGGGTACCGGGAGTGAGGAACGCACTTGCGCTGCTCTCGGTCGCGGCCATCGTGGCGGTCGCATTCATCTACGACGAGCAGACGGTGTTCCCTGGCGTGGCTGCCGCCGTCCCCGTCCTGGCGACCGTCGCCCTCATCGGCGTCGGCACCGCCCCTTACGCCACTGGGCGGGCGCTCGGCCTGACCCCGTTCCGCTACCTGGGCGAGCGTTCGTACGCGCTGTACCTGTGGCACTGGCCGGCGCTCGGAGCAGTGATCATCCTCGACGCCCGCTATGGGTGGCAGTTGGGTCAGCCGTGGACCTCGCTCATCGCACTCGCCACCGCGCTGGCGCTCACCATTGCATCGCACCGCCTCATCGAGAATCCATTGCGGTATTCGGCCCTTCTTCGGCGACACTTGGCCACCACCGCGATCGTCGGACTCGCCGCGAGCATCGTTCTCGTGGCCCTCAGCTTCCCGGTGAACCGCCGACAGGTGGCCGCCGAAAGCCGGGCTTGGTCGGAACTCCCCCTCAGCCCGGCGACCGCAACCAACGACACCGCGACCACGGTGTACGGGGCCTGCAACCAATCGCTGTCCGCGGTGTTCAAAGGTCTGAAGTGGTGCGAAGTAGGCGATCCGCTCGGATCCAAGACGGTGGCGATCATCGGTGATTCGCACGCGCAACACTGGGCGCCGGCGCTCGACGCCGCTGGCAAGGCGAACGGTTGGAAGGTGCTCGTCACCACCCGCAGCGCGTGTCTGCCGTACGACGTCGCCCAGTACAACGCACGCACCGAACTGATGGACGAGTACTGCCGCAGTTGGGGCCGCGCCGTCTCCGCCGACCTCGCGGCACGGGGTGACGTCGACCTGCTCGTGGTGGGTCGCCGCTATGCGTACGCGAGGTCGGTTCGCGCCGAGGACGGTGCGGACCTCACCGACGCCGAGGCGCAACAGGCGGTCCAGCAGGGCGCCAGGGCATTCTTCGGCGCGCTCGACGGTGCCGTCGGCCACATCGCCGTGCTCGAGGACACCACAGCCCTCCCGCACAGCATGCCCGACTGCCTCGCCGCGCAAACTCCCGCCACCGCCAGCGAGTGCGACGTGCCGAACGCCAACGTGGGTGCCGAACGGTTCCTGATCGACGCCGAGCGAGCCGCCGCCACCGCAATCGCCGGGCCCCCCACCGAGGTGATCTCGGTCGACGACATCGCCTGCCCGAACGACGTGTGCGCCTCGCTGTCGCCCCTGGGCATCATCACCTTCCGCGACACGAGCCACATGACGGTGACCTTCAGCACATCGCTGGCCGAACAGATCGCCGAACGCCTGTCACCGTTCCTCGACTGACCGAAGGTCAGCGCGGCAGCGATTCGATACGGACCGGGGTGGCCGCGTTGTAGGCGCGTTGCAGATGCAGCGTCCGACGACTGTCGTCGGCCAGTCCGCCCGCCTCGACGACGCTGCGCGGGACGTACTCGTACAGCACGCCGGCCCGACGCAGCGGCGCGAGGTCGGGGTCGTCGGTGATCACGACTGCGCTGTCCTTCCACGCCAGAGGCACCATCTTCACCGCGTCATCCGAAGCGACCGAGGTGGCATCGATCAACACGAAAGGACCGGAGAACGGCCGAACCACCGGCCGCAAACGACGCCAATAGCTCACGACCGGCGCCCAGAACTTCGCTCGCTGTGCATCGGCGGTGAGCCGGCGCCCCATCGCCGTCGACAGGACAACACGCTCGACCGGTCGGACACCGACGGAGAACACCCGGACCGCCCTGCGGACGGTTCGCCTGATCGCACGCCGCACACGGCGCACGGCGGTCGCAGCACCCCGCACCACTGGCTGGAGCGGCTCGGGAGTGTGGTCGAGCACGACCAGATAGGCGTCGCGCAACGCCATCAGCGACGCAGCCCTTCCAGGAAGCGGGTGACGTCGGCCGCACCGTCGGCAGCGGGAAGTGCCGCCATACCGGCGATCGACTGCTCGCGGAACTCGGCGGACATCAGCCGGTCGACCGTCGCATCCAGCTCGTGATCGTCGCCGTCCTCCCACGAGATCGCGATCCCCTGCCGATGGGCCCAGTTCGCCCGAGCGCCTTGGTCGTCGGTCTTGGTCACCATGTTCGGCACGAACAGCGTCGGCAGCCCCGCGGCGAGCGCCTCGTGGAACGAGTTGTACCCGGCGGCGAACACGCCGGCGTCGAACGCGCCGAACCACCGATTGATCGGGAACCGGTTCACGAGCGTCACGTTCGCGGGCAGGTCGCCCTTCACGCTCAACGTGCTCTGGGCGACCACGATCGCGACGTCGTCCATGCGTCCGAGCGAGCGGACCAGCCTCGATGTCAGGCTGCCCACGTCGTTGATCTGCCCGGCGCCCAGCTGCACCAGCACATTGTGCTTCGACGGGTCGATGCCCAGGTCGGCGCACAGGGCGTCGCGACCCTCGGGGTATACGGCGTTCGACCGGCCGCCGTACACGATGGGCGCCACACGATGGACCTCGTCGCGATAACGGGTCGTCACGCCGACGTCGTCAGCCGCAGCGAAGTCGCCCGGCTCCACGACGTGGTCGAACATCGGACGATGCAACACGATGCTGTCGCCCACACCGGGCTTCCACATGCCGCGACGCTGCCACACCCTCGTGATCCGGCGGCGGTGCAACGTCAGTTCGTCCACGAAGCCCGCGTAGGGGTGCACGCCGTCGAACACGACGACGCTGGGCTCATACGTCTCGAGGATCAACCTCATGCGGGCCGCGAGCAGCCGATGCCAACCCTGCCGGGCGGTCACGCGGTACTCGCTGGACGGCAGGTGCTCCACGTGGAAGCCCTGCTGGACGGGAATCGACACCGCGCCGGACAGCGTGAAGATGACCGGCTCGCTGGCCGGCAACATCTCGTTGCCGACGGCCATGACCCTGGTGAGATGGCCCAGCCCGACCCCGTTCGAGGTACACAACAGGATTCCGCCCGGCATCGCAGGCGAATGTAGCAGCCGACCCCTGCCGGTAGGGTCTGCGCCCATGTCGCGAATCGGAATCATCGGCACGGGCTACGTGGGTCTCACCACTGGCGCGTGCCTCGCACACCTCGGGCACACGGTCGTGTGTGCCGACCTCGACCAGCGCAAGGTCGACTCGCTCCAGGCCGGCGTGGTGCCCATCCTCGAGCACCGCCTCGACGAGCTCGTCGCCGAAGGGATCGCTGCCGGCCGGTTGTCGTTCACCGCCGACAGCAAGGTGGCTGTCGCGGAGGCCGAGATCGTGTTCCTCTGCGTGCCCACGCCCCAGGGCGACGACGGGTCGGCCGACCTGTCCTACGTGCAGGCCGCCGCACGCGACATCGCCGAGGCGCTCCCGTTCGAGTGCATCGTCGTCAACAAGTCCACCGTGCCCGTCGGCAGCACCCAGGTGGTCGCCAGGGCGATCCGCCGCGGCGACGTGCGCGTGGTGAGCAACCCCGAGTTCTTGCGCGAAGGCTCCGCCGTCGACGACTTCCTGAACCCCGATCGCGTGGTCGTCGGTTGCGACGACCCCGACGCGGCCCGCAAGGTGGGCGCGTTGTACGACTCGGTGAAGCCACAGCTGATCATCACCGATCCTGCATCGGCCGAGCTCATCAAGTACGCGGCGAACGCACTGCTCGCCACCAAGCTCAGCTTCGTGAACGCCATCGCCACCATCTGCGAACAGGTCGGTGCCGACATCGACGACGTCGTCGTCGGCGTCGGGTACGACCAACGCATCGGCCCGCACTTCCTGCGCCCCGGGCCGGGCTGGGGCGGCAGCTGCTTCCCCAAGGACACCAAGGCCCTGCACCGCATCGCCGCCGACGCCGGCTACGACTTCGATCTGCTGCGCAGCGTCATTGACGCCAACGAGGACCAGTTCGACCGCACCGCCGCGAAGATCCGCACCGCGGCGGGCGGCAGCCTCGACGGCGTCGTGATCGCCGTGTGGGGACTCACCTTCAAGGCTCGCACCGACGACCTGCGCGACTCGCCGTCCATCGCCGTCATCTCCCGGCTGGTGGCCGAAGGCGCCATCGTCCAGGCGTACGACCCCACCGTCACGGGCGCGAAGCCCGGGGTTCCCGACGGCATCGTCATCGCGAGCGATCCCGTCGCCGCCGCCAAGGGCGCCGCGACGCTCGCAGTGCTCACCGAATGGGACGACTTCAAGTGGGTCGAGGCCGCCGACACCGCGGCAGCGATGGCCGGTACCGAGGTCGTCGACGGTCGCAACATCCTGGACCGTGCGCAGTGGCAGCGCGCCGGCCTTCACGTCGTCGGGATCGGGCGCTGACCGCCTCCGGTCCATACACTGCTCGGGTGTCTCGGCATCACCTGATCACCGGCGGCGGTGGGTTCATCGGTTCCCACCTCTGCGACGCCGTCCTCGCGCTGGGCGACCGGGTGACGGTCGTCGACAACTTCGCCACCGGACGGCGGAGCAACCTCGCCCACCTTTCGGGGCACGACCGGTTCACGGTCGTCGAGCACGACATCACGCTGCCGCTCCCGACCGAGATCACCGGCGCCCGTTTCGACACCGTCCTGCACCTCGCCAGCCCCGCGTCGCCGGTGGACTTCCGCACGATGCCGCTGGAGATCCTCGAAGTCGGCTCCGTCGGCACCCGCAATGCACTCCAGCTCGCCTCGGACCAGGGTGCCCGACTGCTGTTGGCGTCCACGAGCTAGGTGTACGGCGACCCCGAGATCCACCCGCAACCCGAGTCGTACCGGGGCAACGTCGACAGTGTGGGCCCGCGCAGTTGCTACGACGAATCCAAACGATTCGCCGAGGCGATGACGATGGCCTTCCACCGGTCGAAGGGCACCGAGGTCCGCATCGCGCGCATCTTCAACACCTACGGCGAACGCATGCGCCCCGACGACGGCCGCGTGGTGAGCAACTTCATCGTCGCTGCGTTGCGCGGCGATCCGCTCGTGCTCTACGGCGACGGACAGCAGACGCGAAGCTTCTGCCACGTGGACGACATGGTGCGCGGTCTGCTCGCCGTGCTCGACCGCGACGAGGTCGGCCCGTTCAACGTCGGCAACGACACCGAGTTCACCATGCTCGAGCTCGCCGAAGCCGTCGTCGAGCTCACCGGGTCCTCCAGCTCGATCGTGCTGGAACCGTTGCCGTTCGAACGCACGGGCGACCCGGCTCGCCGTCGCCCCGACCTCACCCGACTGCGCGACGCCGCAGGGTGGGAGGCCCACATCGAGCTGCGCGATGGGCTCGCCCGCATGATCGACTGGTTCAGGGCGCACGAATCCCTGACCTGACCCGTCGTAGGCTCGGGCCATGACCATCCTCGTCACCGGCGGCGCCGGCTACATCGGTTCACACACGGTCCGCAGCCTGCGTGCCGCCCAGCGACCGGTGGTCGTGCTCGACTCCCTCGAGTTCGGACGCGCCGAATCGGTCATCGATGCCGAACTGGTCGTTGGCGACATCCACGACGCCGCGCTGGTCGGCAAGCTGTGCCGCGAGCACGGCGTCACCCAGGTCGTCCACTTCGCGGCGTACAAGGCTGTCGGCGAGTCCATGCAGCAGCCCGGCCGCTACTGGCGCAACAACGTCGGCGGCACGGTCGAGCTCGTCGAAGCGGTGCTCGAAGCGGGCGTCCGCGAGCTGGTCTTCTCGTCCAGTTGCTCGGTGAACGGCACCCCGGCCGAGGTTCCCCTGCGCGAGGACGCTCCCATCCAGCCCGAAAGCGTGTACGCGCAGACGAAGGCCACCACCGAGACCATCCTGCACTGGTACGGCGTCACCCACGGCCTCCGCGCCGTGAACCTGCGCTACTTCAACGCCGCCGGCGCCAGCAGCGACGGGCTCATCGGCGAGGACTGGACGTACTCGCAGAACCTGGTGCCGCTGGTGATGAAGGCCACCCTGGGTCGCATCCCGGAGCTCCAGGTGTACGGCAACGACTACCCCACCCCCGACGGCACCTGCGTGCGCGACTACATCCACATCGAAGACCTCGCCCACGCCCATGTGCTCGCCCTCGAACACCTGGCCGCCGGCAAGGACGGCGCCACGCTGAACGTGGGCAGCGGCGTGGGCACCAGCGTGCTCGAGGTCATCCACGCCACCGAACGCATCAGCGGTCGCCCCGTTCCCCACCGCATCGTCGACCGCCGACCCGGCGACCCCACGTCCACCTATGCCGACCCGTCGCTCATCGAAGCCACCCTGGGTTGGCATGCCGAACGCTCGCTCGACGACATCATCCGCTCCGCCTGGCAGTGGCACAGCAAGTTCAGTCTGCGCTGAGCACCCGCTGCCGGTCGAGCCAGCCGAGCAACACGGCCACGGCCCGCGGGTCGTGACGAAGGCGGTGGCCTGCACCGGTGA
>JANMFL010000532.1:0-5911 GCA_031377945.1 Acidimicrobiaceae bacterium | reverse complement strand
GGCACCCGAGAGCACCGCCATCGTTCGCTGCACGCCCTGTCGGTGCAGGCGGCCGAGGTGATGGCCACGATGCTGGCCCGGGTGCCCGAGGGCGGCCTGCTCGCGCACGACGTGCCGGCGCTGCGGCGGGCCGACGGTTCGGCAGTGCCGCTGAACCTCAGCGAACGCCCTCCGCTCGCCTGGCTGCGCTACTGACGCGGTCCCCTCGGGTGCCCCGTGCTTCGGGTCGGGTGAACGTCGCTCCGGAAGTCGTGGTGGAGCAATCGGTGCAACACTGGCGACCATGCCGCGCCGGCCCGACGACATGGAGATCATCGACGTCCTCGACCCTGACGACCCGTCCATCGACTGGGGCGTCGTCCAGGCGTCGTCGGCACCGCCCGCGTCGGCCGAACCGGCTACGCACCGCCGTCGCTGGCCGTGGGCCGTCGGGTCGGTCGCCGTCGTGGCGTCCGTCGTGGTCGCACTGGTCGTGAACGGCGACGAGCAGGTGCCGGATCCGGTGACCGCCGAGGGGCGTTACGTCCTCGTGGATTCGCGGGTCCGCAACTACTCCACCGACGTGGCGACGCCGTTCGACGACTCGGGGGGCTTCCGGGTCTGGGCGGTCGGTGGACCGGACGAGCCACACGTCGAGATCCAGATCGACTCCAACGCCGCGGATCCATTCATCCTGTTCGACGGTTCGACTCGGAACGTGCAGGGGCTCACCTTCATCTCCTCGCTCGGCGCGCCCGGGCGGGTCACGGTGGTTCGGGATCTGGGTCGCGACGCCCGCATGGTCGTGCGGGCGACCGGACTCTCGGATGCCGACGTGGCTGCGATCGTGAACGACACGAACATCGGAACATCCGCCGGCCGTGTCCGCGACATCGTGATGCCCGTCGGCGTGGAACAGTCGTTGGGCCTGCGCGAGGTGGTGGCCGGACGGTGGGAGGACGAGGTGCTCTACGGCGCGGTCGAGACGACCATGCGCTATCTCGACGAGCAGGCCGACCTGGTCACCCTGCGCGTCGCCAAGGGTTCGTTGTTCGACCAGGTCACCGCATTCGGCTACCTCGGCGACCGGGCGCCGGAGGTGCGTGGCGATCGGTTCGTCGGCGCGCTCGCGACGACGGGCGATGCCGTGGTGCTCTGGCAGCAGGACGGCTTTGTGCTGTCGCTCACCGGACCGGGCGACCCGGAGCGCTACGAGGCCCTCAGCCGCAGTGTGCGCCCGGCGACGGCCGACGAGTGGGACACCCAGCTGATCTTCCTCCGCCCCGACTATCGGGTGGGCGACTTCGCGGTGCTCGCCCGGGGCTCCGATTGGCTCGCCGGCGCGCAGCGGGCCGAGCGCGGCGGCGCGACGAAGCTGCTGTGGTGGTTCTCGGTGCCGTCGGAGCCCGGCGTGTCGACATCGGTGCCGGTCCGGTTCGAGCCCACGGTGCAGCCGTTCGCCGACCGCATCGTCGTCGACGGCGTCACGTACGTCCTCGTGTCCGCTCCGGCGGCCAGTGGCGTCACGAACGCCACCGTGTTCTACGGCGACTCCGGCATCGAGCAGCTCACGCTCACTCGGCCGTTCGCCGACATTCCCGTGCTCATGGCCGCGTTCCGCGTCGACGACGTCGGCTCCGTCCGTGTGATGGCGCCGGGCGTGGGGGACGACCTCTGATCCACACCCGCGCGAACGTAAGTTCGCGGGGCGTGCACCAGGAACTTAAGTTCGCGCGGTTCGGGTCAGCCGCCGTGGGCGGCCAGCGACTTCGCGATCTTCGCCGGGCTGGTGCCGCGGGCCGCGCCGAGTTGCTGCGCGAACACGCTGACCCGTAGCTCCTCCAACGCCCAGCCGATGTCGACGAGGCCCGCGGTGACCGCTTCGCGTGGCGTGCGCCGCAGCAGGTCGGTGTAGCGCCGTTCGAGGGCGAGCACGTCGCGCAGGTTGTTCTGGTCCTTCTGCGGTGCCTCGGGCAGCTTGGCGAGGCGCAGGTCGATGGCCTTCACGTATCGCAGCACGTCGGCCAGTCGCTCGGGGCCGGTGGTGACGACGAACCCGGGTCGCACCCGTCGGGCCAGTTGCGGGGCCGCGTCGTCGGCCGACGCGGCCACCGCGGGGGCGACCAGGCGGTCGAGCCTGGCCTGCACCTCGGCCGTTGCGCCCAGCACATCGGCGGCGGTCCTCAACAGCCGCGCCGCATGATCGGGGAGTTGGTCGCGGGCCGTTGCCACCAACGCGGCGAAGCCGTCCGCCGTGAAGGGCACGTCGCCGTGGCCGGCGAGCACCAGGTCGGCTGCCGCAGTGACACAGTCGGCGGCGAGGTCGTCGAGCGACATGACAGACGCGCGGGCCACCGCGAGTTTCGCCTGGTTGGTGAGATCGCGCTCGACCGCCCGACGGTTCACCGGCACGGCCATCTGCAGCAGGCGGCGGACACCCAGCCGCATGACCCGCACCTGCAGGTCGGGGTTGGTGAGCACGCGGATGCTCACACTGTTGCCGTCGTCGAGCAGCGCCGGGAAGCCGCGCAGCGTGATCCCCCCTCGGACGGACTCGACGGACTCGGGTAGGTCACCGAAGTCCCAACTGGTGATGCCCTTGCGCTCGTCGATGGGCGTGGTGCGGGCGATGGCCGCGCGCACCCGCGGCGCGAGTTCGGCACGCAGCGAGTCGAGCACCTTTCCACGCGCCAACGACGTGCCGCGCTCGTCGTCGACCGAGAACGTGACCTGCAGGTGTGGTGGCACCTTCGACGAGTCGAACGCACGCGCCGGCACCGAGGCGCCGGTGATTTCGCGCAGCGTCTGCGACAACGCATCGGCGAGCGACATCTCGCGCACGCCGACCGCCGCACAGACCTTCGTGACCACCTCGCCCATCGGCACCAGTTCGCGTCGATGTTCCTTCGGTAGCGAGCGCAGCAGCGCGTCGACCAGGTCGTCGCGGAAGCCGGGTACCTGCCAGTCGAACCCGTCCGCGCTCACCTGGTTCAATGCTGCGAGCGGCACGTGCACCGTGACGCCGTCGTCGGCTGCACCGGGGTCGAACCGGTACGTGAGCGACAGGGAGATGTCGTCCTGATGCCAGTCGCCCGGGAAGTCGTTCGCGCTCAGGACGCCCGAACCGCTGACGAAGTGCTCCATCCGCATGGTCAACCGATCGGGGTCGGCCGCCTTGGCGTCCTTCCACCACCGGTCGAAGTGGCGCGTGGTCACCACGTCGGTACCGACGCGAGCGTCGTAGAACGCGAACACCCCTTCGTGATCGACCAGGTCGACGCGGCGGACACGTTGGCTCATCCCGGCGAGGTCGGCGAGGAACTGCTGGTTGCCCTTCCAGAAGCCGTGATGCGTGGTCCAGTCGCCCTCGACGAGCGCGCAGCGGATGAACAACTCGCGTGCCAACTCCTTGTCGACCCGGTCGTACCCGATGGTGCGGTTGACGATGGGTAGCCCGTACAGCGTGACCTGTTCGCGGCAGACCGCCCCGCCGCGTCGTGGCTCCCAGTACGGCTCGCCGTACGACCGTTTCACCAGATGAGCGCCGAGGCGCTCGGCCCACTCGGGCTGCACCTCGGCGATCACCCTGCCCCACAACCGGTTGGTCTCGACCAGTTCCGACGCGATCACCCATTTCGGGCTCTTCTTGGCGAGCGCGCTCTCGCGGCCGATCGCGAACTTCGAGCCGTACGCGCCGCGGTACTCGCGGCCCTTTGCAGCGCCGGCGCCGCCACCGGCTCCGGCGCCCGACGCGGTGTCGTCGCGCACTCCGAGGTGGCTGAGCAACCCGGCGAGCAGGGCCTGGTGCACCCGGTCGGGGTGCCCGGCCTCGGTGCCGGGACGCAGCCCCAACTGGCCGGCCACCTGGCGGAGTTGGCTGAACAGGTCCTGCCATTCGCGCACGCGCAGGTAGTTCAGGTACTCGCTGCGGCACAGCTTGCGGAATTGGCTGCTGCCCAACGCTTGCTGCTGCTCGCGAAGGTGATCCCACAGTTTGACGAGCGTCAGGAAGTCGCTCCCCGGCACGACGAAACGTTGATGCATCTCGTCGGCTTCGCCGCGATGCTCCGCCGGGCGCTCACGCGGGTCCTGGATGCTGAGCGCGGCCGCGATGACCAGGACTTCGCGCACGCACCCGTGGCGTTCGGCCTCGAGCACCATGCGACCCAGCCGAGGGTCGACCGGGAGCCGGGCGAGTCGTGTGCCGATGCGTGTCAGGCGCACGCCGTCGATGGCGCCGAGCTCTTCGAGCAACGCATAGCCGTCGCGCACGGCGCGCTGGTCGGGTGGGTCGAGGAACGGGAATGCGTCGACGTCGCCGAGGCCGAGCGCGGTCATCTGCAGGATGACCGAGGCCAGATTCGTGCGCAGGATCTCGGGCTCGGTGAACTCGTCGCGCGACTCGAAGTCGTCCTCGGCGTAGAGGCGGATGCAGCTGCCGGGCGCCACGCGGCCGCACCGCCCGGCGCGTTGGTTCGCCGACGCTCTGGACACGGGTTCGATCGGCAGCCGTTGGACCTTCAGACGGTGGCTGTAGCGGCTGATGCGCGCCGTCCCGGCGTCGACCACGTAACGGACACCGGGCACGGTGAGCGAGGTCTCGGCGACGTTGGTGCTCAGGACCACCCGGCGTGCCCGGTGCGGCTGGAAGATGCGGTGCTGTTCGACGGCCGAAAGACGCGCGTACAGCGGCAGGACCTCCACACGGTCACCGCGCTCGAGGGTCTGACGCCGAAGGGCATCGGCGATGTCGTGGATCTCTCGCTCGCCGCTCAGGAAGACGAGCACGTCGCCCTCGCCCTCGTGGGCCAATTCGTCGACGGCGTCGAGCACCGCCTGGACCTGGTCGCGGTCGTCGGTCACGCCGTCGTCGCCAATGTCGCCGTACGGCCGATAGCGCATCTCGACCGGGTAGCTGCGCCCGCTGACCTCGATCACGGGCGCCGGCGCCCCCGGCGCCCCGAAGTGCTCGCTGAATCGCTGGGTGTCGATGGTGGCCGACGTGACGATCAGCTTCAGGTCGGGACGCTTCGCCAACAACTGTTTGAGGTAGCCGAGCAGGAAGTCGATGTTCAGGCTGCGTTCGTGCGCCTCGTCGATGATCAGCGTGTCGTACCGGCGCAGCATGCGATCGCGTTGGATCTCGGCGAGGAGAACGCCATCGGTCATCACCTTCACCCGGGTGTCGGGGCCGACCTTGTCGGTGAAGCGCACCGTGTACCCGACGGTGGTGCCGAGCTCGGTTCCCAGTTCGTGGGCGATTCGCTCGGCGATCGTGCGTGCGGCCACACGGCGCGGCTGCGTGTGGCCGATGAGCATGCCGTCGCCGCGGCCGAGCGCCAGGCACAGCTGGGGCAGCTGAGTGCTCTTGCCCGATCCGGTCTCTCCGGCGACCACCACCACCTGATGGTCGCGGATCGCGGCCATCAGTTCGTCGCGGTGCGCGTCGATGGGAAGAACGGAATGCTCCATGACGTCTGCCAGCATGGCACCATGTCTGGTGTGGACCACCCGTCGATTTCCCGCCGCGGGCTCCGCCTGTTGCCGGCTGCGGCGTTCACCGTGGTGGTCGTGGCGCTCGCGGCGTGCGGGGTGAACAAGGATCCGCAGGCGTTGCCGGGCAAGGCGCTGGCACAGGACTACGGCTGCATGGCGTGCCACAGCACGAACGGCTCGGCGGGTGTCGGACCCACGTGGAAGGGCCTGTACGGTTCGCAGGTCACCCTCGAGACGGGCGAGACGGTGACGGTCGACCGCGACTACCTGGTGCGGTCGATCGCGACCCCGGCGTCGGAAGTCCCCAAGGGCACCAAGGTGCCGATGCCGGTCAACCGGATTCCCGACGCCGATGTGCAGAAGATCGTCGACTACATCATCAGCATGAAGTAGCGATCATGGCGGTGGTGTTCCTCCACGCGCACCCCGACGACGA
>JANMFL010000521.1:0-9579 GCA_031377945.1 Acidimicrobiaceae bacterium | reverse complement strand
GGCGCGGGTCCATGCGGTAGATGTGATCGGCGCCGAACACGCACACCACGTCGGGGTCCTCGTCGGTGATGAGGTTGATGTTCTGGTAGATCGCGTCGGCCGAACCGGCGAACCAGTGCGGCCCGCGTCGCATCTGTGCGGGCACCGGGGTCACGTAGTTGCCCAGCAGCGTGCTGAACCGCCACGTCTGGCTGATGTGACGGTCGAGGCTGTGACTCATGTACTGCGTCAGCACGACGATCTTCAGGTAGCGGGCGTTGGCGAAGTTCGACAGAGCGAAGTCGATGATGCGGTAGCTGCCGCCGAAGGGCACCGCGGGTTTGGCACGGTCCTTGGTGAGGGGCAGCATGCGCTTGCCCTCGCCGCCGGCGAGCACGATGACGAGCACCTTGGGTTCGGCCATGAGCAGGAATGTACATCGTGTACGACCTGCAGTTGATGGGTTACGGTCCGTTCACGTGAAGGTCCTCTTCGTCACCCCTGAGTGCTACCCGTTGGTCAAGACGGGTGGCCTCGCCGATGTGACCGGCGCGTTGCCACTCGCGCTGGCGCCGCTCGGGGTCACCACCAAGGTCCTCATGCCGGGTTACCCGGGCGTGCGCGATCATCTGCGCGACGTCCGCACCGTTGCCGCGCTGCCCGGGCTGTTCGGCGGCGCCGGCACGCTGCTGGCTGGCACCACGGTCGACGGACTGTCGGTGCTGCTGCTCGAGGCGCCGCACCTGTACGAGCGCGCCGGAGGCGGCCCGTACCTCGGCCCGGACGGCGGCGACTGGCCCGACAACCACTTCCGTTTCGGTGCACTCAGTTGGGTGGGCGCCCAGGTGGCGCTGGGGCGACTCGGCGACTGGTGGCCCGATCTGGTGCACCTGCACGACTGGCAGTCGGCCTTGACGGCGGCGTACCTCCACTTCGAAAAGGACCGCATTGCGGTGCCGGCGTCGGTGCTCACCGTGCACAACCTGGCGTTCCAGGGGCTGTTCGAGCCCACGGTGCGAAGGTCGTTGAAGCTGCCGGCCGAGGCGATGCACGTCGACGGGATGGAGTACTGGGGGCGACTGAGCTTCCTGAAGGCGGGCGTGCAGTGGTGCGATCAGCTCAGCACCGTCAGCCCCACCTACGCCCGGGAGATCCTCACCACCGACGAGGGCATGGGCTTCGACGGCCTGCTGCGCGCTCGAGCCCACCAACTGACCGGCATCGTGAACGGCATCGACGACACGGTGTGGGATCCCGCCACCGATCCGCACGTCGGTACGCCCTACTCCTGGCGGCGCCTCACCGCGAAGGCCCGCAACACGACGGCACTGCAGCGAGAGTTGGCCCTCGACGTACGCCGTGACGTGCCGCTGCTCGGGGTCGTCAGTCGACTCACCGAACAGAAGGGGCTGGACCTGCTGCTCGACGCACTTCCCCGCGTGCTCGCCACCGGCGCGCAACTCGTGGTGCTCGGTACCGGCGAGCGCTCGCTGGAGGACGGCTTCCGACGAGCAGCCGAAACCCACCACGGCCAGGTCGCCACCGTGATCGGCTTCGACGAAGCGCTGTCGCACCGCATCCAGGCGGGGGCCGACGCGATCCTCATGCCGTCACGGTTCGAGCCGTGCGGGCTGTCGCAGTTGTACGGCCTGCGCTACGGCACTCTGCCCGTGGTCGCTCGCGTCGGTGGTCTGACCGACACGGTCATCGACGCCAACGACGCGGCCTTGCGCGACGGCGTCGCGACCGGTGTGCAATTCGCCCCGGTCAACGCCGAGCAGCTGGCCGCCGCGGTCGAGCGCACGGTCGACCTGTTCCACGACCGGTCGGCGTGGCAGCGCACGCAGCGTCGGGCGATGACCCGCGACGTCGGCTGGTCCACGCGCGCCGCGCAGTATCTGTCGATGTACGCCGAGGTGCTCGAGCGTCGCGCGCAGTAGCGTCGGCACCCATGGCGTACTGGCTGATGAAGAGCGAGCCCGATGTGTTCGGGTACGACGACCTGGTGACGGCCAAGCGCGAGGGGTGGGACGGCATCCGCAACTACCAGGCGCGGATTTTCCTCCGAGCAATGCGCAAGGGCGACCTGGCGATCTTCTACCACTCGAACGCGACCCCGCCCGGGGTGGCCGGTGTGGCGAAGATCGTCAAGGAGGCGTCGCCCGACCCCACCCAGTTCGACCCGAACAGCAAGTACTTCGATCCCGGCTCGAACCCCGACGAGCCGCGCTGGGATCTCGTGACGGTGGCGCCGCAGAAGCGGCTGCGCTACATCCCCCTCGACGAGTTGCGCACCATGCCCGAACTCGCCGAGAGCCGCCTGCTGGCTCGCGGCAACCGACTGTCGGTGATCCCGCTCACCGACGACGAGTTCGACGCGATCGTCGCTCGCGGGTCCACCCGACCGCAGCGCTCCTGAACCCGATTCCGGCGATCCGTCGGAAATCCGACCCTCAGGGTAGGGTTCCCGTATGCTTCGTATGGCGGGCCGAAGGGTGACGATGGCGTGACCCGTTTCTCGATGCTGGAGGGCCTCGACGACGCCGAGACTCGCGTCGTGCTGACCGCAGCGCGCCGCCGCAAGTACAAGCGGGGCGAAGCCGTCTGCCGCGAAGGCGACCCCGGCGACACGCTCTACCTGCTCGACCGCGGTCACGTCGCCATTCGAGTCACCACGCCTGCCGGCGACACCGCGACCATGCGGGTGCTCGGCCCGGGCAGCCAGTTCGGCGAGATCGCGGTCATCGAGTCCACCCCGCGTTCGGCAACGGTCGTCGCGATCGACGCGGTCGAGTGCCTCAGCCTGCATCGCGACGTCATCTCACAGTTGCGCAACGATCACCCCACCGTGGATCGCGTGCTCCTCAGCGCCTCGCTGAACGAAGTGCGACGACTGACCGCCTCGTTGGCCGAGGCGCTCTACCTGCAGGTGCCGAAGCGACTCGCCAAGACCGTGCACCGCTTGCTCGACGTGTTTCCCGACGGGGTCATTCCGCTCACCCAGGACGACGTCGCCGGGCTGTGTGGCACGACGCGCCAGACGGCGAACGAGGTCCTGCAGTCGCTGGTCGCCGATGGCGCGATCACGCTGTCGCGTGGTCGCATCACCGTGGTGGACCGCGAGATCCTGGCGCGCGCCGCACGCTGAGCGCGACGAGATGGTGTGCGACCGCGACGTGCGATGGGCGTCGGACAGTTGTCACGTCACTCCACCCTGCCTTGAGGCCAGACGGATTTGTGCCGATACTGACGGGTATGACCGCTGTTCTCTCCCACGATCAAGCACTCGCGCGCGGAGAGGCGCACGCCGTCGCGCTGCGGATGGTGCAGGCCGTGGGGTCCGTCCTCGCTGGTCGGCGTGACCAGATCGAGATCGTCACCGCATGCTCTCTCGCCGGTGGACACGTGCTGATCGAAGACCTGCCGGGCGTGGGCAAGACCCTCCTCGCGCAGTCGCTTGCTGCGGCGACGGGAGGTTCGTTCGCACGCGTGCAGGGCACGTCCGACCTGCTCCCGGCCGACGTGGTCGGGTCGCTCGCGCCGAACGCCGAAGGTCTGGGGCTGCATTTCCGACCCGGCCCGGTGTTCGCCAACGTCGTGTTGTTCGACGAGTTGAACCGCGCCAACCCGCGTACGCAATCCGCGCTGCTCGAGGTGATGGAAGAAGGCAGCGTCACCGTCGACGGCCAGGGCCACCCGGTGCCGACCCCGTTCATGGTGGTCGCCACGCAGAACCCCGTCGAGATGGCCGGCACCTACCCCCTCGCCGAGGGCGTCACCGACCGTTTCATGGCAGCCATCAGCCTGGGCCGCGCCGAGGCCGACGAAGAGGTCGACGTGCTCACCGGGCGCCGCGGACGCACCCAGTTGGCCACGGTCGAGCGCGTCGCCACGCTGGCCGGGATCGTCGATGCTCGCCGGGCCGTGCAGGGCGTGCACCTCGCCGAACCCGTCGCACGGTTCGCGGTCGACATCCTTCGCGCCACCCGCACCCACCCGCGCATTCGAATTGGCGCGTCCACCCGCGCCGGCGTCGCGATGGTCGCGCTCGCCCGTGCGTTCGCGTTGATGGACGATCGCGACCACGTCGCTCCGCACGACATCACCCGTGCTGCCGACTGTTCGCTCGCCCACCGAGTCGTGGTGTCGGGCCACGAGCACGGCGCCGCTTCCGAGGTGGTGGCCGAATGCCTGGCCGCGGTACCCGCACCGCGTCGCTGATGCGTCCCGCCGGCCTCGCCCGCGGCGTCAGCGCCTATCTCGCCGCGTGGTTCGGTGGCGTGCTCATCGCCATGCTCACCGGGGCGAGCGCCGTGGTCATCCTGCTCGTCATCTGGTTCGTCGCTGCGTTCGCCGCGGCCATCTCCGGTCCGCTGTGGCTGCGCCATGGCGAGGTGCACGAGGTGCGCACCGCCACGGTGGCCACCGCCGGTGACGACCTGACGTGGACCGTCCACGCTCGCGCTCCCCGACCGGTGCACGCCGTGCTCACGGTGGCGGGCGAACAGGTGGCGGCCGGATGGTTGGCCGACAGCACCACCGCGCTCGACGGCCGTGCGCCACACCGAGGCGTGCACGACCGGGTCACCGTGACGTGGTCGACCAGCGGACGCATGGGCATGCTCTGGTGGCGTCGCCGCGACACGTTCCCGATGACCACGCTGTGGTCCGGGCCCGCACCGCACGCCGACCCGGCACCGGCGACACGCGCCGACGACGACCCCGACGGCGCGGCAGCGCCGAGCAACCGCGCCGGGCACGACGACGTCGACGGAGTCCGGCAGTGGCGCGACGGCGACGAGATCGCCGCCGTGCACTGGCCGTCGACGATGCGGCTCGGCGAGTTCGTGGTGCGCCAACGACAACGCGACCACGAGGAACAGTGGGTGGTCACGGCCCGATCCGGCAGCGACGACCCCGATGCCGAAGCAGCCCGTGTTCGACGCGCGCTCGACGACTGCATGTCGCGCGGCGCCACTGCCGCGGTGCGGGTCGACGACGGCCCCGCGCAGGACCTGCCCACCGCCGCCGCGGTCGTGCAATGGTGCGCCGAGTTCGAACCCGATCGGCGGCCACCGGTCCGAGTGCCGTGGTGGCGACGACCGGTGTTCACGGGGATCGGCCCCGAGCCCGACGATTCCATCGAACCCGCCGCTCGCTGGGCCGTGGCCATCGCGTCGATGCTGCCGCTGGCGATGCTGTTGCAGCCGCTCGGCTATGGCGCGTTCGAGTTGATCGCATCCGCGGCTGCCGCTGCAGCGGCGGCGTTCGTCACCACCCGCCGGCCGCAGGTGAAGCCGTGGCTGCGTCAACTCGCCGGGTTGGTCGCCGGACTGGGAATCGCGGTGGTGCTCGTTGACATCGCCGCGATCACGAGCGTCATGACCGCAATGCGCTATCTGATGCCGCAGGCGTTGGTCGCGCTCTGCATCGTGCAGGGGTTCGAGTGCACCGAACGCCGAGGCGCGCGTGTGTCGCTGGCGTGCGCCGCGTTGCTCACCACGTACGCGGCCGGAGTGCGCGTCGACCGGCAGCTCGGGCCGATGATGTTCGGCGCGGTGCTGCTGATGGGCCTGGCGAACGCCGCCATCACGCGCGCCGACCGGCGCCGCCGGCATGCAGCGGGAATCGAGCCCACTCAGCCGGTCCGGCACCCGCTGCGCAGCACGCTGCCGTTGGCCGGGCTCGGCGCCGCTGCGGTCGCCGTCGTCGCGCTGCTCGCGGTCATCCCCATTCCCCAGGGCCCGGCACAGCTGAACCTGCCCTCGTGGTTGAGCGAGCAGCGACCGACCGAGTCACCGGGCGAGTTGGCCTCGCCCGACGGTTCACCATTGCTCGGCGGACCGTTGCAGGGCGGCGGGTCGCGTACTGGGGCCGGCGCCGGCGGGTACCCCGGTTTCAGCAACACGATGGACACCTCGCTCCGTGGCGACCTGGGCGACCAGGTGGTCATGCGCGTACGCGCTCCCGCGCCCGACTTCTGGCGCGGTCAGACGTTCAGCCGTTTCGACGGCAAGAGCTGGTACGTCGAGCAGTACCCCAGCGGCGACGGCAACGACGGCCCCGACCACCGCATCCCCCAGGCCGAGGGCGATCTGTACGACCTGACGGTCGAGCCCGACTTCACCCAGACGTTCTACGTCGAGGCCGACATGCCCAACATTCTCTTCGCCGCACCGCAGGCGTTGCGGGTGATCATCGACGGCACCGTCTGGTACCGGCCCGACGGCGCGTTGCGCAGCGACTTCGTGCTCCCGGCCGGCAGTGCGTACACGGTGCAGTCACGACGGTCGCGTGCCACCGCCGATGACCTTCGGGCGACCACCTACGAAGGGTGGCGCATCCCCACGAAGTACCTGCAGGTGCCGGACTCGGCCAGTGGCCGCACACGTGCGCTCGCCGAGCAACTCGCAGCCGGATCGCCCTCCACGTACGACACGATCCTGCGGATCGAGGAATGGCTCGGCACGCAGACCGCGTACGACCTGAACGCTCCGGTGCCGCCATCCAGCGCGGACGCGGTGGACCACTTCCTGTTCGAGTCGCAGCGCGGCTTCTGCGAGCAGATCGCCAGTGCGACGGCGATCATGCTGCGCACGCTCGGCGTTCCCGCACGCATCGCCACCGGCTACGTGCCGAGCGAGCGCGACGAGATCGCCGGCGTCTGGATCAGCCGGGCGAGCGATGCGCACGCATGGGTCGAGGTCTGGTTCCCGGACTTCGGCTGGGTGTCGTTCGACCCCACGGCATCGGTGCCGCTCTCGGGCGAGAGCGAGACCGGCAGCATCGGTGGTGCACTGATGAAGGCGCTCGGCGCCGTCGTGGGCGAGCACCTGGTGCTCATCCTCGGGTCGCTGCTGTCGCTCGGTGCGCTGCTGGTCGTGGTTCGAGCGTTGACGGCGTGGTGGCAGCGCCGCCGCCGCGGCCGCTGGGGCGTGCTGCAGGACCGCTTCCTCGCCGCGGCCATCGAACGGGGAGCGTCGCCGAACGCACCGAACGTCGAGCTCGCCGAACGGTTCGACGACGACGCGGCGTCTCGCCTTGCGGCGGACGTGGCGCGCACGCTGGACGAGTGCGCGTTCTCGCCCGCCTGGCGCGACGACGACACCCGCTACGAACAGGCGTCGGGGCGGGTCGCCGTTCTGGAACGTTCGACGCCTAGATCCGTTCGATGATGGTGGCGGTGGCCATGCCGCCGCCGGTGCACATGGTGACCAGACCGGTCTGCAGGTCGCGCCGTTCGAGCTCGTCGAGCAGGGTGCCGATGAGCATCGCGCCCGTCGCGCCGATGGGGTGACCGAGGGCCATGGCCCCGCCGTTGACGTTGGTCCGGTCCCACGAGACACCCGTGTCGCGCAGCCACTTGGCGAGCACTGCGGCGAACGCCTCGTTCACCTCGTAGAGGTCGATGTCGTCGTGGGTCATGCCCGCCTTCTGCAGCACCAGTTTCGTGGCCGGTCCGGGGGCGGTGAGCATGATCACGGGCTCGTCGCCGGCGACGGCTGCCATCGTGATCTTGGCCCGAGGAGTGAAGCCCTGGGCTCGGGCGTAATCGGGTGACGCGAGCAGCACCGCAGCCGCACCGTCGACCACGCCCGACGAGTTGCCGCCGTGGTGGACGTGGTTGATGCCCGAGAGGTGCGGGTACGCCTTGCGCGCCGTGTCGTCGATGCTCAGCTCGCGCCCGCCCACGACGTGGGCACCCATGCCCGCGAAGCTGGGGGTGAGCTTGCCGAGGTCCTCGACGGTGCTGCCGGGACGCGGGTGCTCGTCGTGGTCGAGGGCGAGTCGGCCGTCGTCGTGGAAGATCGGCACGAGCGACCGCTCGAAGCGGCCTTCGGCGATCGCCGCTGCGGCACGGTTCTGGCTGTCGACGGCGAGTTGGTCGAGCTCGGTGCGGCTGAACCCCTCGACCGTGGCGATGAGGTCGGCCGAGATGCCCTGCGGCACCATGTCGTACTGGTCGCGGAGGTGGTTGTTGTTGGCGGTGAAGCCGTCGACGTGCATCGGGGCCGGGCGCGACATGCTCTCCACGCCACCGGACACGACGAGGTCCTGGAAGCCGGCGAGGATGCCCATCGCACCGAAGTTCACCGCCTGCTGCCCCGAGCCGCAGAAGCGGTTGAGGGTGACGCCAGGGGCGTGGATGGACCAGCCCGCGTCGAGCGCGGCCATGCGGGCGATGTCCATCGAGTGGTCGCCGCTGCCGGCGCCGCAACCCATGATCACGTCGTCGACATCGGCGGTGTCGAACTCGTTGCGGGCCTGCAGCGCATTCAGCACCTGGGCGAGGATGCGCTGCGGGTGCACGTCGTGCAGTGCACCGGTCTCCTTGCCCTTGCCACGGGGCGAACGGACGGCATCGATGATCCAGGCTTCAGTCATGGGCGCCACCGTACCCAGGCGCCCCCACCCCACCCGAAGCGAAGCCCGCTCAGCGTCGGGCCAGGCTGTGGACCCTGGTGCGGTAGAGCTCGGCCAACTCGTCGAGCAGTCCGTCGAGGTCGAGCAGATCGACCGCCGTCACGTGTTCGACCTGCCAATCGATGAGATGCAACTGACGATCGCGTCGAACGTCCTTCGTCGCGCCGACCAGTTCGAAGTGCGCAGGATGGACATCGACCTCCACCGCCCAACGCACCGACTCGACCGCCATGTCGATGCGCACACGGCCGCCGCCGGGCAGGTCGAGATGGGCGACCTGCGGGACCACCGGCACACCACGGCGAAGCAGCCCGTCGAGCACCGAGAATTCCGGGTGCGACTCGGCGGGCGCTCTGCCGCCCCGCTCGAGCAGGACCGTCGCGAACGCCACCGATCCCTTCCGGCCGGGCGCACAGAGTTGCCGGGCCATCGCGCCGAGTTCGGCCAGGGTGCAGTCGCCCCGGTGCAGCATCTGCTCGATGACCGATGACAGGTCGATCCGAGAGAGGTCGCTCGCCAGGTCGAACGCGAGCCGCGCCCAGTTCGCCACCACGATGCCGTTCTCGAGTGTCCGGGTGTGACCGTCGAACACCCTGGTGGTCTGGCGCAACTTGACACCCAGTGGCACCTCGATGCGAGTGCCGTGCGGGGTGGAGAAGTGGATCTCGCTGAGCGGTGGCATACGCCGCAGCCCCACGACCCGGCCGCCGGTCGGGCCGGTGATGAAACCCTTGCGGTGTTGCAGGCAGAGCTCGATGAGCCGGGTCGTCATCGTCACCGGTGTTCCAGGAACTCGAAGCACCGATTGACCGACGTGCTCGAGTACCCGATCGTGCACCAGCCGCGCCCGAGTTGTTCTGCTCACGCCGGCCATCTGCAGTTGGCGCACGGAGATGTGATTGTGCTGACGCTGCAGTGTCTGCAACGCCTGCGGAGTGAGGTGGAGCATGTGCTTCCCCTTCCAGAGCACGGATGGAGGAGGAAGTCGCGGCCGACCATATCGACGCGCGACCACGATCCGGCCGAGGTCTTCCGGCAGGTGCAGTTCCACCCGAGGTAACCCGACAACCCCGGTGCTGCCGCGTTGCCTCGGGTGCAGCGTTGCCTCGGGTGGCCGGTCGGGTCAGGTGGGGGTGTGGCCCCAGACGACGCGGACGTCGGCGGCCGCCGCGGCGG
>JANMFL010000512.1:0-2675 GCA_031377945.1 Acidimicrobiaceae bacterium | reverse complement strand
ACCTTGTCGCCGTGCACCACGTTGAACGTGCCGTCGGGAAGGCCGGCCTGCTTCAGCAGTTCGGCGATGAACATGCTCGTCGAGGGGTCCTTCTCGCTGGGCTTGAGGATGAACGTGTTGCCACACGCGAGCGCGTTGGCGAACATCCACATGGGCACCATGCCCGGGAAGTTGAACGGCGTGATGCCGGCCACCACGCCGAGGGGCTGCTTGATGTTGTACACATCGACGCCGCTGGAGGCCTGCTCGCTGAACCCACCCTTGAGCAGGTTCGGGATGCCGCACGCGAACTCGATGTTCTCGAGGCCGCGGGCCACCTCGCCGAGCGCGTCGCTCAGCACCTTGCCGTGCTCCTTGCTGATGAGCGAGGCGATCTCCTTGCGGTTCGCGTCGACCAGCTCGCGCATGTGGAACATCACCTCGGCGCGGCGCGACAGGTTGGTGCTGCGCCACGCGGGGAACGCGGCCTTGGCGACGGCGACCGCGTGGTCGACCTCCTCGTTCGAGGCGAAGTCGACCGCTGCCTGTTGCTGGCCGGTGGCCGGGTCGAACACGACCCCGGAGCGGCCCGAGGTGCTCTCGACGACCTTGCCGTCGATCCAGTGACTGATGCGATTCATGTGGTGCTCTCTTTCAGACCAGGTACTGGGACAGGCCGCGCGTGACGTACTGTCCGTGGCCTTTGCGGCCGGTGAAGGTGTCGTTCTCGATGACCACGCTGCCGCGGGACAGCACGGTGTCGACCTTGCCGTCGATCACCCAGCCCTCCCACGCGCTGTGGTCCATGTTCATGTGGTGCTTGTCGTTGATGCCGATCTTCGTCTGGCGATTGGGGTCCCAGACCACGACGTCGGCGTCGGCACCGGGGGCGATGACGCCCTTCTTCGGGTACATGCCGAACATGCGTGCCGGAGTGGTGCAGCAGGTCTCGACCCAGCGCTCGAGCGAGATCTCGCCGTTGACCACACCTTGGTACAGCAGCTCCATGCGATGCTCGACGCCGCCGATGCCGTTCGGGATGGCGGCGAAGTTGCCCAGACCCAGTTCCTTCTGATCCTTCATGCAGAACGGGCAGTGGTCGGTGGAGACGATGGCCAACTCGTTCATGCGCAGGCCCTTCCACAGGTCGCCCTGGTGACCGTGGCCCATCTGACCGATGTGGTCCGGGTCGTGGTCCTTGCTGCGCACCGGGGTACTGCACACCCACTTGGCGCCCTCGAACCCGGGCTGACCGAGCGTCTCTTCGAGCGTCAGGTACAGGTATTGCGGGCACGTCTCGGCGAACACGTTGCGACCGTGATGCCGCGCCGCGGCGACCTCGTTGAGCGCGTCGCCGGCCGACATGTGCACGATGTACAGCGGCACGTTGCCGGCCACGTGGCTGAGCACGATGGCACGGTGCGTCGCCTCCGCCTCGAGCGGTGAGGGCCGCGTGTAGCTGTGGTACTTCGGGTCGGTCTCGCCGCGGGCGAGCGCCTGCTGCACGAGTACGTCGATGGCGATGCCGTTCTCGGCGTGCATCATGATCATCGCCCCGCACTCGGCGGCGGTCTGCATGGCCCGCAGGATCTGGCCGTCGTCGCTGTAGAACACGCCCGGGTACGCCATGAACAGCTTGAAGCTGCTGATGCCCTCGTGTTCGACGAGGTACTTCATGTCCTTCAACGACTGGTCGTCGACGCCACCGATGATCTGGTGGAACGCGTAGTCGATGGAGCAGTTCCCGTCGGCCTTGCGATGCCACTCGGCAAGACCTTCGTGGACGTTCTCGCCGTAGCGCTGCACGGCCATGTCGACGATGGTGGTGGTGCCGCCCCACGCCGCTGCGTTGCTGCCGGTCTCGAACGTGTCACTCGCGAACGTGCCACCGAAGGGCAGTTCCATGTGCGTGTGCACGTCGATGCCACCGGGAATGACGTACTTGCCGGCCGCGTCGATGACGCGGTCCATGCCTTCCTCGGTGAAGTACCCGGGTGCGCCCACCGCGGTGATGACCTCGTCGGTGATCAACACGTCCTGGGCGATGGTGCCCGTGGTGGACACCACGAGGCCGTTCTTGATGAGCGTCTGTGCCATGTGTGATTCCCCTGTGTCAGCGCGCCACGAGCTCGTCGTAGGCGTCCGGTCGACGATCACGGTAGAACGCCCAGCGGTCGCGCACGGTACGGATCATGCCGAGGTCGAGGTCGCGCACGATGAGCTCGGGCGTGTGGGGATCGCCCACCTCGCCCACGAACTTGCCCTCGGGGTCGACGAAGTAGCTCTGGCCGTAGAAGTCGTTGTCGCCGAGCTCCTCGATGCCGACTCGGTTGATCGCGCCGACGTAGTAGATGTTGGCGACGGCCGAGGCCGGCTGCTCGAGGCGCCACAGGTACTCGCTGAGGCCGCGGCTGGTGGCCGACGGATTGAACACGATCTCGGCACCGTTCAGGCCGAGCGCGCGCCAGCCCTCGGGGAAGTGGCGGTCGTAGCAGATGTACACGCCGACTTTGCCAACCGCCGTCTCGAATACTGGATAGCCCATGTTGCCCGGCCGGAAATAGAACTTTTCCCAGAAACCCTTGACGTGCGGGATGTGCGTCTTGCGGTACTTGCCCAGGTACTTGCCGTCCGCGTCGATCACCGCCGCGGTGTTGTAGTAGATCCCGGAGGCGTGCTCGTCCTCCTCGTACATC
>JANMFL010000495.1:0-4311 GCA_031377945.1 Acidimicrobiaceae bacterium | reverse complement strand
GACGTTGCAGTAGTAGTCGACGGCGTTGGTGAGGAACTGGGTGACCATCACACCGCCGGCGACCAACACCAGACCGAGGACGGCGAACGCCAACCACGGTCGCTTGCGCGCCCGTCCCTGTGCGGTGGGGACGACCTCGCGAGGGCTCAGGTCCACGGACGGTCCTCCTCGCGCACCTGCGGCGCGATCTTGCGGGCCCGGGCGAGCATCCGCCACGTGTACAGGCCGATGCCGCCGAGCGTGACGACATAGCTGGCGATGACGTACGGCGTCTGATCGCTGACGCTCATGCTGGCCAGGATGAATGCGGGCATCAGACCTGCGCTCCTTCTGCACGACGTTCGGCGAGTGCGACGTCGAGTCCCTGGTCGTCGAGGGCGTCCTCCATGGCCAACACGCGCTGGCGGTGCAACACGAGCCACACGTACAGCAACGTGAAGGCGATGATGCCGACGAACAGACTGAACAGCATCAGGCCGCTCAACTTGCCCTCGGCGACGCTCTCGTTCTGGTGCAGCGGGCGCCACCACTTCACACTGAAGTGCACCAGCGGGACCTCCAGCACTGCGAGCAGGGCGATGATCGCACTGCGCTTGGCGCGCTGCTGGTGCGTGCCGCCCAGGTTGCGCACGGCGAGATAGCCGATGTAGGTGACGAAGAGGAACGCCGTGGTGGTGAGCCGCGAGTCCCACGTCCAGAAGATGCCCCACGAGATCCGACCCCACAGGCTGCCGCTGACCAGCGTGATCCCCATGAACAGCACGCCGACCTCGGCACTGGCACCGGCGATGCGGTCCCAGGTGAGGCTGCGCGTCCGCTTGATCATGTAGGCGAGGCTGCTGAGCCCGGTGACGCCGAAGGCCAGATAGGCGAGCCACGCGGACGGCACGTGGATGTACAGGATGCGCACGCCGGCCTTCTGCGTGGCGTCGTTCGGTGACAGGAACAGGCCGAACACGACCAGCCAGATCATGCCCACCAGCGTCGCGACGCCGAGGACGCGAGTGAACCGCGTCCCGGTGGGGCGGCGGACGGCGCCGGGGGTACCCGAAGGACTCGCGGTGTCGGTGCTGGTGGTAGGGGGAACGGCGGAGGTCATGGTGGCCTATTCGTCGATGAGCGATCCGAAAGCGAGCGTGCCGCCGACACCGAACAGGACGGCGAACAGCGTGAGCAGACCGATCCACGGCCAACCTTCACTGGACGTCGCACCATTGGTTCCGAACGCCGCTTCCGTCGCCCGGGTTGCACCGATGAGCACGGGTGCCACGACCGGGAGCATCAGGAGCGGCAACAGCGTTTCGCGCCCTTTGGCCCCGGCAGCGAGACCGCCGTAGAGCGTACCGACGAAGGCCAGCCCGGTGGTCGCGGCAACGAAGGTAATGATCAGCAAGATGGCGCCGCTCGCTGCGACCTGCGCCTGGTACAGCACGACCGCCATCAGGAGCAGCACGATCTCGAGCACAGCGAGCTGCGCCCCCAGGGCGAGGGCCTTGCCGAGGAAGATGCCGCCGGGGCGCACGCCGGCCACCTGGAGTGCGTCGAGGGCCCCATCGGCGTTCTCGACGGCGAACGCCCGCTGCACCAGCACCAACATGCTGAACAACGTCGCCAGCCACACCAGACCGGGTGCCACCCGGGTGAGCACATTGTCGTTGTCGAGCGCGAACGCGAACATCACCATCACCAGGGCGGCGAATGGCAGGACCTGGTTGGTGACCACGCGACTGCGCAGCTCGATGCGCAGATCCTTGGCCGCGATGAGGCGGGCGATTCGCCAGGTGCTCATCCGCGCACCTGTCCGCCGACCACTTCGACGACGCGGCTCGCCAGCGCACCGGCACGCTCGAGTTCGTGGCTGGCCACCATCACCGTCGCCCCGGCGGCCGAGGCGTCGCGCAGCGTGGCGTCGAGATCGTCGCGGCCGGCCGCGTCGAGCCCGGCATGGGGTTCGTCGAGGAGCCACAGTTCGGCCCGTCGGGCCACCAGGCAGGCGAGCGCAGTGCGGCGCCGCTGCCCCGCACTGAGGCGGCTGATCGGCACCTTCGCGAGCCGACCGGACAGGCCCATCCGCTCGAGCGAGGCAGCCACGTCGTCGCCGGATGCGCCCACGGTCGCACCCCAGAACGCCACGTTGTCGGACACGGACAGATCGGCGTACAGACCGTTGGAGTGACCGAGCAGGCCGACGCGGTTGCGCACCGCTGTGCGATCGGCGGCGATGTCGCAACCCAGCACCTGAGCGATGCCCCGTTCCACCGGCAGCAGACCGGCGCACAGTCGCAGCAGCGACGTCTTGCCCGCCCCGTTGGGACCGCGCAAGAGCAGGATCTCGCCCCGCTCGACGTGCAGGTCGGCGCCGGCGAGGACGGGGAAACCGCCCATCACCGCGACCACGCCTTCGAGGTGGACGACGGGTGCCATAGCGGAAGATGACGCTAGTTCCCGTGAGGCACGCGTGCCCAACGGGTGTCACAATCCGCGCATGCGTCCGACTCGACAGGAACCAGGTCCCGGGCAGGAGAGCGTGTGGGACTACCCGCGCCCGCCGGCCGTCGTGCCGTTCGCCGGTCGGGTACGAGTGGTGCACGGCGGACGGGTGGTGGCGGACACGGCCCACGCCGTGCGGGTGCTCGAGACCAGCCAGCCACCCGGGTTCTACATCCCCCCGGCCGACGTCGACCTCGGTCGCCTCACCCGTGCGACGGGCAGCACGTGGTGCGAGTGGAAGGGCGCCGCGACGTACTGGCACCTCGACGACGTGCCCGACGCCGCATGGAGCTACCCGGCGCCCACGCCGGGTTTCGTGGCGATCACCGACCACCTGGCCTTCTACGCGCAGAAGGTCGACGAATGCTGGGTCGACGACGAGCAGGTCCAGCCCAACCCTGGGAACTTCTACGGGGGCTGGATCACGTCGCACGTCGCCGGGCCGTTCAAGGGTGGGCCGGGAACGCTGGGTTGGTGACGGGTCAGGTCGACCGACCGCCGGTAGCGTCAATGCCGTGAGCAGGCAGCGGGTGCCGTATTTCGAACGGCCCAAGGCGCCGAGGGACTGGCGGTGGACCGTCGGGCTGATCGGTCGCGGTCTCATCGTGACCGGACTGATGATGTTCGCGTTCGTCGCCTATCAACTGTGGGGCACGGGCATCCAGACCGCCCAGGCTCAGAACGATCTCGAGTCACAGTTCCAGGAGCTGTTGCAGAGCACGAGCACCACCGGGTCGACGACGACCACGATCGCGCCCACCGAGACCACCGACGGGGCCACGACCACGAGCACCATTCCCGTGGCGCCTCCGGGTGTGATCGAGGAGGGGGCGCCGGTCGCGCAGCTGCGCATTGCCAAGATCGGTGTGGACTGGACGGTCGTCGAAGGCGTCGCGGTGAACGACCTGAAGAAGGGGCCCGGCCACTTCCCCGAGACCCCGATGCCCGGCCAGTTGGGCAATGCCGCCATCGCCGGTCACCGCACCACCCACGGTCAGCCGTTCTACCGCCTCGACGAACTGGCGCCGGGCGACCTGATCGAGGTCGACACGCTGGCAGGAGCGTTCATCTACTCGGTGACGGGCAGCATCGTGGTGTCGCCCAGCGAGTACGCAGCGGTCATCCCCACCGTCGACCCGAACACGGCGACGCTGACGCTGGCCACGTGCACCCCGCGCTACACGGCAAACAGCCGCCTCATCGTCAAGGCCGTACTCGTGCCCGAGCAGAGCGGTCCCGTCGTGCGCCCGTCCAGCGCCACCACCCCTGGCGACAGCACGACGTCGTCGGTGCTGGGAACGCTGCCCGGCGATGACACCATCGTGCCGTCCTCCGACACCTCCAACACCTCCGGCACCTCCAACACCTCCGATACCTCCGGCACCGCGACCACGACCACGTCGGTGGTTCCCGCGCCACCCAGCACGGCGGGCGACTCGTTCTCCGGCGGATGGTTCGACGACAGCTCGGCCATCCTGCCGTCCATCCTGTGGGGTCTCGCGCTCGTCGGCGTCTCCCTGGGAGCCTGGTTCATCGGCAAACGAGCCAACCGCCTGTGGGTGTGCTACGCCGCAGGCGTGGTGCCGTTCGTCGTGGTGCTGTACTTCTTCTTCGAGAACATCAACCGGCTGCTCCCGCCCGGCATCTGAACGGTCACCATGAATACACCTGCCCCGAAACTCGACCCCGTTCGCGCCCGCCGACAGCAGGTCGCCAAATGGACCTTGTTGGCCAATCGCATCGGCTACCTGTTCTTCGCGCTGGCGATCGCGACCTTCATCATCGGGTTCGCCGTCAGTTTCAACGCTGCGGTGTCGACGA
>JANMFL010000479.1:0-9488 GCA_031377945.1 Acidimicrobiaceae bacterium | reverse complement strand
GGCACCCGGCTGTTGGACACGGCGTTGATCATCTTCGCCCCGTCCTTGATGATGCCGCGCTGCTCGAACTCCTTGCCCACCATGTAGCCCGTGGTGTTCTGCAGGAACAGGAGCGGGGTGTCCACCTGGTTGGCGAGCTGGATGAACTGCGCCGCCTTCTCGCTCTCCTCGCTGAACAGCACGCCACGGTGGTTGGCGAGGATGCCGATCGGGTAGCCGTGCAGCTCGGCCCAGCCGGTGACCAGCGACGTGCCGTACAGCGGCTTGAACTCGTCGAAGTCGCTGTCGTCGACGATGCGGGCAATCACGTCGCGGGGATCGAACGGCACCTTCGGATCCGCCGACGGGATTCCCAGCAGCTGCTCGGCGTCGTACCTGGGCGAGCGACCCGCGCCGCGTCGACCGGGTCCGAGTTTGCGATGGTTGAGGCGCTTCACGATCTGACGCCCGAGACGGATGGCGTCGAGTTCGTCGAGCGCGAAGTAGTCGGCGAGACCGCTGATGCGGGCATGCATCTCGGCGCCGCCCAGGCTCTCGTCGTCGGTGTCTTCGCCGGTGGCCATTCTCACCAGCGGCGGGCCGCCGAGGAACACCTTCGAACGTTCCTTGATCATCACGACGTAGTCGCTCATGCCGGGCACGTAGGCGCCGCCTGCGGTGGAGTTGCCGAACACCAGCGAGATCTGCGGAATGCCCTCGGCCGACGCCTGGGTGATGTCGCGGAACCCACGGCCACCGGGGATGAAGATCTCGCTCTGCGTCGGCAGGTCGGCGCCGCCGGATTCGGTGAGGGCGATGGTGGGAAGCCGGTTCTCGCGGATGATGTCGTTGGTGCGCAGGTTCTTCTTCAGCGTGTACGGGTTGCTGGCACCGCCGCGCAGGGTGGGGTCGCTGCCGGTGATCATGCACTCGATGCCCTCGACGTACCCGATGCCGCTCACGGCACCCGCGCCGACTGGGAACTCGCTGCCGTAGGCCGCCAGGGGCGACAGCTCGAGGAAGGGCGAGCCCGGATCGAGCAACGCCTCGATGCGTTCGCGGACCAGCATCTTTCCCCGACCCCGATGCCGCTCGACGTATTTCGGGCCTCCGCCGCCGTTGACGATCGCCAGTTGTTCGTCGTGCGCGGCGATCTGGCGCAGCAGCGACTCGCGGTTCTGGCGGAACGCATCGCTCGCTTCAACGACTCCATCGGGCAACACCGGCATGTCAGCCCTCCTCCGGTGTGACGGCCCACGACGGCGGGCGCTTCTCGGCGAAGGCACGCATTCCCTCTGCGGCCTCGTCGCTGTCGAACAGCGCCGCGCTCAGGGCGATCATCTCCTCCATGTCGGGCTGGCCCTGCCGCAGTACTCGCTTCGCCGCGGCGACCGCGTTCGGCGCGCCGGCGAGGACGCCCTTCACGAGCGTGCGGACCGATGCGGCGACATCGTCGCTGACGTGGGTGACCAGGCCCATGTCGCGCGCTGCCTCGGCATCGAACGGTTCGCCGGTGAGGAAGGGCGCGGCGAGCTTGCTCCAACCGCATCGGGCGAGAATGGGCACACTGATGATCGCCGGAGCGACGCCGATGCGGACCTCGGTGAGTGCGAACGACACCGACCGGTTCACCACGACCAGGTCGCACGCCGCCATCAGGCCGATGCCGCCCGCACGGGCCGGCCCGTCCACCGCAGCGATGGTGACCGCGCGCATGGACCCGAGGCGGACCATCGTGTCGGCCATCGGGTTGCCGGCCGATTGCGCGTCGGGTTGGCCGGTGGCCCGCTCCTTGAGGTCCGCTCCGGCGCAGAACACCGGTGCGGTGTGCGTCAGCACGACCGCGCGCACGTCGGGTGCCTCGGCTCGGTCCAGCGCAGCAGCCAGTTCGGTGACGAGCTGGCGCGACAACGCGTTGCGGTTGGCAGGCGAGTCGAGCGTGATGGTGGCCACGCCCGAATCGACGGTGCAGTGCACGAGTTCCCCCACGGAGGGGACTGTAGACGAGTGGTGCTCGCCGCTCGCCGGTCGGGGTCGGTCGGGTTCAGTTGGCGGTGATGTCGCGGAGGAACGCCTCGGCATCGGCGCGGTGGCGGGTGCGCTTCATCGGCGGCAGCGCCTTCACGATGTCCCATCGGTAGTTCGCCTTCCCCAGACGCGGATCCATCACCGCGACCACGCCGCGGTCGGTGGCCGTGCGGATGAGCCGACCGGTGGCCTGAGCGAGCAGCATCGCCGCCCGCGGGATGTCGATCTGACCGAATGCCGCGGCGCCGAGCAGTTCGCGGCGAGCCGACAGCAGCGGATCATCGGGTCGGGGGAACGGGATCTTGTCGATGACCACCAGGCTCAGCGTGCGGCCGGGGATGTCGACGCCTTGGAAGAAGCCGGAGGTGGCGAACAGGCAGGCGTGCTCGTCCTCGCTGAACGCTCGAACCAAGGCCGTCTTGGGCAGGTCGCGCTGGCTGAAGATGGGGACGTCGACGCGCGCCTTCAACGCTTCTGCTGCGGCATCCATCGCCTTGTAACTGGTGAACAGCGCGAGCGTGCGTCCCCCTGCGGCGGTGATCAACGCCGCCAGTTCGTCGTGCACCGCCGCCGAGTACTGGGGCGAGCGTGGATCGGGCAGGTGGAGCGCGCAGTAGAGCAGCGCGTGGTGTTCGTAGTCGAACGGGCTGCCGACGTCGATCTCGTCGTATCCGCCAACGGGGAGGCCGACCCGGGTACCCAACGACGACGGAATGGTCGCGCTGGTGAGGATGCCGGTGCGCCGCGACCACAGGCCGCTGGCCAGCACCGGTGCCACGTCGAGCGGCGCGATCTCGAGCCGGGGGAACTCGGGTCCTCCGCCCACGAACGGCACCTTGCCCTCCAACGACTCGAGGGCCATGTCGATGGCCTCCTGCAGGCGGGTCGTCATCTGCTGCCCACGCAGCTTCTTCTGCTTCGCGTCGTCGACGTCGGTGTCGATGGCCCGCAGCGCGTCCTGGGCTCGCTGCAATCGAGCGCGCAGGTCCACCAGCAGGTCGCCGACAGGGGCGGGGAGGGGGTTCGAGAGGCGCTGGCCGACCATCGGACCGAGGATGTCGCGGATGGCGCCAGGTGCTTCGGTGATGGGAGCGAGGACCGCGGGGTCGACCAGGATGCGCCGCAGGGCGGACGCGAGCGACGTGAACCGGCCGCCCGTGATCTCGACTCCGACGGTGTCGCTCATGATGTCCTCGAGTTGGTGCGCCTCGTCGACGACGAGCACGTCGTGCTCGGGCAGGATCGCTCCACCAGCTGCGACATCGAGGCCGTAGAGGTGCATGTTGACGACGATCACGTTCGCGCTCGCAGCGTGGTCGCGTGCGGCCTCGGCGAAGCACACCGGGCCCTTCGGACAGCGAGCCGCCCCGGGGCATTCGTCGGAGCCCACGCTGACCGCCTGCCACGCCCGGTCGGTGGGTGCCCAGTCCAGGTCGGCCTTGTCGCCGCTACGCGTGGTGTGGCCCCACTCGGCGAGCCGCTTGATCTCGACCTTGGTGGTGTTGGCGAACTCGTCGAGCTCGAGCTGGCCCTCGGCCTTCGACTGCAACTCGTCGACCCGCTGGCGGCACAGGTAGTTGCTGCGCCCCTTCAGCACCGCCCATTCGAACGGTGTGCCCAGGTGGGTCTCGAGGAATGGAAGATCCTTGCTGGCCAACTGGTCCTGCAACGCCTTGGTCGCAGTCGCGACCACGACGGTCTTGCCGGCCAGCAGCGCGGGCACCAGGTAGCCGATGGTCTTGCCGGTGCCGGTGCCGGCTGCGACGACGAGGTGGCGGCCGGACTCGATCGCGTCGGCGACGGCCTGTGCCATCTGCCGCTGCCCGGGACGGTCCTCGGCGGCAGGCAGCGCATGGGTGACAGCGTCGAGCGCAGCCTGGATCTTCACCGGGCGAGCATACGAGGCGGCCGCGGCCCTCTCGGGGGACCTCGCTGCTACCTTTTCCCGACTGTGAGAGCGGACAGGACGAGAAGGTGGCGAGCAGCGCTCGTGGCGTGCGTGGCCGTTCTGGCCCCGCTCGTGGCAACCGTCGATGCTGCGCCGGCGGCCGCGCCCATCGGCTGGGCTCCCGGCGCGTACGTGCCCCTGCGCACCTTCCGATTGCTGAACACCGCCAGTGGTGTGGGCGCGCCGAAGCGGCCGGTCGCCGGGCTCGCTGCGGTCACGCTGCAGGTCACCGGCCGAGGTTCGGTGCCGGTCGCGAACGTCGGTGCGGTGGTCCTCAACGTCACTGCAGTCGGCGGCACGAACTCCGGCAGCGTGGTGTTGTATCCCCACGGGTCTCGTCGACCGAACACCGTGCACGTTCGCTACGAGGTCGGCGCTCCGGTCGCGAACCTCGTCACGGTTCCCGTGGGCACGGGTGGCGCGGTGGACCTGTTCAACCTGTCGCGCGGAACGGTGCAACTGTCGGCCGACGTGGTCGGGTACTACGTCGCTGGAACTCCGTCGGTGGTGGGCGGTTTCCAAGCGATCGCCCCCACGCGCCTGCTCGACACCCATACCGGCCGCGGCGTGCAGAGCGGCATCGCCGGTCCGGTGCAGGCCCTCGGTGGCGTGCAACTGTTTGCCACCGGGCGTGCCCCGGTGCCCGCCGACGGGGTGGGGACCGTGGTGTTGAACGTGACGGTCAGCGCGTCGACGGCCGCCGGGTCGCTCACGATCTTTCCGAACGAGACACCCCAGCCGAAGACGATGAGCGTCAGCTTCGGCGTCGGTCAGACGGTGTCGTCGCACGTCACGGTCCGATTGGGGACCTATGAGGCGCTGTCCGTGGTGAACAGCTCGCAGGGTTCGGTCCACGTGACCATCGACCTCGTGGGCTGGTTCGTGTCCCAGTTCTGGCGTCGGGACGTACTCCCAGCGGCAGCCAACGGCATGACGATCGGCGTCGATCCGGTGCGGGTCTACCAGTCGACCTCGGCGACGCCGATCCCGGCGAACGGCGCGAAGTCGGTGAAGGTGTTGGGCCAGCGTGGAGTCCCGGCTACGGGTGTGAGCGCCGTCGTGGTCAGCCTCACCGAGGTGAAGGCCGCGGCGTCAGGGTCGTTGGTGGCGCATGCCTCGGGGACACCCGCCCCAGGTGTGGCGAACCTGTTCTTCTCGGCAGGAAGGCGGGTCACCAACTCGGCCATCGTGCCGGTCGGGGGCGACGGCAGCATCACCGTCGTGAACCGATCTGCGGGCCCCACGCAGGTGATGGTCGTGGTCGTCGGGTACGTCCGGCACCTGCCGGTGTCCGTCAACCCGGTGTCCACGGGACAGTCGGGGTGGGGCATGCTGCAGCTGCTGTCGTGCCCCACGGTCTCGTTCTGTGCGACGGTCGATCAGTTCGGCAATGCGCTGACCTTCGACGGTGCGACCTGGTCCGCCCGGCGACATGTCATCGGCGCGGCCTCCGCGCTGAGTTGCTCCGGGCCCACGTTCTGCATGGCGGTGGGCGCCGGCGAGTACGCAGTGTTCGACGGCCGGTCCTGGTCCTCCTCGCTCGGTGGCGTCCCGTTCACTCCGACGTTCCTCGCGGTGTCGTGCTCGAGCGCGACGAGATGCGTGGCCGTCGTGAGCGGAGGTCAGGCGAGCACCTCGGCCACCTCCGTGTGGAACGGCTCGGCGTGGACGTCGCCGATCAGTGCTCCGCACGTGGTCGCCTCGCTCGACTGCGTGACCGATTCGTGGTGCATGGCGGTCGGCGGTGGCAAGGCGTCGGCACTCGTCGGGAACACCTGGTCCTCGCCGACCCAGGTCTCGTTGCTCGCCGATTCGTCGTTGAAGCTCTCGTGCGGCGCCGTCGATGCGTGCACGGTCGTCACGCCGACGTCGCAGCTCGCAGTGCTCGACGGTTCGGGCTGGCACGAGGGGATCTCGTTCTCGGCGCGTCCGCTACGCGATGTGAGTTGCGCGGATCAGCATGCATGCTTCTTGGCGACCGATCAGGCGGTCATCCAGATCGATGGTCTGGTGCAAACGGGTTCGTTTCCGCCCGTCGCCGCGATCGGCACGGACCTGTCGTGCCCGTCCGCGACATATTGCGTGTCGACGCTGGCTGACGGATCAGTCGTCAGTCTCGAAAGCGGCGTGTGGTCCGATCCCGTCCGCATCGACCCTGAGGGCGGCGTGACCAACGTGACCTGCGTGTCGGCGATCAGCTGCGCCGCCGTCACCGATGGCGCCACGGTCACATGGTTCGACGGTGGACGATGGTCGGCGCCCTCGCCGCTCCCGACGCCCACAGCGGCCACAACCCGGAGCTACTCGGACATCGCCTGCACGTCGCCGGTCGCGTGCACCGCGGTGGGGGCCAGCGGCGCTGTTGCCGTGTTCGACGGCACTGCGTGGATGCTCGACGCAGGGGCGCCGGGCGATTCGTTCACCAGCGTGTCCTGTCCTGTCGAACGACGCTGCGTCGCAGCGGCCAACTCGGCGGTGTCCGTCGTCGACCACGGCACGTGGACAAGAGTCGGTTTCCTCGTGCTCATGGGGTTGTCCTACGTGGACTGCGCCACCGTGGAGCACTGCTTGTTGGTCGGCGCCGGCAAGTGGTCGGCCTTCGATGGCGTCGCCTGGTCGAGTCCGTCCGACCTGGGTCTTGCGGCGACGGCGATCGACTGTGTCGGGGCCTCGTGGTGCCTGGCGGTCGGCGCGTCGGGTGGGGTCGGGACGAGCGCGACATTCGACGGGACCTCCTGGGTCACCGGGCAAATGCCGATGCAGGCCACGTCCGTCTCGTGTACCTCCGCGGCGTGGTGCGCCGCGGTCGACGACACGGGGCGGTTGTCCACCTTCGACGGGTCGTCGTGGTCGGCGCCGCTGAGCGTCGCGTCGTTCGGTACCCGCTACCGCGTCGAATGTGTGGCGACGGGCAAGTGTGTGGTCGGCGGCGCGTGAGCGCGTCGAGCAGTGCGGTCGGTAGCGCGGTTCAGGGTGCCGCGACCAGCGCGAGGGCGGCGTCGAGCTCGGCGCCGTCGAACTCGGGCCATGCCTTGTCGGTGAAGTACACCTCGGTGCCGGTGCTCTGCCAGAGCATGAAGTTCGAGATGCGGACCTCGCCCGATGTGCGCACCAGTACGTCGACCGGGGGCAGCTCGGGCAGGTAGAGGTGCGCGGCGATGGATTCGCACGTGACCGGCCCTTCAGCAGCGGCCTGTCGCGCGGCGTGCACCATCTCGGCGTGGCTGCCGTAGTCGAAGGCGACGGTGAGCACCATGCCCGTGTTCTTCGACGTGTCGGTGATGGCTTTGCGGATGGCCCGCTGGACGTACTTGGGTGTGCGGGCGTCGGGGCTGTCGAAGGGGCGGCCCATCCACTGGATGCGGACGTTCAGTTCGTTCAATTCGGCGACACGGCCGAACAGTTTCTTGTGCAGCCCGAGGATGTGGCGCACCTCGGCGCGCGGTCGAACCCAGTTCTCGGTGGAGAAGCCGAACACGGTGAGCCAGCCGACGTTTCTGGTGACTGCCACGCGCACCAGGCGAGCGAGGTTCTCCTCGCCCTCGGTGTGCCCCTCGATACGGGGCAGATGGCGGGCCTGGGCCCATCGGCCGTTGCCGTCCATGATGCACGCCACGTGCGCCCCGCGTTGCTGCGCTGGGCGCGTCGGAGCGGGGGGAGGCGTGGCCACGTCGGCCACGGTAACAAACGGCCGCTCGAAAGTATTGACAGTGCGAGTGACATGAGTAGGGTTGGCGAATGGATTCCTCGTCGCCGCTCGTCCTCGACTCGCTCCGCCGGCGCATGCGCGCCATGCACTCGCTCTACCACCAGGCCGTCGAGACCATGGATCTCGAGCATGTCAACCACTTCGAGCGTGAGGGCGTCCTTCCGATCGCCTTCTGCCTGTTCCACATCACGAACATGATCGATGCGTCGTTCATGCTGATGACGGGTACGCCGCCGATCTGGAACGACGAGTGGCAGCAGCGGGTGGGCATGGCCATCGACGACCACGGCAAGCACAAGACCGTCGACGAGATGATCCACCAGCGCATCGGCGACTACGACGCGTTCCAGGAGTACATGCGCGCAGTGTTCCAGCGCACCGAGGACTGGCTCGACCAGCTCGACCCCGCCGAGCTGGACCGGGTGGTCATCAACCGACCGTTCCCGCCGCAGATCGCGAGCACCTACAGCGCTCGCGTCGCCGGCCCGGACGGCATCACGTTGCTCGACGCCACCGAGTGCTGGATCTACCAGCACGGCCTGCGTCACATGGGCGAGATCGAGCTGGCGCGGGGCCTCGTCGGCCTCAACGGCATGACGTCGTAACCCCCTCACGCGTGGGACAATGGTGGCGATGAACGCCGTCGCCGACACCAGCGCGCTCCGCCACGTCATCGTGGTCGGTGGCACGGTCGCGGACTGGGCGGCGATGTTGGCGGAGCAGTGGTCCGGGCGCCTCGGAGAACTGGGCAAGGTGGCCGACTCGGTCGGCGCCAGTTGGCTCACCATGCGCCCGTATGAGGGCGAGGGTGCCGACGCCCCCCTCGAGCGAACCGTCGGCGTGGGCGACTGCCTGGTCTGCGCACACCCCGAGGCCGACGGCCGCAGCCGCGTCGCGGCAGCGGTCAACGCCCTGCAGGCCGACGGCCAACCCGTGACCGAGGCCACCATCGCCGCGCGCCTGAACGCGCCGGCCGAGGCCGACCCCGACCTGGTGGTCATCCTCGGTTCCTCACATCGCCTCCCGCCGTCGCTGGTGTGGGAGTTGGCGTACAGCGAACTCGTGTTCATCGACGTCTCGTGGGCCGACCTCACCGCCGAGCACCTCGACCAGGCGATCAGTTCCTACGCCCGCCGCAACCGCCGCTTCGGCGGCGTGAACGACTGACGGCGCGATGGCCAGCCACCTGTATCGCGACACCGCCGTGGTGTTGCGCACCTACAAGCTGGGCGAGAGCGACCGCATCGTCGTGCTGCTCACCGAGGAGCACGGCAAGATCCGCGCCGTTGCCAAGGGTGTGCGCAAGACGAAGTCGAAGTTCGGTGCGCGACTCGAGCCGATGAGCCACGTGCGTCTGCTGTTGTCGCAGGGACGTGAGCTCGACATCGTCAGCCAGGCCGACAGCGTCGAGACGCTCGCCCCAATGATGGTCGATCTCGATCACCTCACCAACGGCATCGCCGTGCTCGAGGCCGCCGACCAGATGACGCTCGACCGCGAACCTGCGCCGCACCTGTACCGGATGGTCGTCGGAGCGCTGCGCACCATCGCCGAGCGCAGTGGCCCGCTGGTGGTGCCGTCCTTCTACTGGAAGCTGCTGGCCGCCGAGGGTGTGGCGCCGGAGCTGGACGCCTGCGTGCGGTGCGGCGAGGCCGGTCCGCTGGTGGCGTTCGACATGGAACAGGGTGGCGCGCTGTGCAGGGCGTGCCGCACGGGCGCGCCGCTGAGCGCGGAGGCCCTCGAGTTGATGCGGATGATCCTCGGCGGTCGGCTGAACGACGCCCTGGCCGAGCCGGCCTCGGCCGCCACCCACGAGGTCGCCAG
>JANMFL010000477.1:0-6951 GCA_031377945.1 Acidimicrobiaceae bacterium | reverse complement strand
GCGTCGCGCATCTACCTCATTGGTCCCGACTCGTCGGATCAGGGCTCGCTGCTGCAGCCGGTCGCCCGAGCCGCCAGCACTCCCACGGCGCTGATGGAGGCGTTGCTGTCCGGTGCCAATGCGAGCGAACTCGAGCAGCAGTTCCGCTCCGCCGTCCCGGTGGGCACCGTGCTGCGGTCGGCAACGGTGGCGAACGCAACCGTACGAGTCGATCTGTCGGACGAGATCCTCCAGTTGTCCGGCAGCGACCTGGTCGATGCCCTCGCACAGATCGTGTTCACGGGCAGCGAACTGCAGGGCGTCCAGCAGGTGCGCGTGTTGGTGAACGGTGCCGAGCAACAGTGGCCGGCCGGTGACGGCACGTTGCAGAGCGGCGCACTGGACGTCTACGACTACCCGGGACGCATCGTGTCGGCGCAACCGCCGTACCCCGCCATCCCGGCACCGCCGCAGGGCGACGGCTGACCGCGCCGCAGCGTCGGGCTAACCGAAGAAGACCTCGGCGACCTCGTGGTAGAGGTGCATGTCGACGGGCCGCGTCCTGCCCACGGTCTCGTCGAGCGGGATGGGCGTCATCTCGCCGTTGCGCAACGCCACCATGTGTCCCCAGTGGCCCGTGTGGACGGCGTCGATGGCTGCGATGCCGTAGCGGGTGGACAGAACGCGGTCGAAGGCGGTCGGTGTGCCGCCGCGCTGGATGTGGCCCAGCAGCACCATGCGCGTCTCGAAGCCGGTGCGCTCCTCGATGGCGTGAGCGATGGTCTCGGCGATGCCGCCCAGGCGCACGTGACCGAACTGGTCGTACACCTTGTGCCGCGACGCCATGGTGCCGGCCTGCGGCTCGGAACCCTCGGCGACGACCACGATCGACGCGTACCGACCGCGGTCGTGCCGAGCACGGAGTTGGTCGCACACCGCTTCGATGTCGAACGGTTGCTCGGGGATGAGGATGGCGGTCGCGCCTCCGGCGATCCCGGCGTAGGTGGCGATCCACCCGCTGTGCCGGCCCATGACCTCGACCACCATCACCCGGTCGTGGCTCTCCGCCGTTGTGTGCAGTCGGTCGATGGCATCGGTGGCGATCTGCACGGCCGTGTTGAAGCCGAACGTCATGTCGGTGCCGGCCACGTCGTTGTCGATCGTCTTGGGCACGCCGATGATGGGCAGCCCGGCTTCGTGGAACAGCTTGCACGCCAACGACAACGAGCCGTTGCCACCGAGCACGAGCAGCGCGTCGAGCCCCATGTCGCGGAACGTCGCCTGCACCTCCTCGACCCCGTTCGGGTGGTCGTACGGGCTTCCTCGGCGCGTGCCGAGCAGCGTGCCACCGCGGGGCAGCATTCCTCGCAACGACGACACGTCGAGTTTCATCGTGCGGCGTTCGCGCACGCCGTCCCACGCATCGAGGAAGCCGATGAGTTCGTCGCCGTGGACGACCTCACCCTTGCGCACGATGGCGCGGATGACGGCGTTGAGACCCGGGCAATCGCCCCCACCTGTCAGAATGCCGACACGCACGTGTGCAAAGACTAATGGCACCGGACCGCAAGCGTTTGCAGAAATCGCCTCATCAGGAGCTTCACCCCTCATGGCCTGGGATTCTTCCCGCCCCGTCCCTTGGAAACGACTCGCCACCGAGTGGGTGGTGATCGCCGTCGTGGTCGGCGCGATCTCGTTCTTCGTCAGCGAGAACCACCGCGCTGCCAACTACCTCACCATCATCGTCGCCGGGCCCGTCTACGTCGGTTTCGGAGCGGTGGTCGCCAAGTTCGGCTACGCCCGCAAGACGGTGAAGGAACTGCGCGCCGAGACCGAGGCCGAACTGGCCAGGAAGGCTGCCGCGGCACCGGCCGCCACCACCGCAGCCCGGCCGCGGCCGGCGCCGACCAGCCGCACCGCGAGCGGGCCGAGCAACCGGCCGAACAAGAAGAAGCGTTGACCCGCGCCCACTAGGTTGAACACCGTGACGAGTAAGTTCGTGATCGCCATCGACGCCGGGACGACGGGTGTCCGCAGCCGGGCCGTGTTCCCGGGCGCGGAGCGCGAGGCCGTGTCGTCGTACCGCGAGTTCACCCAGCACTTCCCCGAGCCAGGTCTCGTCGAGCACGACGCCGTCGAGATCTGGGAAGCCATCAGAGCCACGCTGCTCGACGTGATCGGCCAAGTGGGCATCCCGGCGGCCATCGGGATCACCAACCAGCGCGAGACCGTGCTCGCCTGGAACCGACGCACGGGTCAGCCGTACGGCACGGCCATCGTGTGGCAGGACCGGCGCACGGCGGCACGCTGCGACGAACTGGCCGCCGCCGGCCATCTGCCCCGGGTCCGCGAGATCACCGGCCTGGTCCTCGACCCCTACTTCAGCGGCACGAAGGCAGCCTGGCTGCTCGAGCACCGCGACATCCCCGTCGACGACGACCTCGCCATCGGCACCATCGATGCCTGGCTGGTGTGGAACCTCACCGGCGGCGACGTCTTCGCGACCGACACCTCCAACGCCAGCCGCACCATGCTGTTCGACATCCGCGGCCTCGCCTGGAGCCCCGAGATGTGCGACCTCCTGCGCGTGCCCGTCGCTGCACTGCCCGAGGTGAAGCCGTCGAGCGGCCGCTTCGGCGTCACGAGCGACCGCTGCGGCGTGCCGGCCGGTATCCCCATCTCGGGCATCGCCGGCGACCAGCAGGCCGCGTTGTTCGGACAGGCGTGCTTCCGTGCCGGCATGGCCAAGAACACCTACGGCACCGGCAGCTTCGTCCTCATGAACGTCGGGAGCGAGTGTCCCGCTCCCACCGAGGGCATGCTCACCACGGTCGCCTGGACGCTCGCCGACGGCACCGTCGCCTATGCGCTCGAAGGCGCCATCTTCGTCACCGGCGCCGCAGTGCAGTGGCTGCGCGACGGCCTGCAGGTCATCGCCTCGTCGTCCGAGATCGGGCCGCTGGCCTTCTCGGTGCCCGACAGCGGGGGCGTGTATCTGGTTCCCGCGTTCGCCGGGCTCGGCAGCCCCTGGTGGGATCCCTACGCCCGCGGCACGATCGTCGGCATCACCCGCGGCACGACCACGGCGCACCTGGCCCGCGCCGTCGTCGAGGCGATGGCGTTCCAGACCCGCGACGCGGTGACCGCGATGACCACCGCTGCAGGCGTGCACGTCGAGGACCTGCGCGTCGACGGCGGCGCGTCCGTGATGGACGAGATGCTCCAGTTCCAGGCCGACCAGCTGGGAGTCACCGTGCGCCGCCCGAGGGACCAGGAGACGACCGCGCTCGGAGCCGCCTACCTGGCCGGGTTGGCCGAGGGCGTGTGGCCCTCGCTCGACGCGATCGAGGCCGAATGGTCGGTCGACGCGGTCTTCGAGCCCGAACCGGAACGGCTGTTCATCGACCTCGCGCACGACGCGTGGCTGCGTGCGGTCGAACGCTCCCGCGGGTGGGCCGCCGAATGAGCCCCGATTCCGTGCTCGTCCCGTCCGCGTCAGCCGACGCGGTCGTCCCCCATCTCCGTCCGCACGGCCATGTGATCGTCCCGCTGGCCAACGGTGAGCCGGTGGCACTGCTCGACGCCATCGAGGCAGCCGCTGCCGCGGGCCACATCGAGGGCGTGACCGTGCACCAGATGCACGCGCTGCGCGATCGTCCATACCTGCACGGCGCGTACGGAGACCGCCTGCGACACGTCTCGTACTTCCTGTCGCACATCACCCGGCCGTGCTTCAAGGACGGCACCGTCGATCTGGTGCCCAACCACTTCAGTGAAGTGTTCAGCCACATGAATCGACGTGCGAACGATCCACTCGTCATCGCCGCGTCGGCGCCGCCCGACCAGCACGGCTACTTCTCGCTCGGTGTGAGCGCCGACTACACGAGCAGCTTCATCGGCCGTGCCCGGTTCTTCCTCGAGGTCAACGAGTCGATGCCGCGCACGTTCGGCCGCAATCAGATCCACGTCAGCCAGGTCGAGGGCTGGATTCGCAACGACCACCCCCTCGCCGAGGTGCCGCCGCCAGCGATGGACGTCGACGATCACACGATCGCCGCCTTCGTGGCCGACCGCATCCCCGACGGCGCCTGCCTGCAGACCGGCATCGGGGCCATCCCCAATGCCATCATGAGTGCGCTCGCCCATCACCGCGACCTGGGTGTGCACACCGAGCTGCTCAGCGACGGACTGGTGGATCTGGTCGAGCTCGGCGTCGTCAACGGCGTGCGCAAGCTGCACAACCGCACCAAGGTGGTCGGCACGTTCGCACTCGGTACGCAACGCCTCTACGACTTCCTGCACGAGAACACGGCCATCGAGCTGTGGAGCGCTCGCTACGTGAACGACCCTCGCCTGCTCAGCCGCGAGCGCAACTTCGTGTCGATCAACGCCACGCTGTCGGTCGACTTCCTGGGGCAGTGCGCATCCGAGACCCTCGGAGGCCACTACTACTCGTCGTCGGGCGGCCAGGTCGACTTCGCCCGAGGGGCCATGTACTCCGAAGGCGGCCAAGGGTTCATCGTGCTGCACTCGACCGCAGCCCAGGGCACGGTGAGCCGCATCGTGCCGCAGTTCGGCGCCGGCGAGGTGGTCACCAACTCGAAGAACACCGTCGACAAGGTGGTCACCGAGTACGGCGTCGCCGAGCTGCGGTCGAAGACCATCCGGGAACGTGCGGCAGCACTCATCTCGGTCGCCCACCCCGACCATCGCGACCATCTGACCCGCGAGGCGAAGGCGCTCGGCTACCTCTGACCCCCATCCGGCGGCCCATTCAGCGGCCCATTGAGCGGCCCATCGAGCGGAAGGGTGAGGAACAGGCGGGTCCCGCCGCTGCGACGCGGGCCGAGTTCGAAGGTTCCCCCCTGCCCCACCGCCGCATCGCGCATCGTGGCCACGCCGAGGTGTCCCGAGCGCGCTGCCGCGAGCAGCCGTCCGGGCGCCAGCCCCTCGCCGTCGTCGAGGATCTCGAGCGACACGTGGTCGTCCTGCAGCTGCACCACGAGGCTGGCCGCAGCGGCCCGGGCATGCCGATCGACGTTGCGCAGCGCCTCTCGAGCCACGCGCCACAGCTGGTCGGCGACGGCCGCCGGCAGATCGTCGAGCTCCGCAGGAAGTTCGAGCGAGCACGGGGTGAGCGTCGCGTCGACCAGTTGCTGCAGCGCGATCACCGGGCCGAAACGGTCGACCGCCGAACGCAGGCGGAGCAGCTCGCCGCGAACCGACGCATCGACGGCGTCGAGCTCGGCGAGCAGTGCGGTGTCGACGTCTGCTGCGACCAGCGCCCAGCGAAGGCCGGCGAGTTGCTGCAGCACGTCATCGTGGAGGTCGCGTGCAACTCGTTGGCGCTCGGCCAGTTGGGCCGCCATGACGTCGCGCAGGCTGTCGCCGCCGACATCGGTGATGTCCATCGTCAGTGCAACGGCGACACGCGGCCTGCCGGGCACGTCGGCCAACGGCGTCAGCCAGGTGTACATGTGGTGCCAGCCGCGAACCGGCTCGCGGAAGCGCCACTGCACCCGCGCATCCTCACCGCCGAGCACCGTCACGACCGCCGCGGCGACCACCTCTCGATCGTCGGGATGCAGCGCGGCCAGGAACGTCGCCAGGTCGATGTCGCTCCGTTCGTCGAACATGCCGAGCCGGGTGCGTGGCTCGAGCCACACCGAACCCGTGGCCGACACGAGCGCCACTGCACCGAGGATCGATTCGACGACTTCGGCGTGCACGTCGCTCGGCACCTCGGGACCACGCGACGGCATCATCATCGATCGCCAGAACGGATCGTCGGGCGGACGGCGTGACACGGGGGCATCGGGTGGCGACAGCGTGTCCATCGAGAAGGTCACTGCGCCGATCGCACTCTCGACGAGGGTCGCCGCGTCGGCGCTGTCCCCGGCCTCGATGGCCCATCGAGCCGCGGTCAACTGCTGCAACGCGCCGTCGTGCAGGCGGTCGACCACGTCCCGCCGGCCGAGGGCGCGGGCAGCGACGATCGCATCGAGCCCGGCGGTGACCGCGGCACGCGCCACGTGCAGGTCGGTGACGTCCACCGCGGTGGACTGCACCTGCACGAGCCTGCCGTCATCGTCGCGCACCGCCCACTCCGTCCATCGCAGCCACAGCGCCTCGCCATCGATCCGAGTGGGCATGTCGACCACGAGGACCTGTTGCGTCGCCAGTGCCGCGACCGAGTAGCGCAACTGTTGCCACCCGAGCTCCCTTTCGCCCTCGACCAGGTCGGGCCAGGGGCGACCGACGACCTCATCGAGCGCCAACCCGACGAGCGCGCAGTACGACGCGCTGGCATCGCGCACGGTGCCGTCGATGCCGTAGACCACGAACATCGGTGAGGACTGCCAGGAGAGCGGTTCAGCGGTCATAGGTGTGCACGGGTACAGTACGGCACGTGACGTTGCGCGTGCTCGTGGTGGACGACCATCCAGCCATCCTTCGCCACGTCAGTTCCTGGGTCGCTGCCACCGGCATTGCCACGGTCGCCGCGACGACGTCGTCGCCGGCCGATGTCGTCGCCCTGTGGGACGAGGTTCGACCCGACGTCACACTGTGCGACGTGCACATGCCCGGCATGGATGGATTCGAACTGTGCACGCAACTGCGGGGCGCCCACCCCGACGCGGTCGTCGTGCTGTTCTCGGCCCGCGACGACCCGGGCATGCGTGACGAGGCGGAACGGTCCGGGGCGAGCGGCGTGGTGTCGAAGACCGCCTCGAGCGCCGTGCTCGCCGACGCCCTCCGCTCGGCGACTCAGCCGGCGGAGCGCTTGCGGTAGCCGTCGAGAAACCGCTCGATGCGCACCAGCGCTTCGTGGAGGTCGTCGGAGTTCGGTAGGAAGACCAGACGGAAGTGGTCGGGCGTGGGCCAGTTGAAGCCGGTGCCCTGCACGATGAGCAGCTTCTCGTCGGCCAGCAGGTCGTAGGCGAACTGCTGGTCGTCGACGATCGGGTACAC
>JANMFL010000491.1:0-4947 GCA_031377945.1 Acidimicrobiaceae bacterium | reverse complement strand
CGCAGATCAACGGAAGCACCGCGGCCCACGGTGAGATCCGTCAACCAGATATCGATCCAGGTCCCGCCGGACACCGGGGCCCGAGCGACGACGGGCAGGGATTTGTCGCTGACGTTTAGGACGGGCCGGTCACGGTGTGGTGTTCCGGCTACCACCTCGAAACGGCCGCCGCTCCCCGTCCACACCTCGGCCGAGCGAAGCCGCATGCTCTTGCGGAGCGATTCGCACAATTGGAGCAGCAACTCGTCCATCGGGGCGAGCGGGATGTTGTCGATGTCCAGTGTGACGTCGACCTCGTTCGCTTCGAGCGCGGCGACCAAATCGTTCAGACCGTGCGCCCAACCCTCGTCAGGCACCTCGACCGGATAGATGGAGTTGAGGATGCTGCGCAGCTGACGGATGACGGTGCGCGTCGACGCGGCGAGGTCGTTCAGCGTCTGGTCGAGCGGCGGTGGAGCGGAGTCGACGTTCGCAGCGATGGTGTAGGTGATACCGATGAGGTCCTGGACGGCGCCGTCGTGCACCCCCGCCGAGATGCGCCGACGTTCGGCGTCGGACGCCGTGATGACCCGCTCGAGCAGGCGCTCACGTTCACGCGTCGCCCTGCTCAGGCGCCGTGCGAGCAAGATGGCCAACGGCACCTGCACAGCGGTGAGCAGCGCGAGCCCTCCGATGAGCAACGGCATGAACCGGCGACGTGACTGGTCGGCACGCTCGGTCACCGTGGTGTACGAGTAGTACGTCTCGACCAGCACCGCGTCGGTCGAGTCCTGCACCGGCGCCCCGAAGTACACCTCGACGAGTCGGTCGACGCCCAACGCCAACTCGAGCGCGTTCTCGTCCTTGTTCAGCTTGCTGACGTCGACCTCGGCGCCGAGCGTGTCGAACAGTTCGTACTCGTCCGGTTGCAGATCGAACTGTTGACCGATGAGCTCGCGTTCGTCGCTCCAGAGCACGACGCCATCTCGCGACCACAGCTTCAGGCGAGTCATGCTCACCGTCGAGAACAACGTCTTCGCTGCGTCGTCCAGCGAGGCGACCGCGTCGGGCTGTTGCTCGAGCAGTGCCGTGGTCAGGAACGGCGCGAGCGCAACACGGGCCGTGACCTCACCCGCGTCGCCCGCTTCGCGCAACGCCTCATCGACCGCTGCTCGTTCGGTGGCGTAGAACAGCGCCACGGCAATGGCGATGAACGCGACCAGGGAACCCACGATCGACAGCACGACGGGGACCGTGAGGCCGCGCGACTTCAATCGCTCCCGCTGTTCGCCCGCCGCCAGCGGTTGCTCGCTCAGCAGTTCCACGCCGGAACTCTAGGCCGTCAGCGGCTACGTTCCGATGCATGAGCCCCCACGCGGCAGACATCGACGACGTGCTGCGGTCCACCGCGTTGCTCAGCGCAGCTGCACCGACCACCATCGACCGACTTGCCGCGGCGTCGAAGTGGCGCACGATGCAGCAGCACGACATCCTGTTCGTCGCCGGGAGCAAGGCCACGAACGTCTTCGCAGTCGCCACCGGAACACTGCGGGTCTTCACCTCCGGACCGGGTGGCACCGAGCCCACGCTCGCGCTCCTCTCCCCCGGCGACCTGGTCGGCGAACTGGGCGTGCTCGACGACATTCCCCGTTCCACCTCGGTCAGCGCACTCCGCCGCAGTGACGTGGTCGAGGTCCCCGCGCACGCCTTTGCGGAGGCCTACGAGCACGACCCGGCCATCCCCCGCCGTCTGGTGACGCTGCTCTCCGTGCGGATGCGCTCGTTGAACGACGGCTTCACCGACCTCGCCTCGCTGGATCTCGGCGGGCGGTTGGCGAAGTACCTGCACACCGAAGCAGAACGGCAGGGGCGCGACACGTTTCGCCTTTCGCTCACGCAGGCCGAGCTGGGCCAACTGCTCGGCGGCGCACGCCAGACCGTGAACCAGGTCATGCAGTCGCTCGAGCGGGCAGGCCTGGTGGAGGTGTCGGGCCGTTCGGTCCACGTCGTCGACCGCGACGGCCTGCTCGCCAGAGCGCTGACGCCCGGCGGCCGGTTCTCCTGAAACTTCTCTGCGAAAAGTCAGCTGCGTGACACCACGGGTGCCCCGGGGCTGTGCATCATGCTCACACGACGGGCGGGTCCTGCCTGGGTGACGAGAATGGGGATTCCGATGAAGAGCATCGACAAGAAGAACGCAGAAGTGAACCGCACGGTCGACGGCGACACCGCCGAGGGCCACGTCCGGATGACGATGGATGAGGCCGAGCTCAAGACGGCCAAGAAGGCGGCGAAGCGTGCGGTGACGCTCGACGACGTCGCCGAGGGCCACCGCAAGGTGCTCATCGACGAGGCCGACGAGGCCCGTACCGCTCTGCGTACCAGCCGCCGTGTCGCCAAGAAGCCCGCGACGCTCGACGACGAGGCAGAAGGCCACGCCGTCCTCAAGTCTCGCTGATCCGTCAGCCGAGGTCGTCAGTGGGGCACCGATCGCGCGGGTCGGTGCCCCACTGTCGCGTCCAGGCTCGGGTCGACGCCGTCAACGGGTGCGTTCACGGCGAGCTGTGACAACACCGTCTTGGCCTGCCACGAGTTGATGCCCGGGTGGGCTGCCACGATCCGCGCCAGGTGACCGGCGATCACCGGCGCCGCGAACGAGTTACCGGTCGCCCGAATGGTGCTACCGCCCAGCCACGCCACGTCGACGTCGATCCCCGCCGCACCCCACTCGGCCGGGCCCTGCGGGTTGCACCACACCTGCTCGCGGTCCACGCCGGGGGCACACGCCACCGAGAACACCCCCGCCAGCTCGCTGGGGATGGTTCGCTTGCGCTCGTTGTTCATCGCCGACACGAGCATCACCCGTCGATAGGTGGCCATGTCGACCAGGTCCCAGAACGTCTCGGCCCATCGTTCGCTCGCTGTGCTCATGCTCAGGTTGATGACGTCGACACCCTGCTCGATGCACCACTCGACGCCGTGCGCGAACGCGCCGGCACTGCCCTTCAGGTTCTCACCCAGCACTCTCACGGAGATGAGTTCCACGTCGGGAGCGAGCTCGCGGATGATCGCCGCGCACGCGGTGCCGTGGCCGTAGAGGTCGTCGTGTCGGCCCTTCGTGAAGCGCACACCGTCGTCGGCCTGTTCATCCCGCTCGATGGCCACGTACTGCTGCACCTCACCGACCATCGGATGGTCGGCATCGATGCCGCTGTCGACCACGGCGACGCGCACTCCCCTGCCGCGCCCGTCGCCGTACGCCCAGCGGCGGTTGATGGGCGCGGGCAGCCGGAGCGACGGCGACGGTCCCGGTCCACCGGGGGCGTGGAACACCTCGGACCATGCCGGAAGGACGGAGTCTGCGTCGGTCACCAGCGACGCCTCGGCGTGGCGAGAGTGATGGCCTCGCGGACCATCCTCCCGATCGCCTGCTGCGACGACGCGGGAAGCGTCCTCATCTCGGCCAGCAGGGCAGCCATCGCCGCCATGTCGTCGTCGGGTGCGGGAACACGATCGGCCAGGCGGCGCAGCGAGCCGGCGAGCTTCTGCTCGTCGTTCGCCACGGCATCGGCGACGCCGCGAAGCAGCAGGGGGCCGAGACGAGCGATGGCGGTACCCGTGGCCAACAACGGCGCCGCGACACGCGCCGCGGACGAAGCGACGGCCAGCGGATCGCCCGCACCATGCGTGCGGTCGAGGATGGACAACACGCCGAGCACTCGATCGTCGTCGTCGACGACGGGCACGACCAGCAGCGAGTTGGGCAGGTACCCGGTGCGCTCCGCCACATCGCGGGCGAAACGGGGGTCCGATTGCACCTGGTCGACGACGAGCGACTGGCCGGTGAGTGCCACGTAACCGGCGATGCCGCGCGACGTGGGCAGGTGGATGCCGGTGATCGCGTCACCGCCGGATCCGTCGGCGGCCTCGTAGACCAGTTCGTCGTCGTGCAGGCGGGCGATGGACACGCTGGCGGCTCCGGTGGCGACGCGAACGAGCGCACACAGCTCGACGAGTTGGGCGCGTTGCTCGACCGGTGCCATCACCGGCCCCAGCCCGTCGGCGATCGCGGCGAGCTGTTGAGCGAGGTTCCCCGGCGTTGCCATGTGCCCATTGTGCACTGCCGAGACGGCTACGTTGTGATGGCACACGGCGGGAACCCGTGCGCGCGGCGGCAGAGAAGGGGAGGATGCGGATGTCGGCAGCCATGGCGCACGTGCGCGAATCGAAGGACGCGATCGTCGACGTCTTCCGCAATCGCTCGCTGCGCCGACTGAACCTCGCGCTCGCCGGCTCGGTGATCGGCGATTGGGCGCAAGGAGTCGCGTTCTCGGTGTACGCCTACCAGCAGGGTGGCGCCACGATGGTCGGAGCGTTCGCGGTCGTCCGCTATCTGTCGGCTGCCGTGCTCGGCCCACTGGTGTCGGTCCTCGCCGACCGGTTCGATCGCCGGCGGCTGATGATGATCAGCGACCTCGCGCGCTTCGCGTTGGCACTGGTTGGCGCGCTGCTGATCTTCGCCGAAGCGCCGATCCTGGCGGTCTTCGCCCTGTACCTGCTCACTGCGCTCGGCGGACTCGTCTTCCGGCCGGCGCAGTCGGCGCTGCTGCCGAGCCTGGCCACGTCGCCGGGCGAGCTCACGGCGGCGAACGCGACCTCGCTCACCATCCACTCGATGGCATTCTTCGTCGGGCCGGCCATCGCCGGCGTGCTGCTCGCGTTGACGAACGCCGGGTGGGTGTTCACCTTCAACGCCCTGACCTTCCTGTGGTCGTCGTGGATGGTTTTCGGCATCCACCCGCCGGCTCCGACGCCCGACGAGATCGCCGAGGGTGCATCATCGGCGTCGCCCGCCGGGGAAGCGACCGGTGAAGCCGCAGAGGAAGTGGGCGGAGGATTGTTCGCCGGCGTCGGCGACGGATACCGCACCATCTTCGGCAGTCGACATCTGCGCCTGCTGGTGCTGCT
>JANMFL010000487.1:0-5595 GCA_031377945.1 Acidimicrobiaceae bacterium | reverse complement strand
AGCAGCACGCATGCCTCGGCGAGTGAACGGGACACGTTGTTCCAATCCCCGACATAGGCGATGGTCCGACCGGACAGGTCGCCGTGGATCTGCTGCATGGTGAGCACGTCGGCCAGCGCCTGGAGGGGATGCGACCAGTCGCTGAGCATGTTCACCACCGGAACAGGACTCACGGCCGCCATCCGGACCACGACAGCGTGGGAGAACACCCGCGCGGCGAGGAGTGCGTGGTAGCCGGCCATCACGCGGGTGATGTCCTCGACCGGTTCGCGCACGTCGAGCCCGACCTCCTCACCACGCGTGTAGATCGGGTGTCCGCCGAGTTGCACGACCGCCATCTCCATCGAATGACGCGTGCGGTTCGACGGCTTCTCGAAGATCAGGGCCGCACCCTGACCGGCGAGCGGCGATGGAAGGTCGTGACGCTGTGCGAGTTCGAGCACCAGGCGGAGTTCGTCGACCGTGAGATCGGGGATGTCGAGGAAGTGACGGGTCACGGCGCGAGCTCCTGCAGGACGAGGGTGAGTATCTGGATGGCTTCGGCGATCTCGGCCGACGACACGGTGAGCGGCGGGGCCAGCCGCAGCGCGCTGGCGGTGACTGCGTTGGTGACGAGACCGTGCTCGAGGGCGGCGAGGTACACCGCCTTGGCGTCGATGCCCGGTGCGAACTCGGCCGCGAGCAGCAACCCTTCGCCGCGAAGGTGTACGACGCCCGGCAGCTCGCGCAACCCGTCCGCCAGCTCGGCCCCGCGTTCGCGTGCGAGTCGGGGTGCGTCGAGCCGACGCATCTCGCCGATGACTGCGGTGACCGCTGCCGCCGCGATGGCGGTGCCGCTGTAGGTGCTGCCGTGGTCGCCGGGCTGGAACAACGCGGCGGACTCGCGAGTCGCCCACACGGCGCCGACCGGGAAGCCGTTGCCCATCGCCTTGGCCATCGTGACGACGTCGGGAACGATGCCGGCGTGTTGGAATCCGAACCACTGGCCGGTTCGGGCGAATCCGGTCTGGACCTCATCGATGATCAACAGCAGGCCGCGTTCGTCGCACAGGGCTCGAACGTCGCGCAGGTACAGCGCATCGGCAGGGATGACGCCTCCCTCGCCCTGCACCGGCTCGAGCAACACGGCAGCCACCGTCGGATCGATCGCCGCCTCGAGCGCCGCGATGTCGTTGAAGGGCACATGGCGGAAGCCGTCAGGCATCGGGAAGAAGGGCTCGTGCTTGGCCGGCTGCCCTGTCGCGGCGAGCGCCGCAAGTGTGCGCCCGTGGAAGCTCCCATAGGCGCTGACGACCCCGTGACGTCCGCGACCACCGAACTTGCGCGCCAGCTTCAGCGCTGCCTCGTTCGCCTCCGCGCCGCTGTTGCAGAAGAACACCTGACCGTCGCGACCCGTTGCCTCCTTCAGCAGTTCGTTCACCAACGTCGCCGCACCCGTGGCCACCGGATTGGCGAAGAAGTTGCTCACGTGCAGGAGCGTGTTCGCCTGTTCGCAGATGGCCGCTGCCACCACGGGGTTGGCGTGGCCCAGCGAGGTGACCGCCAGGCCGCAGAGGAAGTCGAGATACCGCTTGCCGGAGGTGTCCCACAACTCGGTGCCCGAACCGCGCTCGAACATGACCTGCGGGGCACCGAAGACCGGCATGAACGGGCAGTACGTCGCGCCTTGTTCGTCGAATGCGTGCGAACTCATCTGACCATCGTTCCGATCCCCTCGTCGGTGAAGACCTCGAGCAGCAGCACGTGGGGAATGCGACCGTCGAGGATGTGGGCGCGGCGGACGCCCTGACGCACCGCCTGCACGCAACTCTCGACTTTGGGGATCATTCCCCCGGCGATGGTGCCATCGGCCATCAGGGCGTCGAGTTCATCGGGCGTGGTCTGGCGAATCAGGCTGGACGGATCGTCGATCACGCGGCGCAGCCCTTCGATGTCGGTGAGATACACGAGCTTCTCGGCGCCGAGCGCCTCGGCGATGGCTCCTGCGACCGTGTCGGCGTTGATGTTGTACGCCTGCCCATGTGCATCGGTACCGATGGTGGCCACCACGGGCACGAACTCGTCGTCGAGCAGCGCGTTCAGGATGGTGGGGTTGATCGACTCGACATCGCCGACGAAACCGAGATCCGCGTCGCGGGCCGACGCGCGGATGAGGCCGGCATCCTCACCGCTGACGCCCACCGCCAGCGAGCCGTGCACGTTGATGGCCGCCACGAGCTGCGGATTGACCTGACCGATGAGGACCATGCGCACGATGTCGATGGTCTCCTGGTCGGTGACCCGCAGGCCGTTGCGAAACTCGGTGACCTTGCCGAGTCGTGTCATCAGTTCGCTGATCTGTGGCCCGCCGCCGTGCACGACCACCGGCCGCATGCCGACCTGGCGCATCAACACGATGTCCTCGGCGAAGAGTGACAGGGCGTCGTCGTCGCTCGCACCGGCGAGTGCGTTGCCGCCGTACTTGACGACGACCACCTGGCCGGCGAACCGACGAATGTAGGGCAGCGCTTCGACGAGCACGGCCGCCTTGTCGGAAGGGGTGGCGCTCACGGGTACATCCCGATCGCCGACAGGCCCGCCGTCTCGGCGAGACCGAGCGCGACGTTGGCGGCCTGGATGGCCCCGCCGGACGCGCCCTTGGCGAGGTTGTCGATCGCGCAGATGACCATCACCGTGAACGTTCGCTCATCAAAGCGGGCGGTGATGTGGACGGCATTGCTGCCCAACGTCGCCTTGGTGGACGGCGAGCTCTCCCCCACGACCACGAACGGCTCGCCGGCGTACGCATCGGCGAGCGCTGCGAGGAGCGACACCGTGTTCACGTCGGTCGCCGGGCGGGCGTAGCAGGTGGCCAGGATGCCGCGGTTCATCGGCGCAAGGTGCGGCGTGAACAGCACCTGGGCTCCGATCTCCTGCTCGATCTCAGGGGTGTGACGGTGGTCGAGCAGACCGTACGCGGTGACGTTCTCGTCGGCGCTGCAGAACAGACTCGAGTGCTGCAACCCGCGGCCCGCTCCGCTGATTCCGGTGATGCTGTCGACCACGATGCCGGTCGTCTGCACCAGTCCGGCCCGCACGAGCGGTGCCAGGGCGAGGCTCGCGGCGGTCACGTGGCAACCCGGGGTCGCGACGAGCTGCGCCCCGCGCAAGGCCTCGCGGTGCAGTTCGGGGAGGCCGTACACCGCCCGTTCGAGGAGCGCCGGCTGGTCGTGCTCGAACCCGTACCACACCGGGTACAGATCCTGGTTCTTCAGGCGATAGGCAGCGGACAGGTCGACCACACAGCCCACCTCGCCGATCAACTGCGGCGCGAGCGCCAACGAGGCCTCGTGCGGCAGCCCGAGGAACACCAGGTCGAGACCTTCGGCCTGGCCCGGGTCGAACGACTCGAACACCAGGTCGGGGTACCGCAGAGCGAGGCTCGGATACAGCGCTGCGGCACGCACTCCCGCCTGTGAATCGCCGGTGGCGTAGACCACTTCGAGGTCGGGGTGCTGTGCACACAGTCGTAGCAGTTCGGCGCCGGTGTAGCCCGACGCGCCCAGAATGCCCACTCGCTTCATAGACGCATGACCATACAGGTTTCTGTATGATCATGCAACGATCACCCGAGGGCGGTGGTGGTCTGCTGGAACCGGACGTCGATCGTCTCGAAGCCGAGCGAGCGGAACATCGCCTCGAGCATGCCCTTGGTGTTTGCTTCGGCCCGGTCGGTGAGGTCGGTGGCCGCCGCGGCGTCGCCGATCTTGTCCTCGGCCAGCCGGCTGAGGCCCTGCTCGCTCGTCGGATTGTCACTGAACACACCGCTGAGCCGGTTCAGAATGCCCCGGTCGCGGTTCATCACGTGGCTCTGTTCGGTGTCGAGCACCGGATTCGCCAGATACGCCTGCGGCAGGGTGACGGTGACGGTGGTGCCGTCGTCGGACACGACGACCGCACCGTCGTTGAGGTGGGCGAAGTCGACGATGGCGTCGACCGAGCCGACGGCGATGTACTGCACCCGCTCACCGGCGATCGCCGACGGCACCCACTTCACGTCCCGTTCCTGGTCGATCGTGACCTCGAACTGACCCTGCGCGGCGTGGTAGTCCGCGAGGTCGCGCAGCTGGATGACCACCGGCGGCGTCGAGCGGTCCACGGTGTCGGTGTGGAACGGGTTGCCCAGTTGCATGCCGACGCCGACGGCGACAGCGATCAGGGCACCGCTGACGACGCCGATGACCAGGGTGAGAAACGATCGCGAACGGCGCTGCTGCTGCTTGAACATGACGGATGTGATCTCCTCTGGTGCGACAACCGTGCCGCCCGGGTCATGTGCGACCCACCGACAGGGTTGGACGTGCAGAATGGGTGGGTGAGTTCCCACGAGTCACTGATACCCGGTTCCGCCAGGGGAAAACTTCTCGTGGCCACTCCCCCGCTGGCCGACCCCAACTTCGACCGAACCGTCGTGTTCATGCTCGAGCACAACGACGACGGGGCTGTCGGTGTGGTGCTCAACCGGCCCACGGGAGAAGGGCTGCCGGAGGGGGTCGAGCGCTGGGAGGACCACCTGGACGAGCCCGGTGTGCTGTTCGAGGGCGGTCCCGTCGAACAAGATGCCCTGATCGCTCTCGGTCGGATCGACGTCGGTGCGATCGACGACGACGACGCCTGGACCACGATCGTGGGCGATCTCGCCTCGATCGACCTCGCGGTCGATCCCGGGCTCGTTGCCGCGCCATTGCGTCGGCTGCGCGTCTTTCGCGGCTATTCCGGTTGGGGACCACAGCAACTGGACGGCGAACTCGCCGAGGGCGCATGGATGGTGCTCCCCGCCGAACACGACGACGTGTTCAGCCACGAGCCCGACGGACTGTGGCGCGCCGTCATCCGTCGCCAGGGCGGCCGCATCGCCTGGGTGGCGAACGCACCCGACGACCTCAGCTCGAACTGAGTTCGGCAGCAAGGGGTGAGAAATGGTAGGAAAATCGACCCCACATCTTGTGCCGCGGGCTGCGATCATCGCTCGCAGCCGTCTGTGTTCACTTCACCTGAGCCGCTGACTGCCAGCCCGGTTACTGGCCGGCAGCACACGGGCGTTTGCGTCAAGCCTTCAGGACGCGACGGGCCGCGGCGCGGATGGCGAACGCCGGTTCGATCGCTCAGCCGTGCTGAGGCCACGGTCGGTTCACCGAGGTGCTGTGCGCAACACGGAAGCAGCCTGGATCTTCGATGCCTTGCGTCGTATCGACAGGATGCCCGAGGAGGATGCGTCGACCGCCGCCCACATCCTTGCCCTCTGCCTGAACCGGGTCGGTAGGCGGGTCAGGCGTCGGGAAACAGACCGTCGTTGTAGTACGCCTCGAAGATCGAACGATACGCAGCGTCCAACGCAACTTCGACCAGCTCCGCGGATGACATCTGCGTCCCGACCAGCTCTTCGCACATCCTCCGGTCCTCGACAATCCGCCGTGCTTCGGCGAGCACATCGGCCTGGCTGCGGCGAGTCAACGCGTGCTCTGGATCATTCATGGTGCACCTTCATCACCTGCGACTGTGCTCACAGGCACGGTGTGCGCACACACCTCCCCACACCCGCTGCGAGCGGTTGGG
>JANMFL010000466.1:0-5397 GCA_031377945.1 Acidimicrobiaceae bacterium | reverse complement strand
CGCGACGACAGCGGTGCTGAACCGTCGCCTGGGGCTCGACCCGGTGACCGTCGACTGGCCGAGCATCCTGCGCGAGGCTGGATTCACCGACATCGTCGACACCAACCGCGTCGCCGTGCACCCGGCACCGCTCGACGAGATGGCTCGGGCGTGGCTCGTCCCCCACATCGAGCGGGGCATCGAGATGGCGGCCGACGCACTCGGCGACGACGACACGGCGCGACTCGCGGCGCTCGCCGCGTCGGTCGTGGACCGCACCGACCTGACAGTGCACGCAGCCCGACGGGTGCTCGTGGCGCGGCACCCCTTCAACGGCGCCGCCACTGACGCGGCGAGCAAGATCGACTGAGAGCACAGGAGGACACCTCGCGTCGCGACGAGTAGCTTTCCCGAATGCGGTCGGACGAACTCGTCACGCTCACCGGGCCTCTTGTCGAGTTGCTGCCGATCGCCGTCGGACTGATCGATGCGGACGGCCTCGTCGTGTGGGCGAATGCTCAATGCCGATCGCAGTTCGGCTGGGACCCCACCCAGCGACCCCGGGTTCACATCAGTGAGATCCTCGATGCGGATCTGCTCGGCATCGCGCTCGAGACCCAACGCCACATGGTCAACGGCGCAATGACCATGCGGCGCGTCCAGGGCAGTCTTCGTCGGTTCGACGGCACGATGTTCGAGGCCGACTGTCACATCAAGGTCGTCACGGTCGGGGCCGATGACCGACTCGCCATGCTCGGCACCATCGTGCCCACCGGCGAATCGCAGATCGACAACCCCTTCCGACGGGCACTCGACCTGCAACGCGAGCTCATCTGTGAATGGTCGCCCGGCGGCACCATCCTGTTCACGAACAAGGCGTACCGCGAGTGGTTCGGGTACGCGGAGAACATCGTCGGGCGCAACCTCGACGACTACGTCGACTGGGACGACGGCGACGATCGGGCGGCGACCATCGCCCGCTTCTCAGCCGGCGAGCACACCATCCTGCACACCCGCACCTACCCGGACGGGCGTTCCGTCGAGTGGGCGAACACCCTCGTCCGCAACGACGACGGCTCGGTGATCTCGGTGCTGGGCGTGGGTCGCGCCGTGCGCTAGGCGGGCTCGAGCATCAGCAGGTGACGAGTTGCGGCTCGACGCGACGCTCGTCGCCGTCGAGCGCGGCGCGCCAGTTGCGGGCGCGCCAGGTGAGCAGGCCGAACCCGAGCAGGCCGACCACCGCACCCACGCCGAATGCGATGCGCATGGTGGAGAGGTCGCCGATGACGCCGATGAACAGCAGTCCGGTGCCGTACGAGATGCCGAGGGTGGCTTGCATGAGTGACATGACTCGACCGCGACTCGCCGGCGGCGCATCGCGCTGAATGACCGCCGAAAGGGCGATGAACGTGCTCGACCAGCCACCGCCGAGCACCATGGCGATGGCGATGACCCAGGCCTGGTTCGGTGCGAGCGCATAGGCAGCCAGGGCGATCGACACTCCGATGGCCACCCACCCGACGAGCGTGGACCGGCCGTACCGTGCCGCCAGCATGGTGACGAGGATGCCCCCGACGATCGCACCGATGCCCTGCGCCGAAGCGACGACGCCCGTGAGCCCGGTCCCGCCGTTGAACTCGGCACGCACGTAGATGGGGATGAGCCCCATGAACGGGACGATGGTGAAGTTGAACAGGGCCAGCATGACGAGCGCATGCCAGCAACCCGGCGTCGAGCGCATCGCCTGGAACCCGCCGAGCAGGCGTTCGCGCACGGTGCCGACGGCGCCGTGGGGGCGGAACGGCCGACGCACGAGCGTGACGGCGGTGGCCATGACCACGAACGACGCTGCGTTGAAGCCGATCGTCCACGCCGGGCCGACGGCGAGTACCATCACCGAGCCGAGCAGCGGGCCGACGACACGACCACTGTTCCACGAATAGACGCCGAGCGACACCATCTGCATCAGCTCGTGCGGCGGCACGAGGTCGGGCTGCATCGCCGCGTACGAGGGGGCGCCCGTGGCACCCGCAGCGCTGCCGAGCAGGATGAGCAGGGTCAGCACCGCAGGCGTCCGCACCCCAAGGCCCAACGCGATGGCCAGCGCCGTGGTGACGAGTGCCTGCAGCATCAGGGCCGACGCGAACACCTTGCGGCGGTCGTAACGATCGGCGAGCAACCCGCCGATCGGCGATGCGATGCCCTGCGGCATGAACGTGGCGAGCGCCACCAGGCCGGTCTGCACCGCGCTCCCCGTGCCGGCCGCGACGAGGCTGCCGACGACGATGAGCTGCACCCAGGTGCCGATGTCGCTGATCACGGCCGCGCCCCACAGCAGTCGAACCGCGCGATGGCGCAAGGGGACGAAGGGATGGTTGCTCACGACAACCACCCAGGCTAGCGAGCGGCACCCGAGCGGGTCGGGTGGGTTTCGCCAGACTCAGTGGTCGTCGGGCACACCTGTACCGGGTTTGGGGATCGCCGCTTCGACGATCGCGCGGAGATGCGGCCAGGCCGCGGCGAACCCGGCGTGCAACGGTCGCCGTTCGACGGCGGGCAGGGGCACCCACGCGACGTCGTCGGTCTCGAAGTTGATCGACGCACCGAAGCGTTGGTCGACCTCGAGCACCACCGTCGTGTACGACCAGTCGGTTGCCGGGGTGAAGACGTACTCGCCCAGCACCCGGTGGTGGGCCGGGATCTCGCCCACCTCCTCGCTCGCCTCGCGCAGCGCGGCCTCGAACGACGACTCGCCCTCATCGATGGCACCGCCCGCACAGCTCCAGGTACCACCCTCGTGGGCCATCGCCGAGCGCTGCTGCAACATCACCAACGGCGGCTCGCCGTGGGGCATCACCACGAACACCACACCGGCCGCGCCGAACACTCCCCAACGGACGTGACCGTCGGAGCAGCGCATGAACCCGTCACCCGAACGCCGATGCCACATGGGCGACGACCCTACCGAGCGGTTGCGGAGTCAGCGAAGGCGACGGGGTGTGCGGCGCAGCGACAGGACGAGGTAGCCGAGGTCGAGCAGCAGCAACGCGAGCAGGATCTGCACGATGGTGGCGCCGGTGGACCCGGTGACCACCAGGCTGCCACCACCCGATGCGGCGGCAGTGGTGCTGGGCGCTTCCGATGCCACCTCGGTGGTCGTCGTCGTGATCGACGACACGCCGACCGCCTTCGTGCTCACGAACGCACCGCCCGCCGTGGGCTTGCAGACGAACACCACCGGGTTCGGCAGGCCGATTCGCACGCTCACGTTGGCGCCGTACATCCGGAAGTCGATCTTCCCGGTCAGTGCCGTCCAGCGCATGTCCGGCACGTCGAACTTCACCGTCGACGGCTTGGCCAGGCCACCGCCGTCGACCGTCACCGGGATGGTCAGGTTGATCTTCGGCGCGTCCTGCGTGCCCTGAGCGGTGTTGGTGCCGTTGATCGCCAGGTCCAACGAGCCGGAGATGCTCGAGCCAGGGGTGATGAGGCCGAAGTTGATGCCGGTCTGGAACACGCCGGCCGGGATGGTGACGCTCCACTTCATCGCCGTCAGGTCGAAACCCGAGTCGGCATCGACCTGGCCGGGCACCTGGCCGGCGGCGGTGAAGGTGAGTTCACTCAGGTCGGGCGTCACGCTGTTCTTGCACGACGTCTTGTAGGAAGCGGACCCGGTGGCCGGACCGGGCAACGTGGTCGTGGTGGCCGGTGCCGTGGTGGTGGTCGCAGCCGTCGTCGCGGTGGGGATGGTGGTGCCCGGTGCCGTGGTGCCGGGGGCCGTGGTGCCCGGTGCCGTGGTGCCCGGTGCCGTGGTACCGGGGGCCGTGGTGCCGGGAGCGGTCGTTCCCCCTCCGCCCACGGTGGCGGTCGCGAAGGCGCCCGGCGTGGACGGGGTGAACGTGGCCCCACCGACGGCGGAGGTACCGCCCTGGCAGTCGAAGTTGGCCTTGATCAGCCCACCTGCCACCTGGGCGCTGATGAAGATGCCGCCGATGGCCGTCGTGGCCCCGGCTGCCACCTGGCCGGCGGGGATGACGGGCAACGAACCCGGTGCACCCTGCGAGAAGACCGGCAACCCGCCGCCGTTCGTGGTCCAGGTCGTGGTGGGCAAACCGAGGTTGACCTGCAGCGGCGTCGCGGTCTCGTCGCCGTTGCCGGGAATGCCGTTCGGATCGGCGATCGTGGTGGCCACCGTGGTCGAGAACTGGACCATCTGCGACCCCTGGGTGGTGCCGCTCGCTGCGATCGACACCCAGCCCTTGACGGGAATGTTGTTGGCGCCGACCGTCAACAGGCCGAGGTTGTAGCCCGCGATGAGCAGGGTCGCAGGAACGGCAGCAGTGAAGTTGACGCCACTCAGCGTGGCATTTCCGGTGGCACCGTCGACCACCCCCGTCCCCGTCAGACCGACGCTGATGTCGCTGTACGTGCCGGTCGCATTGCTCTTGCACGCGTTCGTCGCGGCCAGGGCGACGGCCGTACGGCGCGACCCCCCGACGACGAGCACGGCCGCAAGCGCGACCGTGAGCATGAGCAGTAGAACGACGGCCCCCCGCTGGTGGCTGCGCATTTCGGTCCCCTCGATGATGTGGCTCGGACGTCCGCACCCCAGCGCGGACTTGCGCAAGTTGACTCCCTTCGTGTGACCAATGTCAAGGGCTGACGACTTGAGTCGTACTTTCAAGGAACCCGCAAGGGGGGCTTGACGACCGACCGTGCGTGCCTGGTATGGTGCCGTCCAAGCCCACCACGGAACGTGGTTCGGCCCACCAACCACGGGAGGGGACGTCGGCAGACGGCTCGTGGATTCGACGAACAGTTCTCACGCAAGTCCGGTGCGCCGTGCTTGCGTTTCGCCGTATCACCGGTCAGACCGCGCGTTTTCCTCGCTTGGGGATTTTCCATCCGAGCCACCAACATCGAAATTGAGGGAGTGATCCTTTTGAAGACACCGGGACGGCGCCGAGGCGCCATCACCGCGGTGACCGCACTGCTGCTCGCAGGCGTGACCGTGGGCGTGACCACCGGAGTTGCATCTGCAGCACCCGGAACCGCCACGACCACGAACGCCTGCCTCAGCAATGCCACCGCCACCTATAGCGACCTGGACTGGGTCCTGACCGGTACGGCCACGCCGTCGCCGTTCACGCTCGGCAACGCCGGCGGCATCACGCTCGGCAGTGCGTCCGTTGGAGTGAGCGTGCCCGCGACGCTGCTCATCGCCGGGTACAACCTGGGCCTGCTCCTCGCCGGCACCAACGACATCCCCACGACCGTCGCCGTCACGCGTCAGGCCACCAACGTCGACATCGGCGGTGGCGTGAAGGGCACGCTCGTCAAGAAGGACCAGTTCACCGTCACCGTCCAAACGGTGATCACCGACCCGAACGGTATCCCGGGCACGGGCGACGAGTCGGC
>JANMFL010000429.1:0-10759 GCA_031377945.1 Acidimicrobiaceae bacterium | reverse complement strand
CTCGTCGCCGGCGACGGCGTGCAGTCCGGCTCCCGGTTCACTCGTGCGGTACTGCTCGCCGGCCGGGCGTTGCGCCTCACCGACGACGCGGCGCGGATCCGCCGGTTCTCGAAGCAGTGGATGCCCATCGGCAAGCGGATCGTGGTGGTGGGTGGTGGGCTCGTCGGGCTCGAACTGGCCGAGTTCCTCGCTGAGCGCGGCCGCCGGGTCACCGTGCTGGAAGCCGGGGCGCACCTGGGCCTTCCGATGGCGATGCCGCGACGTTGGGCGGCCGTACGCGCCGCCGTTGCGCTCGGTGTGCACATCGAGCGCAACGCGACACTGGAAGCCATCGACGAGCACCAGGTCGTCTACCGCGTCGGCGATCAGCAGTACACGGTCGCTGCCGACGACGTGATCATCGCCAGCCACGTGCGCGCTCAACCCGCGCTCGCCGAGGCGCTCGTTGCAGCCGGCTTCACCGTGCACGTGATCGGTGATGCCGCCGAGGTGGGCTACATCGACGGCGCCATTCACACCGCCTGGAAGGTCGCCGAGGAGCTGTAGATGACGACGTCCGCTCCGTTCGACAGCATCGCCGAGATGGTGCGCGCCCGTTCTGCCGACGACGGGGTGGCGTTGCGGTTCCTCGACCAGTCGTGGACGTACCGCCAGTGGGTGCAGTGCTGTGCCGACCGAGCCGCATTGTGGATGCAGCTGCGCGACCCGGCGCGTCCGCCGCACATCGGAGTGCTCCTCGACAACGTGCCCGACTTCACCATGTGGCTCGGCGCTGCAGCGCTCACCGGTGCAACCGTCGTGGGCATCAACCCGACCCGTCGTGGCGAAGAGCTCGCTCACGACGTGCGCCACACCGACTGCCAGGTGCTGATCACCGAAGCGTCCTACCGCCCGCTGTTCGATGGGCTCGACCTCGACATCGACGACGACCACATCCTCGACATCGACACCGTCGCTCATGCCGCGGCACTCGCAGCCCGCGAAGGTGCGCCCATTCCGAACGAACCCATCGACCCCGGCATCCAGTTCCTGCTGTTGTTCACCTCGGGCACCTCCGGCACCCCCAAGGCGGTCGTCTGCACACAGGGGCGCCTTGCCGGCGTGTGCGCGGCGATGGTGGGCGTCGTCTCGCTCACCGCCGCCGACGTCACCTACGTCGCAATGCCGCTGTTCCATTCGAACGCACTGTTCACCGGCTGGGCGCCCAGCGTGGCCGCCGGGGCCTCAGTCGCGCTCCGGCGGAAGTTCTCCGCCAGCGAGTTCTTGCCCGATGTCCGGCGCTTCGGTGCCACCTACTTCAACTACGTCGGCAAACCGTTGGCGTACGTGCTCGCCACGCCACGGCAGGCGGACGACGGCGACAACACACTCACCCGTGGCTTCGGCAACGAGGCCAACGACGCCGACCTCGCGGGGTTCGCCGAACGGTTCGGGTGCAGGCTGATCGACGGCTACGGCCAGACCGAGACCGGCGCCTCGATCGTACGTGTGCCCGACATGCCGGCTGGAGCGCTCGGCATGGCTGCGCCGACGGTGAAGATCCTCGATCCGACCACCGGCGACGAGTGCCCGCGAGCGCGCTTCGACGACAACGGACGTCTGCTGAACGCCGAGGAGGCGACGGGCGAGATCGTGAACACCGGCGGCACCACCTTCGAGGGCTACTGGAACAACCCCGACGCCGACGCCGAGCGAATGCGCTCCGGCAGCTACTGGACCGGTGACCTGGGCTATCGAGATGTGGCGGGCTTCTTCTATTTCGCAGGTCGAACCTCCGACTGGCTTCGCGTCGATGGCGAGAACTTCGCCGCCGCACCGGTGGAACGGATCCTTGCCCGATACCCGGGCGTGCTGCTCGGCGTCGTGTACGGCGTGCCCGATCCCGTCGCCGGCGACAGGGAGATGGCAGCGTTGCTGCTGAGCGAGGAGCACCCGTTCGATCCGACGGCATTCGCTGCGTTCCTGCTGGCGCAACGCGATCTCGGTACGAAGTGCATGCCTTCGTTCGTGCGTGTTGCCGGCGGGTTCCCGATGACCCAGACCAACAAGGTGCTCAAGCGTCAGTTGGTCGCCGAACGTTGGGAGTGCGCCGACCCCGTGTGGCTGCGAACCGCCGATGGCAGCTACCGGTTGCTCACCGCCGTCGACACGGCATCGATCGCTGCCGAGTTCCGACGGCACGGACGCGAAGCGCTGCTCGCCCGATGAGGTTCTGCGTGCCGTTCCCCATGTTCCCTGCCGACCATGTCCTGGCGCTCGCCCCTGTGGCCGAGGCAGCCGGGTTCCACTTCATCGCTGTCCCCGACTCGGCGTTCTTTCCTGAGACCGTGTCGGCGAAGTATCCGTACAGCGGTGACGGCAACCGGTTCTGGGCGGCCGACACCCCGTTCGTCGAGCCGTTCGTCGCCATCTCTGCGATGGCAGCCCTCACCAGTCGCATCCGGTTCGTGACCAATGTCGTCAAGCTTCCGCTGCGCGACCCGTTGCTGGTTGCGAAGCAGTTGTCGTCGGTGGCCGTGCTCAGCGGCGAGCGCGTCGAGTTGGGTGTCGGCTTGTCGTGGATACCCGAGGAGTTCCAGTGGACACGGACCGAGATGCGTACTCGCGGCGCGCGCCTCGACGAACAAGTCGAGGTGCTGCGCGCGCTGTGTGGTGGCGGTGGGCCGCAGTTCGTCGAGCACCACGGTCGCCACTACGACTTCGGTCGCCTGATGATGAGCCCGGCGCCCATGCAGCCGGTGCGACTGCACGTGGGCGGCCACAGTGAGCCCGGATTGCGACGCGCCGCCCGTCTGGGTGATGGGTGGATCTCGGTGCAGGCCTCCAGCGACGAGATCCGTCGAGCGGCCTCCGATCTCGCTCGCTTCCGCGACGAGTACGCGCGCAGCGACGTGCCGTTCGACATGAACGTGCTCCCGATCGACATCGTCCCTGACGCGAGCGGCCGCGATGCGTACGCCGCGTTGGCGGCCGAGATCGAAGCCCTCGGAATGGCCGCGGTGTTCCAGGTGGTGCCGTGGTACTTCACCGGTGGTGACCCCAACGATCTCGGCGTGCGTCGCGATGCGATTGCATCGTGCGGTTCGGCGCTGATGGGATGAGGTGCTCGGTATCTGACGCGGCGTCAGATCCGGTTACGTTGGAGACATGACAGCTCTCGCGTTCCGCCCGTTCGACGCGGACAACCACTACTACGAGGCCACCGATGCCTTCACGCGCCACATCCCCAAGGGAATGGAGCGGCGCTGCATGCAGTGGGTCGAACTGGGCGGCAAGCAGCGTTTGCTGGTGGGCGGCAAGGTGAACAACTTCATCCCCAACCCGACGTTCGACCCGGTGTCGAAGCCCGGGGCGCTCGATCAGTACTTCCGGGGCAAGGTTGCCGGTAGCGACCTGCGTTCGATGTTCGGCGAGCTCGACCCCATTCCCGCCGAGTATCGCGACCGTGATGCCCGCCTCACCGTCATGGACCACCAGGGACTCGACGGTGCGTTCTTCTTCCCCACGCTCGGTGTGGGCATGGAAGAGTCGTTGTTGCACGACGTTCCTGCACTGTGCGCTGCGTTCAGCGCGTTCAACCGGTGGGTCGAGGAGGACTGGGGCTTCGCCTACCGCGACCGTATCTTCGCCGCGCCCTACATCACGCTCGCCGATCCCGAGTGGGCGGTGCAGGAGCTGGAATGGGCGATCGCCCGTGGCGTGCGCGTGGTGGTGATGCGCACCGCGCCGGCCCCGAAGGCGGGTGGCGGCACTCGATCGCCCGGCGACGCGGTGTTCGACCCGTTCTGGGCCGCAGCGGCCGCCGCCAACGTGGTGATCGCGTTCCACTCGGGCGACGCCGGGTACGGCAAGTACATCGACGACTGGGAACCGACGGGCGAGTTCAAGGCCTTCCAGTTCTCGCCGATGCGCGGCATCACGAGCGATCGTGCACCGTTCGACATGTTCGCCGTGCTGGTGTGTCATGGTGTGCTCACCCGCCACCCGGCACTTCGCATTGCGGCCATCGAATCGGGGAGCGAGTGGGTCGCGCCGTTGATGAAGAAACTGAAGAAGGCATACGCACAGGGACCGCACGCGTTCGGGAGCGACCCGGTGGAGCAGCTGCGCGAGCACCTGTGGGTGGCGCCGTTCTACGAGGACGACATCCGTCTCCTCGCGGACTCCATCGGCGTCGACCACGTGCTGTTCGGCTCCGACTATCCGCATGCCGAGGGGCTCGCTGTCCCGTTGGCATTCGTGGACGACCTCCCCGGCTTCTCCGACACCGAGGTCGAGCAGATCATGCGCACCAACGCGCTGACGTTGTTGAACGGCTGATCGCGATGACCATGCCCACCGACATCGGGATCATCGATTGCATGATCGGGTTCATGCGATCCGATCCGGAGATGAACTACGCGTTCTTCCGCGACAGCATCAAGGAGCCCGAGAGCAAGGGCGCGATGTTCCCCGTGCAGTACCTGTTCAAGGGCAACGTGCCGGGCGCGCTGCCCCACGACCTCGATCCCGTGACGGTCACGCTCGATCAGATGGACGCCCATGGCATCGAGCGTGGTCTCATCGGTTGCGAGGACGAGGTCAGCCAGCGGGCGCTGCGCGACCACCCCACTCGGTTCATCGCCTCCACCAGCGCCGACGCGAACGACATCCTCGGCACCGTGCGCAAGATCAGGCGTCTGAAGGAAGAGTTCGACATCCGTGCGGTCGGTACCTTCCCGGCTGGCTGCACTCCGCAGATCCCGATCGACGACGCGAAGTGGTACCCGGTCTACGCCACGTGTGCCGAACTCGGCATCCCCGTGTTCATCTGTGCCGGCATCCCCGGGCCGCGACTCCCCAGCATGTGCCAGCACGTCGAGCTGCTGGACATCGTGTGTTACGACTTCCCCGACCTCACCATCGTCACCCGTCACGGCTGCCAGCCGTGGACCGAGCTGATGGTGAAGCTGATGCTGAAGTGGCCGAACCTGCACTACTCCACCAGCGCGTTCGCCCCGAAGCACTACGACCAGCGCATCATCGACTACGCCAACACGCGTGGCGCCGACCGTGTGATCTATGCCGGCTACTTCCCGATGGGTCTCACGCTGGAGCGCATCTTCAACGACATGCCGCACGTGCCGTTCAACGACGACGTGTGGCCCAAGTTCCTGCGCGACAACGCTGCCAGGGTGCTCGGCATCGGCTGACGCCACTCGGGGTCGGCATCATCACCCATCACCGATCACCTTTCACCGGCACCGTCACGTGCGCGGGAGGCGGACGTGCTGGGACAGGTCGCCGACCTGCTCGATGAACACGGCGCGGTCGGCGAAGTGCCACGTGTCGCCGATGCGTTCGAAGCGGTCGTGATATCGCCCGGTGATGACGGTCTGCAGCGGCATCGAGTCGGTGGCCTGCAGCACCGTGTAGTACGAGCGACAGGTGGCCGTGCCGGCGTCGATGAACTCGATGATCGTGTTGGTGGTGACGTGCTTGGTGCGCGGACTGCCGTCGTGTGTCGCGACCTTGCGGCGCATCAGGTCGCCGACGGCCGCACCCCGCACGCCGGGACTCCCCGCCATGTGGAACTCACCGTGCTCGAACAGGACCCCGACCCCGTCGAAGTTTCCGTCATCGACGCATTCGGCATAGCGGTGGATGAGGTTGAGGATCTGCCGTTCAGCGTTGACCGAGATGTCGCTCACGAAGGCTCACCGTACCCGGCGGTGCACGGCCAGCTCGGCGTCGAGTGCCGCCCGATCGGCAGGTGTGAACGGCCGGTAGGCGATCCGGCGATCGGGGCGCCACCACACCGCGTCGGCACACTCCCATGCCTGTTGTCGCAGCGGCTGCTTGTCGACCTTGTTGTTGGCGGTCAGCGGGATCGAGTCGGTGACGCGCACGAATCGTGGTGCCCACTTGCTGCCGAGGTCGCGCTGGGCCACGAGGAACTCGCCGAAGACCGTCGGGTCGAAGGCCACTCCGTGCGCCATCTCGACCGCAGCCATCACCTGATCGCCCGTACGTGGATCGGGCACGGGGTACACCGCAACCATCACCAGGCCAGGCAGCCGGGCGATGATGTTCTCGACCGGGGCGGCGGCGAAGTTCTCGCTGTCGACGCGCAGCCAATCGGCGTGTCGCCCCGCGAAGTAGAAGAATCCGTCGTCGTCGCGGTAGGCGAGATCGCCGGTCCAGTACCACCCGTCACGCAGCCGCTCGGCCGTGGCAGCGTCGTTGGCGTAGTAGCCCTCGAACACGCCGCCCCCGCTGCGGTTCACCAGTTCGCCGATCGCCTCGGTTCCGTTGACCAGCGCCCCGTGCGGGTCGAAGCGGGCAGCCGGGCACTCCTGCTTGGTCGCAGGATCGATCACCGCAACGTCCGAGCCGTCATCGGCGCGCGGCCTCCCCAGCGCGCCGGCCGGCGTGTCGGGTGTGCGCATGATGACCACCGCCGACTCGCTGGACCCATAGCCCTCCACCAGCGGGCAGGCGAAGCGGGCAAGGAAGCGATCGCGGTCCTGGGCCGATGCTTCGGTGCCGAAGCCCAAGCGCAGATGGTGGTCGCGGTCGAGAGTGGAGGGGAGGGTGGACAGTACGTAGGCGATGGTGCGACCGACGTACGTGAAGTAGGTGCACCCGTAGCGCCGCACATCGGGCAGGAACCCGCTGGCGGAGAACTTTCGGCGCAACACCACGGTGGCTCCGGTGGCCAGGGCGGGTGCCCAGCAGGCCATGAGCGCGTTGCCGTGGAACAGCGGCATGCAGCAGTAGCACACGTCGGAGCGTGAGACGCCGTAGCCCGCTGCCGCCCTCAGCCCGGTCGACGCGAGGCGGCCGGTCGTGCACACCACTGCCTTCGGTGCACTGGTGGAGCCGGAGGTGAACAGCAGGAACAGCGTGGCGGTCGGATCCGGATCGGTGGCCGGCAGCTCGGCGTCGGCGTGTGGCGCGAGCAGCGCGGCGTACTCGGGAGTGTCGACGACGACGGCGCGCACGTCGGCGGGCAGCAGCGTCGCCTGGGCTGCATCGGTGATCACCAGCCTGCATCGCGTGTGGGCGATGTCACCGGCCAGCTCGGCTCCGCGGCGGGTGGGGTTGATGCCCACGATCGTGACGCCGGCAAGCGCCGCGCCGCCGGCGAGGAACAGGTACTCGGGAACGTTGTCGAGCAGCACGCCGACGTGGCGTGGCCCGTCGCCGACTCCCGCCGGACCGAGCAGGTCGTCGAGCAACGCGGCGCGAACCGCCGATTCCCGGACCACTTCGTGCCAGCTCCACGTCTGGTCTTCGAACAGGTAGCCCGGTTGCTCGTCACCCTCCCGGGCTCGCAGCAGGGCGCCGACCGTCAGCGTGGTGGTCATGCCGGCACACCCATGAGCTACATCGTGCTACTTCACCACGACCGGGTTCACCGGCGCGCCGGCGCCGTACAGCACCGGCTCGGGCGAGGCGTTGAGCAGGAACGAGTAGCGGCCATCAGCTGCGCAATCGACCGCCAGTTCCTCCAGGTTCCAGTTCTGTCCTTGCGTGAGGCCCATGTCGACGAGGTGCAGGAAATGCACGGGCAGGAACGCATCGTCGCGCTCGCAGGGGAACACCTCGAAGATGAGGTTGTCGATGGCAACCGCGGCAACGTCATGGCGGTGGAACCACTCGACCGTTGCCAAGCTGGGCCCGGGTGCGCCGATCGCGTAGTGCAGCCGATCACCGCTGAGGAACGTGCGCATGTGCCCGGTGCGCAGCAGGATCACATCGCCGGGCAGCAGGGCGGTCCTGGCCTGTTCGACGGCGGCGTCGAGATCGTCGACCGTGAGTGCGTAGCCAGCCGCGAGCTGGTCGACGCCGTGAACTCGGGCCACGTCGAGCAACACGCCACGCGACACCAGCGTGCGCACATTGTGGATGCCGCAACGCAGTGCGCCGCGCTCGCCGACGTTCGTGTCGGGGAAGCCGTTGTACAGGTGACCGCCATAGCTCGCGTGGGCGAGGCCGTCCCAGTGGGTGCATGCCTGTGTGCCCATGTCGATGCGGTCGTCGTGCCACCAGCGGTCCTCTCCGGAGTCAGCGGTGAGCGGGAAGCTGAACGGGTGCAGTTGCGGGTTGATGCGACCTTCCACGAAACCCATCTGTGGACCATCGGCGGCCAGCGGCAGCGCCAGGCTGATGGCGCGGCCGGTGGTGGCGCAGGCGATGCCGCGGCGGCGGGCTGCGTCGTCGATGAGGTTGAGCGTGCCGATCTCGTCGTCGGCGCCCCAGCGACCCCAGTTGCGGACTCTGCCGGCCAGTTCGAGCACATCGGCCGGGAAGCTCACGGCTCAGCCTTTGACCCAGCGGCCCGTCTCCGGGTGGAGGCGAAGCATGCGGATGGCGTTCCCGCGGGCGACCTTGAAGATCGTCTCGTCGTCGAGCAGTGCCACCTGCTCGGCGAAGATCTTCTGGGTGTGCGGCCAGGTGGAATCGGTGTGCGGGTAGTCGGTCTCGAAGGTCACGTTGTCGACCCCGATGCGATGCAGGCTCTCCAGCCCGTGCACGTCGCGGTAGAAGCAGCCAAAGATCTGGCGGTGCCAATACGTGGACGGCGGTTCGGGCACGATGTCGCGCACGCCACCCCACGCGCGGTGCTCCATCCACACGTCGTCGGCGCGCTCGAGGATGTACGGGATCCAGCCGATCTGCCCTTCGCTGTAGGCCAGCTTCAATTCGGGGTGGCGCACGAGCACCCCGGAGAACAGGAAGTCGGTGAGTGAGCTCATCGCGTTGCCGAAGCTGAGCGTGGCGGCCACGGCCGGCGGTGCGTCGGACGACGTGGCCGGCATCTGGCTGGACGAACCGATGTGCATGCAGATGACGGTGTTGGTCTCCTCGCACGCCTCGAAGAACGGCTCCCAGTAGCCGGAGTGCAGCGTGGGCAGACCGAGCTTGGCGGGAATCTCGCTGAACGCCACGGCGGTGACACCGCGGGCCGCGTTGCGGCGCACCTCGGCGGCAGCCGCCTGCACATCCCACAAGGGGATGATGGGCAGCGGGATGAGCCGGCCGGAGCTGTCGCCGCACCACTCCTCGACCATCCAGTCGTTGTAGGCGGTCATGCACGCCATCGCCAGGTCCTTGTCGGCGGCTTCGGCGAATGTCTGCCCGCAGAAGCGGGGCATCGTGGGGAAGCACAACGATGCGTCGACACCGTCGGCGGTCATGTCGTCGAGCCTCGCCGTGGGGTCGTAGCAACCCGGGCGCATCTCGTCGTAGGTGATCGGCGAAGCGGTCATGTCGTCGCGGTCGAAGCCGACAGCGGCGACGTGCCGCTTGTGCGGTGCGATCAGGTCGCCGTAGATCCAGCAGTCGGCCTGGGGGGCGTCGTCATCCCACTGGAAGTCGTACTTGGTGCCGCCGAGGTACTTCATCCCGGCCAGCCCCCGGCGCTCGATGCGAGGTACGTCGGGGTGACTCTTGAACTTGGCCGGCAACCAGCGCTCGAACAGATGCGGTGGTTCGACGACGTGATCGTCGACGCTCACGATGAGCGGATAGTCCTTACCAGTGCTCATTTCTGACACGGTATCAGATATCGCCGACCACCTCCTTGGCGAGCCACTGCACCGCGTCGGTGAAGCCAGCCGCAGGCAGGTTGGCCACCAGTACGGTGCCTCCCGCAGCCGCCAGCCGTCCGATCTCGTCGCGGACCTGCTCAGTACCGGCCTCGCCGGCGGCGAAGCCTGAGAGCGACCGCGGGATCACCGCGACATCGAGCCGATCCGTGCGCCCGGCATCGGCAGACAATTGGTGCAGCTCGGTGATGCGCCGAGCGAGCTCGTCGACGTCGTCGAGCGGGGGAGTGCCCAGCAGCGATTGCGTCGCCGCCGAACTGGGCATCGGTGCCCAACCCTGGCCGATCGCAACCGCGCGACGACGTGCAGCCCGCGAGTTGCCACCGATCCAGATGGGTGGATGCGGCACTTGCACCGGTGGGGGGAACACGATGGTGCCGTGCTCGCCGAACGGTTCGCCCGTCCACGCGGTGATCATCGCGGCAAGGTTCGCATCGGTCACCGCAGCCCGGTGCTCGTAGTCGGCGCCGAGCGCTGCGAACTCTGCTTCCAGGTAGCCGACGCCGACGCCGACGATCACGCGCCCGCCCGACAGCGAGTCGAGTGAGGCAATGGCCTTCGCCGTCACGAGTGGATGGCGGTAGGCGGCGACGAGCAGATTGAAGTGAAGGCCCAACGACGTCGTGTTGGCCGCCGCGAACGACAGCGCGACGAATGGATCGAGCGTGTGGTGGCCGCCGCGGCGCAGCCAGACGGAAGTGGGTGCCGGATGGTCGGTGACGAAGACGGCGTGAAGCCCTGCCCGCTCGACGGCATGCGACCAGCCGATGATCTCGGCGGCCGTGGTGTCGTGATGAATGGGGAGCCCGACCGACACGCGCACCGTGCCAGCCTACGAGGAGCGGGACCTATGATCTGACGAGTCGTCAGATCGCCGAGGCGACAATGGAGGTTCGAGGTTCATGGGTGCACTCACCGGCAAGGTGGCAATCGTCACGGGGGCGGGGCAGGGCGTCGGGAGATGCCATGCCGAACTGCTCGCCGCAGAAGGTGCACGCGTGGTGGTCAACGATCTCACCGAACGAGCCGACGAGGTGACCGAAGCCATCGTCGCCGCCGGCGGACAGGCGGTTGCACACCGTGGAAGCGTCAGCGACTGGGCCGCTGCCGAGGAGCTCGTGAGCGTGGCGATCGACGCGTTCGGCGACCTGCACGTCCTGGTCAAC
>JANMFL010000412.1:0-20833 GCA_031377945.1 Acidimicrobiaceae bacterium | reverse complement strand
GCCGAGCAGGTCTCGGCGCCGTTGGTGGCGACGATCGTGATCGTGTGGTTGCCCTTGTCGGACACGTGGTTCTCGAGCACCGACCACGCCGTGCCGGGGTAGGCCAGCGCGTCGGAGGCGAAGCCGACACCGTTGTCGGCGAAGTCGACGATCCAGTCGAGGCCCATCTCGTCGGCGTTCATGCCGAAGCCGATGGACGCGGTGTTGCCGCTCTTGTTGTAGCCGGCGTAGCCGAAGGCGGTGCCGCCGTCGCACGTGGCCGGGAGCAGGACGTTCTGCTTGGTGTCGGTCCCGCCACCACCGGCCGTCGCCGTGGTGCCGCCGCCGCTGCCTGATCCGCCCCGCGCGTCGGCGAAGCCGACCGTGAGCGCGAACAGGCTGGCTCCGGCGACGACCACTGCGAGGGCCGTCCGGATGTGCTTGTTGTTCCCCATGTGAGCTGAGCTCCCGTTCTGGGCGTCCCGCAAGAGTGGACGCAACCGTGACACGTCACCAACACGGTTTCGGTTTGGTGATTCCGGGCGATCTTTGCCTGCTCAGCGGGTATTTTCATGAATTCCGACCAACGACGTAAGCCGGTGGTCGCCCACCCAGTTCGGGATGGTGGTCTGTAGGATTAATCTTGCGTGCCGACACGGTTGCAGCACGGGTTGGGGGCGTTGTGCATCTGCCCGACTTCGACCTCGACGGCTCTACGGTGGGGGCATGCCAGACGCCACGGTCATCCCGCTGTCGGTGCTCGACCTTTCTGTCCTCAACGATGGTCAGAATTCCCGCGATGCACTCACCGCCACCGCAGCGCTCGCGGCAGCGGCCGACGAGCTGGGCTACTTGCGGTTCTGGGTGGCCGAGCACCACAACATGCCCAGCGTGGCCTGCACGGCGCCCACCGTGCTGATGGCCCACCTCGCCGCCACCACCCGCCGCATCCGCGTCGGCTCGGGTGGCGTGATGCTGCCGAACCATGCGCCCCTCGTGGTGGCCGAGCAGTTCGCCCTGCTCGAGGCACTGCACCCCGGCCGGGTCGACGTGGGCATCGGGCGCGCCCCGGGCACCGACCAGGCCACCGCTGCTGCGGTCCGCCGGAGCGCCGACCTGCTCGGTGCCGACGACTTTCCCCGCGACCTGCTGGACCTGATGGGGCTGCTCGGCGACCCCCGCGGCGACCTACGCGGCGAGCAGGGTCTGTGGCAGCACTTCCGGGCCACACCTGCGGCGAACGGCCATCCGCCGGTGTTCCTGCTCGGCTCGAGCGGCTACAGCGCGCAGCTCGCCGGCCACCTGGGCCTGCCCTTCGGGTTCGCCCATCACTTCGACATGGGTGGCGCGCTGCAGGCCACCGAGCTCTACCACCAGACGTTCCAACCGTCGGCCGTGCTCGACCGGCCGTACATGTTGATCACGGCCAGCGTGCTCATGGCCGACACGCAGGAGGAGGCCGACTGGCACGCCGCGCCGGGTCGGCTCACCGCGCTGGGTCGTCGCACCGGGCGGTTCATCCGCCTGCCGTCGCCCACCGAGGCGGCGACGCACCCCGATCGCGAACAGGCCGAACGGCTGCCCACCAGTCGCATCGTCGGCGCGCCCGACACGGCCGTGCCGGCCCTGCGTGCGCTGGTGGACCGGACGGGTGCCGACGAACTGATGGTCACGTCGGTCGCGTACGACCTGGCGGCACGGATCCGCAGCATCGAGCTGCTCGCCGAACATTGGCGCTGACGAACCTCACGGCACGTCGACAGGCAGCGCGGGCATGGCGGCGACCCGCCGGCCGACACACGGCCACCGCAACAGGTTGCGGATACGACCGAACTCGCTGTCGTCCATCGACAGGTGCCACCGCACCTTGATGGCCACCCAGTCGCCGACGTAGCGGCACACGTCAGCAGCGTTCGACGGCAGCCAGTTCGACGGATCCTTGTCGCCCTTCGCCTGGTTCGAGTCGCCGGTGACGGCGCGCAGCGACCGTACGTCGGTGAGGTCGTTGCCGTATGCCTCGAGCGCGGCCGGGGTCCACTGCCATGCCCCGCTGTCCCACGCCTCCTTCAGCGCGACCACGTGGTCGATCTGCAGGTCTTCCGGGCGCTCGGTGGTGACCCCGTCGTACGGGGAGTACCAGTCGCCGGCGATCACCTGACAACCGACCGAGTCCATCTGCACACGGGTCGACGAGTCGCGGGCGAGCACCTCGTCGCGGGTGTCGCACCCGCCGCCGAACGACGTGGGATAGCCGAACAGGTCGCGGTCATACCCGCCGCGGTGCTCTCGATCGCGACGGACGAACGCCAGCAGATCCGCCGCCGCCAATGAGCCGTCCGCCACCGGCGGTGCGGTGGTGGGAGCCGCGGTGGCCGGTGTGGTGGCCGGTGTGGTGGTGCTGGGCGGTGCCGTGGTGGTCGTGCTGGTCGTGCTGGTCGTGCTGGTCGTGCTGTTGGTGGTGGCGGTCGTCGTGGTCGTCGCGGTCGTGGTCGTCGATCGTGCCGCGGTCGCGACCGTCGTGACCTCGCCTGCCGGCGACCCGGGTCCGCATGCGGCGAGCAACACCACTGCCGGTGCGGCGGCTCGGATCAGCCGGCCGGACATGCGGTGACCACCGTGGTGACCGCGCCGCCACGGACGACGATCCAGCTGTCCATGAAGCGCCAGGGGGCGCTCGAGGCAGTCCGGTCGCCGGTGACCGCGGCACAGGGCGACGGTCCCAGGGCCCCGACGCCGTACTCGATGTTCGGTGCCGCCGGCATGGTGCGCAATCGGCCGTTGGCGTTGACGACGTACCAGTCGGCGGACTGCTGCAGGCAGTTGTCGCTCTGCGGATCGGTCGTGCACGCCGAGTTCCACAGTTGGCTGCCGCCCACACCCGAGTACACGCAGCGGACGTCGACGGTGATGCGGTCCGACGTCCAGAAGTCGTCGCCGCCCGTACCGTCGCCGATGAGCACGTTCCACACGCCGTCGGGAATCGTCTCGCCCAGTCCGCCGGTGCTCCCGCAGCCCGTGCCGCGCACCGACTCGGCGCCCAGTTGCGGCACTTCGTAGTACGGCCACCCACCCCACGAACTGCCCTGGCTGGTCGCAGTGGTGCCCGGGAGTGCGCCCGATGGGAGCGTCGTCGACCCGGCGACGGGGGCGATGGTCGTACTCGTGGTGGACGGAGGCACGAACGGGCCCGTCCCCAGCGGCGGCAGTGTGCCGTCGGGCAGTGTCGACGTCGTCGCGCACGCGCCGAGCAGCACCAGGGCAGCGGCCAGCCCAGTCGCCAGCCCAGTCGCCCGGAATCGCCGCGTCGAGTTGGTCACGTCGCCATGTTGGTGCCGTGAGGGTGCCGACGCAACGCGCCGACACGGGCCGGGTCGTCGGTGTCGATGCATCGTGCTCAGCTGAGCAGCCCGCGGTTCCTGGCCATGAGCACGATCTGGGCGGTGTTCGCGGCCCCCAACTTCCGCTGCAACCGCATCTTGTGCGTGCTCGCGGTCTTGATGCTCACGCCCATCTCGTCGGCGATGTCGGTGATGCGCTGGCCGGCAGCGATGCGCTGCAGCACCTGGAACTCTCGCGGCGAGAGCCGCACATCGCCGCGACTGTTGACGATGGCGTCGAGGGCGGCGGCCGAGAAGTACTGCTCGCCCGCGGCGAGGCTGGCGACGGCGGTGCGGATCTCGGTGGGAGTGGCGTTCTTCGACAGGAACCCGGCAGCACCGTGCTGCGCGCACGCAGCTGCATGCGTGGATTCCGCGTGCACGGTGAGCACCAGGATCTTCGCGGTCGGCCACTTGCGGCGGATGGACTCGATGCCGTCGAGCCCGCCCACTCCCGGCAACGAGAGGTCGAGCGTCACCACATCGACGTGGTCGAGCCGCAGTGCGGCCGCGCTCTCGATGGAGTCGGCCTGCCCGACGACCTCGAACCTTGCGTCGCCCGACACGACCCGTTCGAGGCCCTCGCGGACCAGCGGGTGATCGTCGACGATCACCACGGACACGGACACGGACACGGGGGCGGAGGCGGGCAGGGCACTCATGGAACTGGTCCGAGTGTGCCACGTTCGCGCGCCACCGTGCGGCCTGTCGGGTTGCGGGTTTGGCAGGATGACACGTGTGGACGGCACACCAGGGGGACAGCTCGACAGCGCGTTGACGGATCTCGGTGCTGCATGGTGGAGCGTCCACCTGCCGACCGGCGAGGTGACGCTGTCGTCGGGATGCGCCCGGGTGTTGGGTCTCGCCGACGACGCGCTGCCGACGCCCGACCAGCTGCGATCGGTCCGACCGTTTCCCGAGCGGATGTGGCGCACCCTCGAGGCCGTGCACCACGGCCCCGACGGGCGTGTGCGGTCGCGGCTGTCGGCCACACGCGACGACGACGGCACGCTCGTCGAGGTGTTCGGCCTGGAGTTGCCGTTCGGCACGTCGGCCGTCGAGGTGGGTGTCGGCGACGTCGGTGTCGGCGACACCGGCGCCGGTGCCGACAGGGGGTCGGTGTCCGCTGATCACGAACTGCTGCGCGACATCCTCGAGATCCAACCCGCAATGCTGACCCGCTACCAGCTCGACGGCACGGTCGTGTGGTGCAACGAGGGCTACGCCGCGCATCTCGGCAGCACCGTGGAAGGCACCGTCGGTCGTCGTTGGACCGAGATGGCCGCCGGCATGGGGTACGACACGATCGACTACATGGACCAGCTGCTCGACGAGATCGTGGACCGCACCGGCGATGGCAGCTCGTACGCAACCGTGACACCGATGCCCGACGCGCAGGCGCTGCGGTGGGTGCAGTGGACGAACCGGCGTGTCCACGACGCAGCCGGTGGGCCCGACCTGATGCAGGGCGTCGGGACCGAGGTCACCGAACTGCGCGAGGCCCGCGACGCACTCGACGCGATGGCCCGCGAGTTGGTCCGCATCCGTGCCACCGAACGCCGCGCGCTCGCCCGCCGTCTGCACGACGACGTGGTTCAGGTGTTGGTGTCGGCGATGTGGGCGGTGTCGCCCCCTGAACACGCCGACAGCATCGATGCGGCGACGGCCGCCCGAGGGGCCGAGTTGGTGCAACTGGCGATCGAGCAATTGCGCGTGTGCCTGGCCGAACTCACGACGCCGGTCGTGCTGCCCGGGCTGCTCGCCGACGCCGTACAGGCCGAGGCGACCGCGCTGCGCAGGCTCGGCATTCAGGTGACGGTCGAGCTCGAGGAACTGACCGACGAGGAACTGCGCACGGTGTGCACCAGGGTGCTGGTCGAGGCAATGCGCAACGTCGGCCGCCACTCGAAGGCCACAGCGATGTCGGTGCTGTTGCAACGCGATGGCGATGAGATGGTGGCCTGCATCACCGACAATGGAATCGGCGCCAACTCGGACGATCTGACTCGGGCCCTGGCATCCGGGCACATCGGACTACTGACGTCCCGGGCGATGGTCGAAGCGGTCGGGGGAACGTTCGAGGTCGGCAGAATGGGCAGGTCAGGTGGTACACGATTGCAATTCAGGGTGCCCTTGCACGCGCCCGCCGGCGTCGCCGAGCGGTGATCGGGCCCAGCGCTCGCCGCGCTTCAGATTTTTCTTACCCACTTCCAGGAAATCGCTTGCGTCGCGCGCGTACAATCGTCCACATGGCAGCAAAGCGTGGCCCCAAGAACTCGATCACCGACCAGCACAAGGCTGCGATGGCCGAAGGTCGAGTCGAAGGACGCATCGTTCGGGAGTATCTCGAAGCGTTGCGCAACAGCAAGGGCAAGCCCGGTCGTAAGCGCACACCCGATTCGGTGTCGCGTCGCATGGCGGCCATCGAGACCGAACTCGTTGGTGCGAACCCGGTGCGCGAACTGGAACTCGTGCAGGAGCGCTTCGATCTCGAGCGCGAACTCGCCACCATGCAGACCAAGGTGGATCCCAAGACGCTCGAAATCGGCTTCACCGAAGTCGCCGGCTCGTACAGCAAGCGCAAGGGCATCTCGTATTCGGCGTGGCGCGCGGTCGGCGTCGAGCCCACCGTCTTGAAGAAGGCCGGCATCAGCCGCGGCACCTGAGCACCCGGCGCTGCAATGATTGCTGCGGTCTACGAACAGTTCCGCGGGCCCATCGCCCTCGTCGACGTCCCCGATCCGACACCGGCACCCGGTGAGGTGATCGTCGAGGTCCTCGCTGTCGGCCTGTGTCGCAGCGACTATCACGGCTGGCACGGAACCGACCCCGACATCGTCTGCCCCCATGTGGGCGGACACGAGTTCGTCGGTCGGGTCGTTGCGATCGGCGCCGGAGTCAGCCGTTGGCACGACGGCGACCGCGTCGTCGCTCCGTTCGTGAACGGTTGCGGCGAATGCGAGCCGTGCCGAGCGGGCCAGCATCAGGTCTGCCGCCGACAGGAGCAGCCCGGCTTCACCCGCTGGGGTGCCTTCGCGCGGTACACGAGCATTCCGTTCGCCGACGTGAACGCCGTCCTCGTTCCCGAAGCGGTCACCGACGAGGCAGCGGCGCTGGTGGGCTGTCGCGTGTCCACCGCGTATCGCGGGGTCGTCGAACGCGGACGCCTCGCCGCCGGCGAGGTGCTGTGCGTGCACGGCTGCGGCGGCGTGGGACTTGCCGCGGTGGCCATCGGTCGGGCGCTCGGTGCGCTCGTGGTGGCCGTCGACATCGCTCCCGATGCGCTCGCCCTCGCCGGGTCGCTCGGCGCCGACGTGCTCATCGACGCTCGCGAGCACGACGACCTGCCTGGCTTGGTGCACGAACGAACCGGTGGCGCACACGTCTCGGTCGACTGCCTCGGACATGCCGCCACCGCCGCCAACTCGGTGCTCGGCCTCCGTCCCCTGGGGCGTCATGTGCAGATCGGTCTGTTCCCGTCGCCCACCGCCGACTTCCCCATGTCGCGGGTCATCCGCGACGAACTCGAGGTGTTGGGGGTGCACGGCCTGTCGGCCTCGCGATTCGGCGAGGTGTTCGCGCTCATGCAGGCCGGCCGGTTGGACCCGGCCGCGATGATCACCCAACGTCTGTCGCTGTCCGACGTCGCCATGGCACTTCCGGCGATGGGCCAGTTCGCCCAGCCCGGGGTGTCGGTCGTCACCTCGCTCGTCCGACACGACCCAGGGGGCTTCGTCCGGTAAGGTGATGGCGCGGGTGGCGCCCTGGGTACGAAGCAGTTCGTACCACCCGTGCGTTCTTCGACGGTCGAACGCAGCCGACGGTTCGTCGGCACCCATCTGGTGCGGCCGTTGCGCCCGCTGCACCCCCACCCGCGTCAGCGTGCCGCCACCGCGGCACAGGACGGATGTGCATGGTCCCCACCCGAGAACTCGAATCGTCGATCTGGTCGATCACGGACGGTCGCGCCAGCGAGGCCGATCTGGCCGCGTTCCGCGCCGACGAACGGGCCACCTTGGTGGCGCTCGAACGCCTCATCGTGGACACCGAGGACGACCTGGCTGCGGTGCGCAGGTTGGGTGGCGACGAGCGAGACCAGGTGGTGATCGACTTCGTCGACACCCTCCAGCGACTGCTCGACACCGCCGCGATGCTGCTGCCCGAAGCGCCCGATTCGGTGTTCCTCACTCCCGAGCCGGCACCCATCGCGGCAGCCGAGTTCGACGATCTGCAGTTCGAGGAGGTCGAGCCCGGACCCGTCGAACTGCAGGCCACGTGGGAGGCCCACCGCCTGGTCGTGTGGGCCGGCGGCCGGGGGATGCCGCCCGAGAACCACGACGATCTCGCCAACCGGCTCGAGAAGGTCGGCGGCCCGCCGCACGGCTGGGAAGTGCACAAGGGTGTGCCGTTGCCCGACGGCCAACGCGCCGACGCGCTGTCCATCAGCATGAAGGACGCGCTCGGCTGGCTCGTCGCCGTCGGCGGCGGGCAGGTGGGCGACGGCGTCGGCCCCAGCGTGGCGTGGCTCGGCCATGTCGCGCTCGAAGGCGTGCGCCAGGTGGTGCGCGGGTCGGTGGTGCCCAGCCTGAAGATCCTCAAGCGGCCCGAGGGCAACGGTCCCGTCGAAGCAGCGGTGAAGTGGCTGCCGGCGCTCACCGACAGCCCGCAGGTCGATGCGCTCGCGACAGCGATGCCGGCCACGGTCACCGCGCTCGGTGGACCTGACGGCCGTGCCGTCGCCACGCAGGTCGTCGTCGCCGTCGTCGAGACCATCGTCGGCGAGAGCATCGAACGCATGGAACTGCCGGCCCAGCCGCCGAACGCGAACACGCCCACCGACCTGAACGACACGGTCATCGCGCGTATGGACGGGCACCCGTTCCGAGCGAACGCCAACCTCGCCGGCGACGCGGCGCGCCGGTTGGAGCAGTGGACGCGCGGCGTCGTCGCGACGAACCGCAAGAAGCTCGTCGTCGAACTCGACCCGCCCGCGGCCAGTGGTGTGTGGGTCGTGTCGGTGAAGGCGCCGGCCGGGAAGGGTCGGTTCATCCCCATCGACGTTGCGCTCCGCACCGAGGGTGGCGGCGCCACGTTGAACCTGGAATGGCTGCGCCTCGGCCGACTGTTCCCCGCACTCGACCGGGCCGGCATCCGCCGCCGCGGTCAGGTGGCACTCAGCCAGGACGAGGCGTGGGACTTCATGACCACGCTCGGGCCCACGCTCTCGGCCGCCGGGTTCGAGGTCCGCGTGCCCGCGATGTCGCGCAAGAAGGCCAAGCCCGCGTTGCGCCTGTTCGCCGACACGCCTGCAGGTTCGATGGTCGGCGCGCACCAACTGGCCAACGTCGCATGGACCGTGCTGTTCGACGACCTGGAACTGACCGTCGAGCAGGTGAAGCACCTCGCTCGGCAGGCCCGACCGCTGGTGCAGGCCAACGGGAAGTGGGTCGAGGTCGACCGCGCCGACCTCGAGAAGGCGGCCGCCGCGCTCGAGGAGCGCTCCGGCGTGACCACGATGACCGGTGCCGAGATCCTGCGCGCCAGCATCGGCCTCGACGGTTCGGGGCTCGCCGGCGGCACGGTCGTGCACGGCAACAGCTGGGCCGCCGACATTCTGCGCAAGGCGGGCAGTGCCAGCACCGAGGCGGTCACCAGCCCCGACGGCTTCGACGGCGAACTGCGCACGTACCAGGCCGAAGCGCTCGGATGGCTCGGGTTCCTCGACGCCGCCGAGCTGGGCGGCTGCCTGGCGCTCGACATGGGTCTCGGAAAGACGCCCACGATGCTCGCCCACCTCGCCCGATGCCGCGGCAACGGCGCCGCCCTCGTGGTGGCCCCGGCGGCGGTCGTCGGCAACTGGGCGTCCGAAGCGCGCCGGTTCGCCCCGGGCTTGCGCGTGGTCGTCCACCACGGCGCCGACCGAGCCAGCGACGACGCGCTCGTCCGCGAGATCGCCCGGGCCGATGTCGTCATCACCACCTACGCCACCGCGGTGCGCGACGTCGAGGCGCTGTCGAAGACCGAGTGGGGTCGCATCGTCCTCGACGAGGCGCAGGCCATCAAGAACCCCACCAGCGACACCTCGCAGCAGTTGCGCCGTGTCCCGGCGCGCAGCCGCATCGCCCTCACCGGCACGCCCATCGAGAACGGGCTCGGCGACCTGTGGGCCATCCTCGACTTCACCAACCCTGGTCTGGTCGGGTCGCGGGCGTCGTTCATCGCCCAGATGTCGGGCGACGGCGAAGCAGCGCTGCGTGCCCTGAACGGCATCCTCCTCTTCCGTCGCACCAAGTCCGAGCCCGAGGTGGCCGCCGAGCTGCCCGACAAGATCGACGAGCTCGACCACTGCACGATGACGCCCGAGCAGATCGGTCTGTACCAGGCCGTGCTCGACAGCCTGCTGGTGGAGGTACAGGACCCCGATGGCGCCGAAGCCAAGCAGGGTGCGGTCCTCGCCGCCATCACCGCGCTGAAGCAGATCTGCAACCACCCCGCCGCGTACCGCGACGACGGTCTTCCGCTCGCCGGCCGCTCCGGCAAGCTCGCCCGTCTGGAGGAGATCTGCGAGAGCGTGTTCGCCGCCGACGAGCGCATCCTCATCTTCACCCACTTCGCCACGTGGGGTCGCCGCCTGGCGGCACACCTCAGCACCGTGTTCGGGATGCGCATCGACTGCTACGACGGCAGCCTCGCCCGAGGTGTGCGCGACAAGATGGTCGCCGACTTCCAGGCCATCGAAGGCCCGGGCGCCATGGTGCTGTCGCTGAAGGCCGGCGGCACCGGCCTGAACCTCACCAACGCCAACCACGTCGTGCTCTACGACCGTTGGTGGAACCCCGCGGTGGAGGATCAGGCTCGCGACCGGGCGTGGCGCATCGGCCAGAGCAAGACCGTCATCTCGCACCGCCTGGTATGCCCCGGCACCGTCGACGAGCGGGTCGAGGAAGTCGTGGCCGGCAAGCGCCACATCGCCAACCTCGTGTTGCCCAAGTCCAGCTCGCTGTCGGACCTGAGCACCGAGCAGCTGCGCATCGCTCTCGGTCTGCGACCCGAGGAACTGCTCGCCGGAGAGGACGAACGATGAGCCAGGCACCCAGCCGAAACACCCGCGGCGGGCAGCGCCGCAAGTCCAAGCGCAGCGGCGGCCAGCAGCACAAGCCCGACCTGTGGCGCGAGTCGCCGACGCTCCCCGAGGTCGAGCCCATCGCCGTTCCCCACGAGGTGGGAGCGATGCTGCGCTCGCTGGGCGATCCGCCCATGAACAACGGTGCCGCCGCGGGCCGCTTCTTCAGTGTGGTCGTCGAGCGTGCAGCCGCCGTGGCAGTGGCGTTGGCGGTCAGCGCCGACGTGCTCGACCAGGGCGATCGCAACTCGTGACCTTCCCGTGACCTTCGGCCTTGGTGGGTCGCGGGCGAGCGGCGCACACTGACAGCAGCGGCTCTTCAAGGAGGTTCGGATGAACACCGAAGCCACTGCAACGAACGTCGGCACACTCGTGGTCGGCGTGGACGGTTCGACCGATTCCACCCGGGCGCTCGACTGGGCGATCGACGAAGCCCGCCGCCGCAACATGCGGGTGCTGCTGGTCCACGGCGTCGAGATCGGCGCGGCCGCAGCCAGCCCGTACGGCACGGGCATGGTGCTCGAGCAGCTCGAGGAGGCCGGACGACTGGTGCTCGCCGACGGCGAACAGCGTGTACGCGACGCCGGGCTCGAGGTCGACACGCGCATGGAGGTCGGCTCGGGTGCTCATGCACTCATCGAGGCGTCGAACGGCGCCCAACTGATGGTGGTCGGTTGCCGCGGACACGGTGGGTTCGTCGGCATGCTGCTGGGGTCCGTCTCGGCCGCGTGCACGCACCACGCGCACTGCCCGGTGGTGGTCGTCCGCCCGGAGGGCCACACGGCGGCCTAGATGTCGACCGATCTGCTGGCCGGGCTCTCCACCCGTGAGGCGGCGAGTCGGTTGGCGGTCTCCGGTCCGAACCGACCCGTCCCCGACGCGCGCGGTCGCCGACTGCGGCGCTGGCTCGGGCCGCTTTCCGACCCGATGGTGGCGTTGCTCCTCGTCGCCGCACCCACGTACTGGGCGATCGGCGAGACGAGCGACGCGATCGTCGCACTGGTGGCGCTGGCGCCGATCATCGGCGTCGGCTGGGTGCTCGAACAGCGTGCCGAACGCACCCTCGAACGGCTGCGCGCGCTCACCGCGCCCACGGCGCTGGTGATCCGCGACGACGTGGAGGCTCGGGTACCCACCGAGGACCTCGTGCCGGGCGACCTGCTCGTGCTGCGCGAGGGCGACATCGTGCCCGCCGACGGCGACGTCGTGTCCAGCACGCAGCTGATGATCGACGAGGCCGCGCTCACCGGCGAGTCGTTGCCCGTGGCGAAGACCGACCAGCCCGACGAGTGCGCCGTCTTCGCCGGTACCACCGTGCTCAGCGGTCGGGCGTTCGCGCGCGTCACGGTCACCGGCCCCGCCACCCGCTACGGGCAGGTCGGCGCGCTACTGGCCACCGTTCGCACCGGGCACACCCCGTTACAGCGCGCGCTGGCCCGCCTGGTCGGCGCGTTGGCAGTGGTCGCTGCGGTGTTCTGCGTCGCCGTGGTGCTCGCCGAACTGCTGCACGGCCGCGGCTGGGGCGACGCCATCATCGCCGGCGTCAGTCTGGCGATCGCCGCCATTCCCGAAGAGTTCTCGATGGTCTATTCGCTGTACCTCGCGCTCGGCGCATGGCGACTGACGCGCAGTAATGCGCTGGTCCGCCGCCTGCCGGCGGTCGAGACCCTGGGCTCGACGACAGTCATCTGCACCGACAAGACCGGCACGCTCACGCAGGGTCGGCTGACCGTCGACGGTGTGTGGCCCGCGTCGGACGCGATCGGTGTCGACGAACTCCTCCGCGCCGCGGTGCTCGCTTGCGAGCCGTCGCCGTTCGACCCGCTCGACATCGCGATCGTCGAATACGCCCGGGAGCACGCGATCGACGTCGAGGCGCTGCACGCCGGAGCGTTCGTCGCCGACTGGCCGTTCGACTCAGGCGACAAGTATCTGACCCACGTGTGGCGCATCGATGGCGCCACGGCGGTCGTGGCGAAGGGGGCCATGGAAGGTGTGCTGCGCCGCAGTACGAGCGACGCGTCCACGGCGGCCCGCGTGCTGAAGGAGCACGATCGGTTGGCGGGCGAAGGTCGGCGGATCGTCGCGGTCGCGGGTGGCGTCGTCGCCGGTGAACCGGGAGTCGACCGCTCGACCGACGAGACGGGGCTCGGCCTGCTGGGCCTGGTCGCCTTCAGCGATCCGGTGCGCGAGGGCGTCCCCGAAGCGCTCGCTGCCTGCAGGGAAGCCGGCGTACGGGTGATCATGATCACCGGCGACCACCCTGCCACCGCCCATGCGGTGGCCGAGGGGCTGGACCTGCCGCACGACGTCGGCGGGGTGGACCTCATCGCCACGGGCGACGACCTCGACGCCGCCGACGACGCCGAGATGGACCGGCTGGTGTCCACCGCGAACATCTTCGCTCGCACCCGGCCGGAGCAGAAGCACCTCATCGTCGAGGCACTCCGCCGGCGCGGCGACGTCGTCGCGATGACCGGTGACGGGATCAACGACGCACCTGCTCTGCGCGAAGCCGACATCGGCGTGGCGATGGGGGAGCGCGGCACCGACGTGGCGCGCGAGGCATCGGCCATGGTGCTCGTCGACGACAACTTCGCCACCATCGTCGCCGCGGTGCGCGGCGGTCGACGCATCTTCGACAACCTGGTGCGTGCGTTCGCGTACCTGATCGCGTTCCACCCACCGCTGCTGTTCGCAGCGTTGATCATCCCCGTGCTCGGCAAGCCGCTGTTGCTGCTGCCGGTGCACCTGGTGTTGCTCGAGATCCTGCTGCACCCGGTCGTGTCGTTGGTGTTCCAGGCCGACCCGCCCGACGCCGACGTCATGCACCGCCCACCGCGTCCGGTGGCCGACGCACTTCGCCTGCGCTCGATGTGGCGCCCCTACGCCGTCGGCATGGTCCTGGCCGCGGGCCTCATCGCCGAGTACCTGTTCGCCCTCGCCGCCGATTGGCCGGTCGAGGAAGCCAGGGCGCTCGGGTTCGCGACCCTGCTCGCCGCGCAACCCTTCCTGCTGCTCGGCACGCGCAGCCCGGAGCGTCCGTGGTGGCGCCGCGGTGGTCACACGACGCGCACGCTGGTGGTGGTACTGGCCCTCCTGGTGGCGGTGACCGTCGCGGTCGTCGAACTCGGACCGCTGGCTCGACTGCTGCAACTGGAGGCGTTCCACTCGGGAGCCTGGGCGATCGTGGTCGCGGTCGCCGCGGCGTGCACGATGTGGATCGAGCCGTTCAAGCGCCCGGTTCGGACGGGTCGGACGGGTCGGCACCCAGCGCAAGGGTGACGGCCAGCCGCATGCGTCGGGCCACATGGCCCTGTTCGCCGGGCTTGGTGCGAACGGTGAGGCGCAACACCGCGCCGTTCGAGTCGACGGACTCGACGCCGAGCACCTGCGGCTCGCGCAAGAGCACCGCCTCGATGTCGGGTTCGGCCGACACGACCGCCATTGCCTGCCGAGCCACGTCGGCGGCGTGGACGAGGTCGCGGTCGTTGCCGAGGAAGACGTCGACGTTCGCCTGCGCCCACGACCGGCTCTGATTGCCGACGCGCACGATGGCACCGTTCGGCACCGTCCACAGCGTGCCGTCGGCCGAACGGATGGTGGTGGCCCGCAGGGTGAGCCCCTCCACGCGTCCACTGACCGTGCTGATGTCGATGTCGTCACCCACGCCGCACTGGTCCTCGAGCAGCATGAAGAATCCAGCGATGCAGTCGCGGACCAACGACTGCGCGCCGAGGCCGATGGCGATACCGGCGATCCCCGCGCCGGCCAGCAGCGGGCCGATGTCGACGTGGAAGATGCCGAGGATGATCAGCGTGGCGACCGTCCACACCAGGGTCGAGATCGTGGTTCGGGCCACGGCGCACAGGGTGCGGGTGCGTGTGGCGTCGCGCGGGTCCGGTGCCGACACCACGCCCATTCGTTCCAGTGCACTCCCGGCGATGCCGGGTGGCTGGGTGATGCGGGTGAGGACTGCGGTGGCGGCACGACGCAGCCACCGGGCGATCAGGGCGGCGACGACGGCGACGACGATCGCGGCGAGCGGCCGGGAGACGAACCAGTCGACCGCCTTCGAGATCAGCTGGTTGTGGGTGGCGTTCCAGGTCGCCTCGCAGAACCAGCTCGGTCGATCGCCGCACGCGTCGGCCAGGCCGGCGGCGTCGGCGGCAGCGCCCGCCGTGTTGTCGGCGGCTCCTTCAGCGGCGATGCGCAGCACGGACGGGATCACGCCGCGCACGGTACCAGTGCCAAGATGACCGGGTGACGACTCGAGCCAGTGCCCCCCTGCCGACGGCATCCCAGGTCCGCCGCGACATCATGGACCACATGCCCACACCGGTCGCGGTGTGGTCGTTGAACGGTCGCGACGTCGGCTTTCAGGCCGGGTTCGACAGCGGCCTGGAGGTCGGTGGTTTCGTGGGTGTACAGACACCGGCCGGCGACGAGTTGCTCATGCAGGTGCTCGAGCTGCGGATCAGCGAACGCGAAGCAATGCGAGTGGAGGTCGAGACCGAGATGTTCGGCGATGTTGCGTCGTCCGCGCTGCAGAGCGCGAACGTCGGGCTCGTCATGCGGTTCGTCGAGGGCGAGGGGCGTGTGCTCGCCGCCGTGCAGGGCGGTGCGCTCGTGCCGTTCGACGGTGCTGGCTTCCGCGATGGTCGCCTGGTCCCGGCGGACTCGAAGGTGGTCGGGTCGATGTTGGCGAGCGGTATGGGCAACAGCGTCGCGTTGCCGATCGGCACCGTGAACGGCCTGGACGTCGAGGCCGAACTGAAGGCGTCGGGGTTCTCGCGCCACACGTTCATGGTGGGTCAATCCGGCTCGGGGAAGACGTACAGCCTTGGTGCCATGCTCGAGCGGCTGTACGTGCACACCACGCTGCCGATCGTCGTCATCGATCCGAACAGCGACTACGTCCACCTCGGCGAGCTGCGTTCGCGCGAGGTCATCGCCCGGCGAGGCAAGGCTCCCATCGGCCAGCGCGCGTATCGCGAACTGAAGGCCGCGATGAAGGCAGCGGGCGACGTCGTGGTCGCCCGTGCCGACAGCCGCGACTACCGGCTGGCCATCCACCTGTCGGACCTCGCGCTCCACGAGCAGACGCTCACAGTCGACCTCGACCCACTCCGTGACGGTGCCGAGTACGGCGCGTTCATGGAGGCCGTCGAGGTGCTCGCTCACCTGCCCCACTACTCGTGCGCCGACGTGATGGCGCAACTCGAGCAGCGCGACGACACAGCGGCCGCCCGCCTGCTGCAGCGCATGCGCAACCTGCGTGTCGCCGAGTGGGAGGTGTGGGCGCGACCCGACGAGACGTCGCTCGTGCACTGCATCGCAGGGAAGCGGCTCGTGGTGCTCGACACCGGCTCGCTGTCCGATGCTCGCGCTCGCTCGGTGGTGTCGCTCGCGGTGCTCGGGGCGTTGCGGCGCCGGACGCAGCGGTCATCGATCATGCTCGTCATCGACGAGGCACACAACGTGCTCGCGCCGAACGCCCCGACGGCGTTAGAACGTGCCATCACCGACTACGGCGTGTGGGTCGCCGGAGAGGGCCGCAAGTACGGCGTGCACCTGGTGGTCAGCACCCAGCGACCGCAGAAGATCCACCGCAACGTCGTCTCGCAGTGCGACAACCTGGTGCTGATGCGCATGAACTCGGTGGTGGACATCGACGAACTGGCCGACATCTTCTCGCACGTGCCGCGCCCGATGATCGAAGAAGCGCGCTCGTTCGTGCAGGGCGAGATGCTCGTGGCGGGGCCCATCTCGACGCCGGCGATGCGCGTCAACGTGGGCGAGCGGTGGTGCCCCGAGGGCGGCGCCGACCTGCCCACCACGTGGGCGTTCTCGTCGCCTGCGGACTGACCGTCGCTACGCCGTCGGTGCCGCGGTCTCCGACGCTACCGACGGCAGGGTGCCGTCGGCCAGGGCTGCGACGAGACGGGCGTGATCGCGCTCGGTCTGGTCCGCGTACGCCTCGGCGAACGAGGCGATCGCCGTGGAGAACGTGCTCGAGTTGCCGAGATAGCCAGCGATGGTGGCTGGGTCGCCCGTACGTGCGTGCGCTCGAGCGAGTGCCCACGCGCAGGCTCGCACGTACGAACGGAAACCCGGTGGCCGCATGGTCGCGATGTCGAAGCTGCCTTTCGCGTCCCACAGTTGGCGAGCGAAGTACTGCACACCGTCGTCGTCGTCGGTGGTCCACCCGAGGAGGATGTCGCTGACGGCCTGGATCGAACGTTGCGCGTCGACGATGCGTCGACCCTCGTGCGCAGCAGGTGGCCGACCGAGGGCGACGTGCGGCACCGCCTGGCGGGCCTCCTTCAACTGCAGGAACAACGGGCCACCGTTGGGGCCCTGCATCAGGACCATCCAGCAGCGGGTTCCGACGCTGCCGACCCCGACGACCTTGCGGGCGAAGTCGACGAAGCGGTACTGCTCGAACAGCACCTGGCGGTCGCGCGAGAGCGAGTGGTGGTACTTCACCAACGCAGCGTCGAGGCGTTCCTCCAGCCGCGGGCCGGTGGCATGGACGACGAGGGGCGGGTCGTGCACGATCTGCCACTGGCCGTCCACCACGCGCGTGAGCTTGTTGAGCGCCTTCAGGTGGTTCTTGCCCATCGCCTTTCGGACGAACCCGTCGGCGCGGCTGCGGGCGACCGAGTCGCCGAGTGCGATCAGTTCGTCCACGTCGATCCGGGCGTAAAACACGTCGAGGCGCGACATGTCGCCATACTCGTCCATGCGATCGCGATAGTGATCGATCGCGTCGATCACGATGCGTGTGGTGGCGGTCGAGTCGAGGCCTCGCTCGCGACCGGCCACGACGATGCTCGCCGCGAGACGCTTGACGTCGAACTCGAACGGTCCCTCGCACGACTCGTCGAAGTCGTTCAGGTCGAACACGAGGTGGCGTTCGGGGCTGGCGTAGAGGCCGAAGTTGGCGATGTGCGCGTCGCCGCACAGCACGACCTCGGGCCCGGCGAACGTGGTGGTGGCGATGTCGTGGGCCATCACCAGCGCCGAGCCGCGGAGAAATGCGAACGGCGACGCCGCCATGCGCGAATACCGCAGCGGCACCAGGTCCTGTTGCCGGGTGCGGTTGGACTCCACGAGCACCTCGATCGGGTCCGGTCGATCCGAGGTGGGTTCCCACGACGCATGGGACGTGCGCGGCGTAGCGGATCGCATCGCCTTGCCCGCGACGCGGCGCTGCTCGGGCGGTGCGACGGGATCGTGGAAGGCGGTGCTGGCCCGCCGACGAGTCGGAGTCATGGACCGGATCATGTCACTCCCGCCAGCACTAGCATTCGCCCGTCATGGCCGGGAAGATCGACGACTACCGCAAACGCGCCGAGGCGATGGGTGAAGACGCCAAGCAGCGTTGGATGTCTGCTGGCGACAGCAACAGCGCGGTCGGCCTCGCCGAGGCCGTCTTCCAACGCGACAAAGTCGCGTTCGCGTCGGTGCTCGGCAGCGCCATCGCGTTGCGCATGTTCCTGTTCACGATCCCCGCACAGGTCACGATCATCGCCTTCACGCGGATGGCCCGGTTCAGCCACGTCTTCGACGAAGCGTTCGCCGAGTCCATCACCACCGGGTCGATGTCTCGGGCGCTGGCGGACGTCAGCCGAACTCAAGCGCTGGGCATCTTCCTGTCCGGTCTGTTCCTCACCGCCTGGGCGGGGCGTTCGCTGGCTCGTGTGCTCGCGACCAGTTCGGGTGCCTCGTGGGGGCTGACGCTGACGCAGTCGAAGCAGCGGATGAAGTCGATGGGCGCACTCATCCTGGTGTTCTTCGCGTCGGTGCTGGCGAACACCATCTTCACGACCGTGCGCGACGAAAGCGGCGTGGCCGTGGGCTTCGCGGTGGTCCTCAGTGCCGCCGCCACGTTCGCCCTCGCCTGGTTCGTGGTGATGGTCACGCTGCCCCGCAACACCACCGATCCCGGAGCGCTGATTCCCGGCGCGACGTTGTTCGGCGTGGCCTACGCGCTGCTGCAGTGGTTCATGCAGTTCTACCTGCCGCTGCGCGTCGCGCGGACCAGCGACACCCTCGGGCAGATGGCCATCACCGTTGCAGTGCTCGGCAACTTCTTCTTCGTCGGCCGGCTGATGTCGGCCTCGTTCGTCGTCACCGCGGTCGTGTTCGAACGACTCGGCAGCCTCAGCCATGTCGTGTTCGGCCTGCCGTTGGTGCGCGCCCTGCCCGTGAAGTTCCCGTCGTTGCGCACCTACTTCGCACTCGACCACGTGCCATCCGTGGAGGGCCTCGACCATCCCGACACGCTCGAGTTCCCCTCGGCCGACGATGGGTCGACGGTCCCATGAACCAACCGAAGCCATCGGCGTTCGTCGGCCTGCTGGCGCTGTGCGGCCTGCTCGGCGCCGCCGTCGCCGCAGTGTTCCTCGCGTTCGAGGCTGCACTCGAGCACACCCGTCACTGGGTGTGGCACACCATCGCCGGCGAGCATCCGGGGTGGCTCGTCATCATGTCGATCACCACCATCGGTGCGCTGCTGATGGGTCTGCTGTTGCGCTTCCTGCCCGGTCACGGGGGGCCGCATCCCGGCGACTCGCACGGCGTGCTCGGCGCCGGCGCGGACCCGGCGATGGCCCGCCCGCGGGTCATCCTCAGCGTCCTGGTGGTGGGCTTCGTCGGACTCGGCGTGGGTGCCTCGCTCGGCCCCGAGGGAGCCATCCTGCCGGCCGTCGCCGGGCTCAGCCTGTTCGCCGCCCGCCGCGGCAAGGCGCAGGGCCAGGCCGAGAAGCTGGTCCTCGGCGCCGGCCTCGGTGCGCTCATCGCCGCCATGTTCGGTTCGCCCCTCGCGGGTGTGGTGCCGTTGCTCGAGGCGGTGCCGGTGGCTCCGGGCGCGGCCATGGCCATGTTGGTGCTGCCCGCGCTCACCGCGTCGGCCACCGCCACCATCGTCCTGAACGCCTTCGGGGTCGAGGCCGCCGGGTATCTGCCCTTCACGTACTCGACCTTCCACATGACCGACCTGCTGTGGGCCGTGCTCATCGGTGTCGTCGCCGGAGCGGCCGGCCTGCTGGTCGATCGCGTGCTGCGCGCGATGCGGGTGGTCACGCGGCGCATCGATGCCACGAGCATCGTGCTCACCGCCGGCGTCGGTGGCCTCGGGCTGGGTCTGCTGTACGTCGTGGGCGGCGAAACCGTGCGTTTCAGCGGCATTCCCGAGCTGCTCGCGGGCGTGGCCACCACCGAGACCGCGTGGAAGGCGCTCTTCCTCGCCGCGATCAAGATCCTCGCCACGTCGTGGTGTCTGGCCGTCGGGTTCCGGGGAGGAAAGATCTTCCCGGCTGCGTACATCGGCGGCATGGTCGGCCTGTCGCTGCACCTGTTCGTGCACGCCATCCCGGTCGAGGTCGCGTGGGGGGTGGGTCTGGCCGCGGCGATCGCAACTGCGCTCGGGTCACCCGTGTTGGCGGTCGTCGTCGTCGCCAGCGTCGAGTGCCCGGCGATGCTGCCGCTGGCGGTGGTCGGCGTCGTGGCCGCCCACACCGTCCACTTGCTCGGCGACCAGTTGCGAGCAGCAGCGTCCACGGACATGGCGGCCGTCGACTGAGGTGCGACGGGTCGAGCGAACCGTCGGCTAGCCTCTCTTCGGCTCCGCGAGGAGCCCTGTGCTCTCAACGAGGTTCAAATCCATGCTTGCAACGTTCACCGTCCTCCAGGTCTTCTGGTCGATGCTCTGGTTCTTCCTGTTCTTCATGTGGATCATGCTGGTGTTCCGCGTGTTCGGAGACATCTTCCGCGATCAGGAGACCGGCGGCGGCGCAAAGGTCCTGTGGATCATCTTCATCATCGTCACGCCGTTCCTCGGCGTGTTCGTGTATCTGCTCGCTCGTGGTAACAAGATGGCCGAGCGCGAAGTCGCCACGATCCAAGCTCAGGACCAGGCGGCCCGCCAGTACATCAAGGAAGCGGCCGGTGGGACCAGCACCGCCGACGAGCTGGCCCGTCTGGCCGAGCTGAAGAACCAGGGCGTCCTCAGCGACGACGAGTTCGCCACGATGAAGGCGAAGCTCATCGGCTGACCCAGTCCATTGTGCGTCGGGCCGGTCACCTCGGTGACCGGCCCTTCGCCGTTTTCGGGCGCAGGTCGTGATGGCAGGATGTTCGCCGTGCCCGACGCCATCGACCGCTTCGACCGCGACCTGATTGCGCAGTACCGCTCGGTGATCGGCCCGAGCGCGGCGCGCGCGATGGTCGACCTGTTCCTCACGACGCTCGCCGAACGCCGTGTCGAGCTGGGTGCCGCCGTGGACGCGGCCGACCTCGCCGAGACCCAGCGCATCGGGCATGCACTGAAGGGCATGGCGTCGGCGGT
>JANMFL010000411.1:0-6738 GCA_031377945.1 Acidimicrobiaceae bacterium | reverse complement strand
CCGCCTCGGCGGCCACGGCCCGGGCATCGTCGGACAGCCCGCCGAAGTACAGCGGCGGGCAGGTGCCCGTGACCGTGCGGACACGTGGCGGGTCGAGGTGCAGTTGCAACCACTCGCCGGTGACGTCGAGCCGCTGACCGTTCAGCAGTGTCCGCAGAGCATGCATGTGCTCGAGTGTGCGACGGTATCGCGGGCCCGACTCGAGTGACTCGCCCGGCAGTTCGCTGGAGATGATGTTCACGATCATCCGGCCGCCGAGCAGTTGGTCCAGCGATGCGAGCTGGCGGGCGAGCTGCGGAAGCCAGACCTCGCCCATGCGGACCGCGACGATTGGACTGATGTGGCGCGTCGTACGGGCGACTGCGGCGGTGAACGTGACGGTGTCGATGCCCAGCGCGTATCCCGATGGCATCAGGATGCTGTCGAAACCCGCTCTGTCGGCCTCGTGGACGATGGTCGAACAGTGCTGGTGGCTGCTCAGCAGTTCGTCGTTGGGTACTCCCAGCTGCTCGTGGTCGTCGTCGCAGAGCGCGGCGAACCAGGCGAGCTCGAGGGGTCGCTCGCTCACGGCAACCGGTCGCCCAGCGACGCCTGCACGATGGCGTACACCTCGTTGCGACCGAGCCGCACGCGACTGGCTTCGATGGCGGCGACGATGCGTTCGACGCGTTGCGTGCCGACGATGGCGATCGGCGCGCTCGGGTGGGAGAGCACGAACGCGAGTGCCGCCGCCGACCTGTCGACGCCGCGCCCCTCGGCGATGTCGTCGAGGCAGGCGAGCAGTTCGGGGGAGACGCCTTCGCCGTCGGGGATTCGGCCGCGGCCGAGCGGACTCCACGCCATCACTGTCATGCCCAGCTGCATGGCCTGGTCGAACGTGCCGTCGCGGAGTGGGGCGAGGTGTGCCGCGGAGAACTCGTTCTGCACGGAGACCAGCGGCATCGGAAGGTGGGCTTGCAGCGCCGCGACCTGCGAGACGGTGTGGTTGGACACCCCGAAGTGGCGAACGAGACCGCGCTGGTGCAATGCAACCAGCGCCGCGGCGAGGTCGGCGGGATGCACGAACATGTCGGGTCGGTGGATCTGGTAGACGTCGAGGTGGTCGGTGCGCAGCCGTCGCAGCGATGCCTCGCATGCGGCGGTGATGGCCGCTGGGCTGCTGTCGTAGGGCACGCCGGGCACGATGCCACCTTTGGTGGCGAGCACCATGCGGTCGCGCAGCGCAGGATGCCGCATCAGCACCTGGCCGAGGCGTTCCTCGCATGCACCGAAGCCGTTGCCGCCCCAGTCCAGCCCGTACACGTCGGCGGTGTCCACCAGGGTGCAGCCAAGGTCGACCGCGGCTGTCACCAATCGGGCGGCGTCATCGGTGGAGGGTGTGGTGAGGCGCCAACAGCCGAAGGCGATGGGGCCGACGGTGAGGTCGCCCAACCGACGGTGTTCGGGATCCGCCTGGTTGGCCGGGGTGGACATCATCCGCCGTACGATAATCACCCGTGACAGGGCCCCTTCGCTATGGCGTCATCGGCACCGGGATGATGGGTGTCGAGCACATCACCAACTTGCTGCACCTCGATGGGGTGACCGTCACCGCCATCAGCGACCCACACGATGCGAGTCGCGACTGGGCGCAGCTGGCCGTCGGGCTCGATCGACCGCTCGCCCGGTTCGTGGGCCATCGCGAGTTGCTCGCGTCCGGGTTGTGCGACGCCGTCGTCATCGCCTCACCGAATCACACCCACCACCAGGTGCTGCTCGACGTGCTCGCCACCCCGCACCACGTGATGGTCGAGAAGCCGTTGTGCACCACCGTGGCCGACTGCCGCGACGTCATCGCGGCAGCCGCGTCCACGGCGGATCGCTGGCCGCACCGCGTCGTGTGGATGGGGCTCGAGTATCGCTTCATGCCGCCGACGGCCGCGGTGCTGCAGGAGGTGCGATCGGGCAGCGTGGGTGCGGTACGGATGGTGGCCATTCGCGAGCATCGCTTCCCGTTCCTGGTGAAGGTCGACAACTGGAACCGGTTCACTCGGAACACCGGCGGCACGCTGGTCGAGAAGTGCTGTCACTTCTTCGACCTGATGAACCAGGTGGTCGGCACGCCGCCGGTGCGGGTCATGGCCAGCGGCGCCCAGGACGTGAACCATCTCGACGAGCGTTACGACGGCGAGACCCCCGACATCCTCGACAACGCCTATGTCGTCGTCGAGTACGAGGGCGGGGTGAGGGCCATGCTCGATCTGTGCATGTTCGCCGAGGCGAGCCGCAACGAGCAGGAGATCTCGGTGGTCGGCGACGCCGGCAAGGTCGAGGCGTTGGTCGGTGAGGGTGTCATCCGCATCGGACGGCGTTCCGACGGCATCGGGCGGGTCACCGAACGTGCTGTCGACGATCGGTCGATCCGCCACCAGGGCATGCACCACGGTGCGTCGTACCTCGAGCACGTCGGCTTCCGTGACGCCATCCTCGACGGACTGCCGGCGGCCGTGACGCTCCACGACGGCCTGCTCTCGGTCGCGGTCGGCGAGGCAGCCCATCGATCCATCGAACTCGGGCGCTCGGTCGCCCTTCAGGAGGTCCTCGCGCCATGAGTGAACCGATCGCATCGCTGGTCGCTGGTGAACGCATCCTCGTCGGTGGCGATCGCTTCGTGACGGTCGACGCCGAGTTGGCCGCACGATTCGAGCAGGGGGACCGATTGGTGGTCGTCCACGAGAGCGGCGACCTGCTGCACATCCCGCGCGCAGAGCACGAGGCGGTCGGCGCCGCGGTCGGGCGTGCGGTCGAGGGCTTCCAGGCGTTGTCCGAGTCGACCGATGATCAGATCACCGCCTTCTTCGACGCCTTCGCGACTCGACTGGAGGACGACGAGGTCTTCGCGGAGATCGAGGCCGCCAACGCCGACGACGTCGCCGCGGCCTCGGCTCGCGGTCGTCACACGGGACGATTGACGCTGTCGCCCTCGATGCGTGCCGACATGGTGTCGGGTCTGCGCGCATGGCGCGACATCCCCACCCGTCGCCGCCAGATGATCGGCGAGGTGCACCACGAGGGTTGGTCGGTCGAGCAGTGGCGCGATCCGCTCGGAGTGGTCGGTTTCGTCTTCGAGGGACGGCCGAATGTGTTCGCCGATGCCACTGGCGTGTTGCGCACTGGGAACACCGTCGTGTTCCGTATCGGCAGCGACGCCCTCGGCACAGCGCGGGCCATCGTGCGTGCCGCAGTCGCTCCGGCGCTCGCCGCAGCCGGCCTTCCCGACGGGGCGGTGCAGTTGGTCGACAGTGCTGCACATGCAGCGGGCTGGGCGTTGTTCTCGGACCCTCGGGTGTCGCTCGCCGTAGCCCGAGGGTCGGGGACCGCGGTCGCGCAACTGGGTGCGGTGGCTCGCCAGAGCGGGGTGCCGGTCAGTCTGCACGGCACCGGGGGAGCGTGGCTTGTCGCGGCCGCTTCCGCCCCCGTGGACGGGTTCTCACTGGCGGTTCGGCACTCGCTCGACCGAAAGGTCTGCAACACCCTGAACGTGTGCTGCATCGTGCGGTCGAGGGCCGGTGAACTGCTCCCGGCCTTCCGTGCCGCCGCCGCCGAAGCGGCTGCGGTCAGAGGGCAGGAACCGATCATCCACGAGTTGCTGCCCGACGACCCGCGGCTCGCCCACGAGTGGGAGTGGGACACGGTTCCGGAGGTCGCAGTGGTCGTGGTCGACGACGTCGAGCATGCGGTCGAGCAGTGCAACCGATTCAGCCCGCACTTCGTGGCGTCGTTGCTCAGCACCGAGGCAGCGGAGCACGAAGCGTTCTACCGATCGGTCGACGCACCGTTCGTCGGCGACGGATTCACCCGCTGGGTCGATGGCCAATTCGCCCTCGTGCAGCCGGAATTGGGGCTGTCGAACTGGCAGGGTGGCCGCCTCTTCGGTCGCGGTGGTGTGCTGTCGGGTGACTCGGTGTTCACGGTTCGACTCCGAGCCCGCGTCACCGACCCCCAGCTGCACCGCTGACCCTCACGTGCACCGCTGACCCTCACGTGCATCGCTGAGGCGGCCGGGTCAGGTCCACCAGCCGTTCACATCGATGACCACGTGGGTGGTGGCGGTCGACCGGACGCACACGGTTCCGGTGCCCGACAACTGCACCTGGACGCCGTTGGCGACCGTGCGACCCTGCCGGAAGTTGAGCGACTGGATCGGGGGCTGTTGCCCGCAATCCCAGATGGTCAGCGAACCGGTGCCGCTCGGCGACACCACGGCGACGTTCGCCGAGATCACCGATGCACTGCCCGGGATTCCCCGATCGCCGGCCAGTTGGATGGTCTTCGTCGTGTTCGCCGCGAGCGGGAAGCCGGCGGTGCCCATGTTCATGAGCGCCCGGCTGCGGTCGCGGGTGTCGACGACACGCGTCGGCGTGGTCGGCGTCATCGAGTGGGGACTGTTGGCCCCGAAGTAGCCGAGCACGTCGACCTTGAGGTGCATGCCGGTCGGCACGTACACGCAGAGGTCGCCGCTGGTCGGCAGCTTGACGATGGCGAAGTTCTGCTTGGTGGTCCGCACCGCAGGGTTCACGTTCGAGACGACAGGTCGCGTCACACCGCACGGGTACGCGGTGACGTACGCGCTCGCGTCGGGATAGCTGCCGGTGATGTTCAACGCCACCGCGGCAGCGCCGTACGGCACACCGACACCAGCCCGTGGCACGTTCACCTTGAGCGTTTGACCGGCCGTCAGCCGACCGCTGCTGCGCAACCGGGTGCGGGTGTCGACCAGGGCGACAGCCTGCTCGCCTTCGTATCGCAGGGTGGATGCCGGTCGGAAGTATCCGTTGACGTCGATGATCAGATCGATGGTGCGCGGCGAGTACAGGCACAACTCGCCGCGGGAGTTCAGCGGGAACAACCCGGCGTTCGGCGTGACCTCACCCTTGTAGTAGTTGATGGTCGAAGCCGTGGGGCGAGGGTTGGTGCAGTTGTAGACCGTCAGGTACCCGTCGCCTGTGGCGTTGAGCGCAGTGAAGTTCGCACTGAGGGCGGTCACGTCGGTCGGGATGCCCGCCGATCCGGCGATCCGGATGAGCTTCGGCACGTTGGCGAGCAGTTTGGTGATGCGATACGACCGACGGCTGTCGGCCAGCCGGAACGGCGTGACGGCGGTGTAGGCCCGTGCGGCCGTCAGCGGGGTCACCTTCGGAATCGGCATGATGCCGGTCGCTGCGGCCGAGTTCACCGTGAACGACCACTGGACGGTGCGAGCGTTCGTGACGATTCGCACCGTGTAGGTGCCGTTCACCAGTTCGTTTCGGGGAAGTACGGTGATGGCGTTGTCGCCTCCGAGGATGGCCTTCGCCGTGGCGTCGTTCGCATTGCCCTTGTGCAGCGCGCACGTCTGGAGCGGTCCGGCAGGGCCGGTGATGGTGGCCGCCGAGACGGAGGTGAACGACTCGGGCATCATCGCGATCACCGGCAGCCCGGCGGCGCCGGTCCAGCCACAGAGCTTCACGGGGTTCGGTGTCTCGGCAATGAACTTGTTGAGTGCGGTCGTGGTGCCGTTGCCGGGGAACAGGATCGGCGTCGTCGGGCGGGTGACGTTGCCGACCAAGCCGGCGATCACGTTCAGCGTCGCGCCCGAGTGCCACGTGGGGGTGTTCTGCAGGTCGCACTTGCCGAACCCGACCGTGCGCAGGTTGTACCGCAGCACGCCGATCGCATGGAACGGCCCGGTCATCCAGAGGTCGATGTGATTTCGGGCGGTGGCTCCGTAACCCGAGCTGACGGCGACATTGCCCTGGTTGCCTGCCGTGTCGCCACTCGACGTGTAGCCGGTGAGGCCGGGCGTCTCGTCGTGGGAGATGCCGTTGTAGAGCATGTAGCACGAGTGGCGGTAGGCGCCGGGCGACAGCGCCGCGTCCTCGCTGACGGGCGACAGCCCGGCCATGGCCCGGTAGTAGTTGACGACCGACAGCCAGTTGGCGTCGGGCATGATGTACGGGGGCACGGGTTCGGCGGCGGCAGCGACGGTCGGCTGGGCTGCGATGGCGACGCAGGCCATCGCGATCACTGCAATTGCTCTCCGTACGCTGCGCATCGATCTGCTTCCCGACGCGAGGGGCCGTCCACCTCATCGCCATTCAGATCATCGGCGTCTCCGAAAGCGTCCTGAAGCGGTCAGTGGCGACTTTGATGAAGGCTTGACATGGCGGCCACAGGTTCTCGCGGCTCGCGGCCGCACACGGGACCGCTGATGTCACGGTCAGTGTCCGATCAGCCGTTCGATCAGCTTCCCGCGCAACGTCGCAGGGGTGCCCTTGCGATCTTCATGGCGGTCGGCACCCACCGGAAGGTGCACCATCGAGTTGATCCCGATCCATCGCAGCGGTTCCGGTTCCCACTTCCGCGACCGGTGGTCCACCCAGGGCAACGACGTCAGGTCGGATGGCTGCTCGGTGATGAGGTCGGCCAGGGTGCGACCCGACAGGTTCGTGGTGCCGACCCCGTCGCCCACGTAGGCACCGGCACGAGCCAGGCCGGTGTCGCGGTCGTAGGTGGCGCTGCACCACCAGTCGCGCGCTGCAGCGACGGCACCGCCCCAATGGTGGGTGATGGTCGCGTCGCCGAGTGCCGGAAACATCTCGAGCAACGTCTCGTGCAGGAGGTCGCGGACCTTCTCGTTGCGGTCGTAGGCGGGCGACATCCGGCTCCCGAAGTGGTACGGCGCGCCTCGCCCGCCGAAGGCGAGTCGCCCGTCGGCCG
>JANMFL010000402.1:0-3669 GCA_031377945.1 Acidimicrobiaceae bacterium | reverse complement strand
CCCACCACCGATGGCCGCGACCGTGGTCGAGCAGACGACCGGCGAACATGGAACCGCCGATGTAGCCGACCGAACCACCGACGAACATCCAGGCGATGCCACCGTCGTCGGTGCCCATTCGGTCACGCAGGTGCGACAGCGCCGGCCCTGAGATCGACAGCACGACCCCGATGAGCACGAAGCCCATCAGGTACGCCGGCACGGCGTCGCGTGGGCGCACCGGCCGGGAATCGTCGTCGAACATGCCTCGCCAATCTAGGTGAGCCTGTAGCGTCGCCTCCGATGCAGGTCCTCGTCGTGCTCGCCCATCCCAAGGGCGACAGCTACAACCATGCGATCGCCGCGCGAGCCAGCAACGCGCTCCGCCTCACTGGTCACACAGTGCACCTGCTCGACCTCTACGCACTCGGATTCGGTGCCGCGATGACCAGCGATGAACGGACGGCGTACCACCTCGACACACCGATTCTGGATCCACTCGTGCGCGAACACGCCGATCTGGTGCGGGCCGCCGAAGCGCTCGTGTTCGTCTACCCGACATGGTGGAGCGGGCAACCGGCAGTGTTGAAAGGATGGCTCGAGCGAGTGCTCGTGCCTGGCGTCGGGTTCCGGTTCGACGAGCAGGGGAAGGTCCGACCCGGCCTCACGCAGGTTCGCCACATGATCGGCATCAGCACCTACGGCTCACCGTGGCGTTACGTGAAACTCGTCAACGACAACGGTCGGCGCACGCTGATGCGCACCATCCGGATGAACACGGGGCTGCGCACGTCCACCCATTGGCTCGGGCTGTACGCGATCGACACCTCCACCGTCGACGAGCGCGAACGCTTCCTGACCCGTGTCGAGCGACGGATGAGAGCGTTGTGAGAGTTCACGTCGTCCACTGCCATCCGCACCCCGACTCGTTCGTCGCCGCAGCACGCGATCGGGTGCTCGCCGGACTCGCCGCGGCCGGCCACGAAGTGCGCCTGCTGGACCTGTACGCCGACGGATTCGTGCCCGAACTGTCGGCGTGGGAACGCGAACATCACCTCGACGATCCTTCGAACAAACCCGACATCGCCACCTATGCCGCGGACCTGCAGTGGTGCGAGGCACTGGTGCTCGTCTACCCCACCTGGTTCTCGGGGCAGCCGGCCATGCTGAAGGGGTGGATCGACCGGGTGTGGGTGCAGGGCGTCGCGTACGACCTCCCCGAGGGATCGAACACGATCCGTCCACGCCTGCGCAGCATTCGCCGCATCGTCGCCGTCACCACCCACGGTTCGCCGAAGTGGGTGAACGTGTTGCAGGGCGAGGGCGGCAAGCGCGTTGCGTTCCGATCACTTCGATTGCTGTGCAGTCGCCGGGCACGCAGTACCTGGTTGGCGCTGTACGGCATCGACCACGCTGATCACGGCCAGCGGACGGCGTTCCTCGACAGGGTCGAGCAGCGGATGGCCCGTCTGCGCTGACTCAGCCGCGATCGAACACCGTGACCACCTCGACGTGGGGAGTGTTCGGGAACAGATCGAGCACGGTCGAGCCACCGTGGCGAAAGCCATGTCCCGCAAGCAGCATGGTGTCGCGAGCCAGGCTCACCGGATCGCAGCTCACCAACACCACCCGCTCGACACCGGTGGCCGCCAGCACACCGGCGGCATCGCGACCCAACCCGGCGCGGGCAGGGTCGACCACCGCCACCTGCACCGGTCGAGGTGTCCACTGCTCGAACGGAATGCACACGACGTCCGCGTCGGGCACGTTGACCAGGGCGTCGGCGCACGCCGATCGGCTGCTCTCGACGACGATGGCTGCTCCGAGTGGCAACGTGGCGGCGAACAGCCCGATGCCACCGTAGGCGTCGAGCACACCCTCCGAATTTGCCAGCAACGCACCGCCTGCCTCGCGGACTGCACTCACGAGAAGGTCTGCCGCGTCCGGGCCGCTCTGGAAGAACGAGGCCGCGCTCACACGAAGGCGCACGCCGGCGACGGATTCGTGCACCACCGCATCGGCGCCGACGCGGGCGTGCTCAGGCAACCCTTCGATTCGTGCTCGAGCATCGGAGGCGAGCACGGTCGCCTCACCGGTCGCCACCGAGACACGGACCGACACCTCGTCGGCGCCACGCACCCGCAGCGTCGGCAACATGGCCGTGATCCCGGGGTGAGCGACCAGGCAATCGTCGAGCGCGACGATCCGATGGCTCGAGGCTGCGCGCAGGCCGACTCGACCTTGGTCATCGACGGCGAACCGCATCGACGTTCGGTACGCCCACGGGGACACGGATCGACCGGTGTGCACCTCGGGATCGGGCAGCTTGGCCGTCCGCCGGAGCGCGTCGACGACGATCGACGCCTTGAGACCGAGCTGCCCTTCGGCCGACACGTGCTGCCACTGGCAGCCACCACACCCGAGCGCGAGCGCCGGGCACGGCGGCGCCACCCGAAGGGGCGACGCCTCGAGCACCTCGACCGCGACTCCCTTCGCGAAGTCCTTCTTCGCAGTGTGCACTGCGACCCGCAGGCGCTCGCCGGGCAGGCCTCCCTCCACGAACAGCACACGGCCGTCGGCGGCTCGGGCGATGCCGTCACCGCCGGCCGCCATCTTCTCGACGACGACCGTCTCGTGGTGCGCTGAAGCGGACATCGGTGCGAGCCTACGGACCCGACGCGCACCGGACACACGCGTTACCCTCGGCGCGTGCCCAGGATCGAGATCGCCCCCAGCGTGCTGCCCGCCGACTTCTCCCGTCTCGGTGAGGAGGTCGCCGCGCTCGAGGCCGCAGGGGTGGACCGCATCCAATGGGACGTCATGGACGGCCAGTTCGTGCCCAACCTCACGTTCGGCCCCGATGTGATCGCCGCGACTCGCCGCCACACGTCGCTGCCCTTCGAAGCGCATCTGATGGTCCTCACCCCCGATGCCATGGCAGCCCAGTACGTGGAGGCCGGGTGCTCGCGCCTCATCGTGCACGCCGAGGCGTGCACGCACCTGCACCGCACCCTCGCCTACATCGCGTCACTCGGCGCGACGGCCTCGGTCGCTCTGAACCCGGCCACACCCGCGTCGTCCGTCGCCCATGTCCTGGACCTGGTGGACATGGTGCTGGTGATGACCGTGAACCCTGGGTTCGGTGGGCAGAAGTACATCGCCACGATGGAGCCCAAGATCCGCGAGGTCCGGGCGATGATCGCTGCCGCAGGGCTCACCGAGCAGGTCGACATCGAGGTCGATGGCGGCATCGGTCCCGAGACGATCGCCGCGGCCGCCGGTGCCGGCGCCAACATCCTCGTGGCAGGGAGCGCGCTCTATCGCGACCCCGAAGGCCTGGCGCACGCGGTCACCGACCTGCGCACGCGGGCCGAAGCCGCCTTCCCCGGCTGAGCGCGCCTATGGCGCGTCGTGCCGTCGGCCACGGTCGACCGGTGCACCCGCTCCCATGTCGCGCAACGCGCGACCGGTGGCGAAGAACAGGTGCTTGACGATCACGAGCGCCAGCAAAGCCAGCAACGCGATGCCCACCGGTCGCAACACGGCACCGAGCAGGCTCTTGGTGTTGCCGCGTAGCGGCGCGAGCACGCCCGTGTCGACGGAGGCTCCGTCGGGCATCAGGGTGCGCACCGGGTCGTCCAGCGTCGGACAGTCGATGTCGTTGTCGTTCAGACCGACGACGGCGTCGCC
>JANMFL010000380.1:0-3029 GCA_031377945.1 Acidimicrobiaceae bacterium | reverse complement strand
GCCGAGATGCCTGCGGCTGTGGCGACGACGGCGACATTGCCGGCGGCACCGGCGCTGCCGGAGCTCTCGAGGAGGAAACCGGCGCCGGCGCCGGCCAGAAGGCCAGCGGTGAGACCGAGGGCGGTGATTCGCTTGTTCATTCGGGGTGTGCCTTTCAACGGGGGTGGCACGAGTCATGCTGCGCCCCGCGGGTAAATCGGCCACCCACGAAGGGTGAGAGTCAGGTGAGAGCGGCCCCACCCTGGACGTCGAGCGCGTCGAACGCGTCCATGAGCTTCAGCAGTGCCTGCTCGACCACTTCGCTGAGGGCCGGGTGGATCCACACCTGACCCAGCGCCATCTCGTCGGCGGTGTTGCCGAGGTGCATGCCCTGCACCAGCAACTGCACCAACACCGATGCCTGATAGCCGATGACGTGGGCACCGACGACGGTGCGCGTGCGCGGGTCGCCGATGAGCTTGCAGAAGCCGGTGGTGTCCTCCATCGCCCACCCGTACGCCGCGTCGCCGTAGGGGTGACTGATGACGCAGTACGGGTCACCCTCGTCGTCGTGGCGCCGCTTCGCCTGCGCTTCGGTGAGGCCCACCGCACCGATCTGGGGGCTGGTGAACACGGCGTGCGGCGCAGGCCGCTCGTCGAACGCGCGAAGGTCGTCGGGGTGGCTGACGTTGTGGCGCACCGCCTTGGCCTCACCGTTCGCCATGTGCTTGAGCTGATGACGACCGTTGATGTCGCCCAGCGCCCACACGCCAGGCGAGGTGGTACGCCCGTACTGATCGACCTTCACCGCACCCATCTCGTCGACCTCGATGCCACCGGCTTGCACCCGCAGCTGATCGCTGTTGGGGATGCGGCCCGCCGCCACGAGCAGCACGTCACCCTCGATGGTTCGTTCGCCGGAGTCGCACGCGATGTCGACGGCGATGCCGTCGCCGACGCGTCGAACCCGGTGCACCGTCGACCCGAGCGCGAGGTCGAACCGCTCGCCCGCCACCTCGGTGATGCGTTGGGCGACGTCGTGGTCCTCAGCCTGCAGCAGCCGGTGGCCGCGGGTGATGATGGTGACCTTCGAGCCGAGCGATCCGAACACGTGGGCCATCTCATTGGCGATGAAGCCACCACCGAGGATGATCAGGTGTTCCGGCAACCGAGGGATGCGCATGATGGTGTCGCTGGTGTGGAACGGGACGTCGTCGATGCCCGGGACCTCGGGGATGAACGACCGGGCACCGGCGGCGACGACGATCTGGTCGCCGGTGATGCGCTTTCCGCCGACCTCGAGCGTGCGCTCGCCGACGAAGTGTGCGGTGTGCTCGTGGACATCGACGTTGGGCAGGCTGTGCCGGTAGTCGCGACCGCCGTCGGCGATGGGGTCGATGCGGCCGAAGACACGGTGCACGATGGCCTGCCAGTCGGCACCGTCGATCGTTGTGCGAATGCCGTATCGGTCGCAGTGGGCGGCGTGCTCGGGAAGGTCGTCGGCGTAGACGAACATCTTCGTGGGAATGCACCCGCGGTTCATGCAGGTGCCGCCGAACGCGCCCCGCTCGACCATGGCGATGCGCCAGTCGTCGTGCTCCGGGCCGATGATCGAGTTGCCGGAGCCGGCCCCGATGATGATCAGGTCGTAGTGGTCCGTGGCGGGGGTGATGGTCACGGGCTCAAGGGTGCCACGTCGCGGCAGGTCTGACACACGGGTACGGTGGGAACAAGAGCGACCAAAGGAGTCGATGATGCCCCTCTACACCCTGCCCGACCTGCCCTACTCACCTGGTGCGCTCGAGCCGCACTACAGCGCCGAAATCGTCGAGTTGCACCACGACAAGCACCACGCGGCCTACGTGAAGGGCGCCAACGACACGCTCGAGGCCATGGCCGCAGCCCGCGAGGCCGGCGACTTCAGCACCATCAACATGCTGTCGCGCAGCTATGCGTTCCACGTCAGCGGGCACGTGCTGCACAGCATCTTCTGGACGAACATGAGCCCCGACGGCGGCGGTCGCCCCGAGGGCGAACTCGCCGCCGCGATCGACGAACACTTCGGCAGTTTCGAGAAGGTGCAAGCGCAGCTCACCGCCGCCACCGTGAACGTGCAGGGCATCGGTTGGGGTGCCCTGGCGTGGGAGCCCGTGGCCGGCAAGTTGGTCGTCGAGCAGATCCACGACCACCAGGGCAACGTCGGCGCCGGTTCGGTGCCGCTGCTGGTGATCGATTCGTGGGAGCACGCCTACTACCTGCAGTACAAGAACGTGAAGGCCGACTTCGTGAAGGCGTTCTGGAACATCGCCAACTGGCAGGACGTGGCACGTCGGTTCACGGCTGCCCGAGAGGTGCCGCCCACCGTATGAGCCCGGTGCCGGCGGGCGGGACGGCCGAGCCTTCGGACCCGGACGAGTTCATCGAGATTCTCCACGACGACACGTTGTGGAGATTCGAACCCGACTTCCTGCAGTCCAACTGGACGTGCATCTGGGGCCGAGGCTGCAAGGGCATTCTCGACGAGCCGACCGAACATCTGCAGCAGGGCTGCTGTTCGGTCGGCGCCGAGCTGACCGGTCTGGACGAGGCGATGAACGTCTCCGCGCTCGCTGCGACGGTGCCGACGCACCTGTGGCAGTTCTTCGATCGGGTCGACGCCGACGACGTGTTCAGCGATCACTCACGCTCGAACACGAAGGTGGTCGACGGGGCATGCATCTTCCTCAACCGGCCAGGGTTCGACGGTGGCGCCGGGTGCGCGCTGCACCTGGCCGCGATCGAGTTCGGCGAATCGCCCATCGACTGGAAGCCGTCGGTGTGTTGGCAGCTGCCGGTGAGGGTGGACTGGGAGATGCAGGCCGACGGCATCGAGCACGCCACCGTGCGCCGTTGGAGCCGGGCCGACTGGGGCGACGAAGGCACGACCATGGCCTGGTGTTGCACGCTGCCCGAGGACGGTGGCGAGGCGTACAGCGGCTCGACCCCGGTGATCGACTCGTTGGGCGAAGAGCTGTCGGCGCTGACCGGCAACGAGGTGTACGTCGAGCTCC
>JANMFL010000348.1:0-6903 GCA_031377945.1 Acidimicrobiaceae bacterium | reverse complement strand
GGCGAGCTCGGTCGCTCGGCGTCGCCAACGTCGAGACGGTCGTGTGCAGCGCCGACGACCTTCCGTTCGGTGACGCCACGTTCGACAGCGTGTCCGTGCGCTTCGGTTACATGTTCTTCCCGGACATGGCCGCGGCGACGGACGAGTTCGTGCGCGTGCTCGCGCCCGGGGGACGGCTGTGCGCGTCGGTGTGGGTCAAGCCGGACGAGAACCCGTGGACGTCCGTGTGCATGCAGGCAATCGCGTCGGTGGTGACCCTGCCGCCCACCGACCCCGCTGCGCCGAACATGTTCCGCTGCGCCGCACCGTGGGCGGTCGGCGGGCTGTACGAGGCGGCCGGCCTCGTCGAGGTCGGCGAGTGGGACGTCGACGTCGAGTTGGTGACGTCGTCGCCGGAGCAGTACTGGGAGTTGATGAGTGAACACGTCTCGCTGGCGATGGCTGCGCTGCAGGCGGCGGACCTGGGGGAGCGGCAGCGGATCCGCGACCGGGTGATCGCCGACGTGGGTGTGTTCGAGCGTGGCGGTTCGGTGCGAGTCCCGGGTGCGGCCCGGTGCATCATCGGCACGAAGCCGCACTCGGCTCAGTGAGGCGGCTGGTCGCGCCTTCTCACCGCGGTGGGTGACTCCTCGGATTCGCGCAGGAACGACGCGACCAGGTCGTCGACCGCCGAGGCCGACGGCAGCGCGCTGGGCTCGACGAGGTCGTCGACGTCGGTGGCCCGATCCTGCCGTCCGGCGATCTTCTGAGCCAGCTCGTCGATGCTGTCCGCGAGCACGTACCCGTCGGCACCACCGCGCAGCAGCCGCTTCACCGGCCCCGGCAGGTCGACGTCGAACTCCCAGTCCTCCAGTTCGACCACGACGATGCGGGCCTCGGCGTACTTCCGTCGCAGCATCCCGATCAGCTGGGGACTTGACGAGGGGGTGAGCACGAGGTCCGCGTGGTCGACCTCGTCCCTGACGTCGACGACCCTCGCGCCCAGCAGATCTGCCAGTCGCTCACGTGCAGCCCGCTTCAGCGGGAGCGCGGTCACGACGGTGATCCGCCGGTGCACGACCTCGACATCCATCCCCTCGACCCTAAGGGACGGGGTCAGCTGATGGCTCGCGAGATGCCGTCGAGGACAGCGTCGATCTCGCCGGTGGCATCGATACCCGACGGCCACACCGACGCGGTCAGGATCTGGGCCAGGCCGTGCACGCCGGACCAGGCGATGATCGGTGCGTCCTTGCGGCGAACGGCCGGCACGGCGCCTGTGACCACCATGTGGTCGATGGCCTCGACCAGCACGATCCAGGCGCTGGGGTCGTCGGCGCGTTCGAGGCGGATGTGGCACGGCGTGAACGCCGCCTCGAACAGGGTCGGATGCTCGACCGCGAACGTGACGTAGGCGCGACCGATCTCGCGGAACTGCACGACGGACCGTCGCTTCAGTGCACCGGTGGCCGCCACTGCGTCGCGTGCCCCGAGCAACGCACCCGCCAGTGATTCGCGTGCGAGCTGCGACACGCGTGCGACGAGGTGATCGCGGCTGGGGAAGTGGCGGTACGTGGCCGACGGCGACACACCCACCTCGCGCGCCAGGTCGCGCAGCGACAGGTCGGCGATGCCCGACGTCCGCACGACCTCCATGGCCGCGCTGGACAACGCGAGCTCGAGCGCTCCGTGGTGATACGGCTTCTCCGCCATGGCAACAGTCTGCCACGAATGTTGACAGTGTTCACATCTGTCGGTAATGTGAACACTGATCACATCGGGTGATCGACGAACAGGAGGTCACTCGGTGGCATCGATCAACAAGGGCCGGTACTCGGCCGATACGGGGGCGGACGGCAAAGTGCTGTTCCTCATCGGCATGCGACTCAACCAGATCTGGAAGCCGTGGAAGTGGCTACCGGTCGCAGTGGCGATGCCGCGCATGCTCGTCGAGCTGCAGAAGGACCGAAGCCTGGGCCTCGTCGGTACGCCGCGCACGCTGCTCTCCGGTCGGACGATCCTCGTCTGGCAGTACTGGGAGTCGTTCGAGCATCTCGAGGCGTACTCGAAGTCCGCGTCAGCGTCGCACCTGCCTGCGTGGCGGTCGTTCAACAGCAAGATCCGCGACAACGGCTCGGTGGGCATCTTCCACGAGACGGTGTTGCTGGCCGACGATCGCGTCGAGACCGTGTACGGCAACATGCCGACGTTCGGCCTGGCGGCCGTCACGGGTGCCGTGCCGGCCAAGCGCCGCGGTCAGACGGCGAAGGCTCGCCTCACGGGTGTCGTCACCGCACCCGCCGTCGAGCCCTATTGACAGAAGTCCCTCTTGCGCGTGCGCTCGTGAAGGCGCATCGTGAAGACACAAGCAGCCACCTCCCCCTGTTGGGGACAGCGCAGACACGATCTGCGAGAAAGGGCTCGCTCGACCGAGGGGCGTCTCCCAGAGATGCCCCTCAGCCGCGTCTGGCGATGGCGTCGGCCACGGCCAGCAGACGCTGGGCGTTGGCGACGTGCAGGTTCTCGATCATCCGGCCGTTGTAGGTGACGACGCCCTTGCCCGCAGCGAGGCCCTCGTCGAACGCGGCGATGAGGCCGCGGGCGTCGGCGACGTCGTCCTCGGTCGGGGCCCACACGTCGTTGCAGATGTCGACCTGGCCCGGGTGGATGAGGGTCTTGCCGTCGAAGCCCATCTCGAAGCCCTGGACACACTCGACGCGGAACCCGTCGTCGTCCTTCACGTCGTTGTACACGCCGTCGAGGATGACCTTGCCGGCCTCGCGAGCTGCGGCGAGCGCTGTGACGAGATGCGGCACCAGTGGATGACGCCCGGCCGCACCGAGCGAGGACCGCAGTTCGCGGGCGAGATCGTTCGTACCCATCACGAGCACGGCGACGCGCCAGTGCGCGGCCAGCGCGCGCACGTCGAAGATGGCCGTGGGGGTCTCGACCATCGCCCAGATCTTCATGTCGGCCCGGGCGCCGGCGGCATCGAGCCGTGTGGACACCTGATCGAGGTACTCGATCGAGCCGACCTTGGGGATGACCACCGCGGCTGCACCCGACTGGGCGGCCGCGGCGAGGTCGTCGACCCCCCACGGCGTGTCGAGGCCGTTGCAGCGAATGGTCAACTCACGCGAGCCGTACTCGCCCGACGTCGCCGCGGCCACTGCGTTCGCGCGGGCCGCTTCCTTCGCATCGGGGGCGACGGCGTCCTCGAGGTCGAAGATGATCGCGTCGGCCGCGATGGTCTTGGCCTTCTCGAGTGCGCGCTCGTTGGCGGCCGGCATGTACAGCACGGAACGACGGGGACGAAGGCCGGACGTGTGGCCGGACATGTGGTCGGACATGATGCGTTCTCTTCTCTCAGAAGCCGTACGACGCGGCGAGTTCCGGATCGCGGCTGGCCAGCTGACGGGCGAGCTCGACGACGACGTGACACTGCTTCACCGAGGCATCGTCCTCCATCTTGCCGTCGAGCATGATGGCGCCCGTGCCGTCGCCCATCGCGTCGATGACGCGCTGCGCCTGACGGACGTCGTCGGGGCGCGGGCTGAACACGCGCTTGGCGATGTCGACCTGCACGGGGTGCAGGCTCCATGCGCCCACGCAGCCCAGCAGATATGCGTTGCGGAACTGGTCCTCGCAGGCGACCGTGTCCTTGATGTCGCCGAACGGGCCGTAGAACGGGAGCAGGCCGAACGTCACGCACGCATCGACCATGCGGGCGATGGTGTAGTGCCAGAGATCCTGCTGGAAGGTGGCCCGTGGCGCCGAGTACTCGGGGCCGTCGGTCCCTTGGTGTGGGTCGACGCGCACCAGGTAGTCGGGGTGGCCGCCACCGACACGGGTGGTCTTCATGCGGCGGTTCGCGGCCAGGTCGGCCGGGCCCAACGACAGACCCTGCATGCGCGGCGAGGCGGCACAGATCGCTTCGATGTTGGCCACACCGCGCGCGGTCTCGAGAATGGCGTGCACGAGCAGTGGCTTCCTCAGGCCGGCCTTGGCCTCGAGCTGCGCCAGCAGACGGTCGACGTAGTGGATGTCTTCGGGGCCCTCGACCTTGGGCACCATGATCACGTCGAGCTTGTCGCCGATCTCGCCGACGAGCGTGACGAGGTCGTCGTGGGCCCACGGCGAGTCGAGGCTGTTGATGCGCGTCCACAGCTGGGTGGCTCCCATGTCGACCGTCTGGCCCACCTTCACCAGACCCGCGCGAGCGGCTTCCTTGTCGGCCATCGGAATGGCGTCCTCGAGGTTGCCGAGCAGAATGTCGACCGTCGGGATGATCTCGGGCAGCTTCGCGACGAGCTTCTCGTTCTGCGGCGGGAAGAAGTGGATGACCCGGCTGGGGCGGAAGGGGATCTCGCGCACGGGGTCGGGAGCACCGACGGCGAGCGGCTTGAAGAAGTCACGAGGGCTGCGCACGCCCCAAGGTTAGGTTGATGCGGTGGTGCACCCGAATTTCGACGCGATCCTGTTCGACGCCGGCGGCATCTTCCTGCTGCCCGATCCGACCATCCTTGGCCCGCTGTTGGCCTACCACCACGGCGATCCGTCGGTGAACGCCCACGTCAGGGCGCACTACGCGGGCATGGCTGCGAAGAGCGCCGCTGGCGCCCATGAACGGTTCTGGCACGACTACAACCTGGCGTACGTGCGTGCCGTCGGTGTGCCCGAGGACGACGTCGAGCTCGCCGCGATGGTGCTCGAGCAGACCCGCAACGCGTGGACGTGGCGGTGGCCCATCGCCGACAGCGTCGACGCGCTCCGAGCGCTGCACGAAGCCGGCGTGCCGGTGGGGGTGGTCAGCAACGCCAGCGGACAGATCGCGGAGGTGCTCGCCCGAAGTGGTGTCTGCCAGGCCGGCCCAGGCCCGCACACGCCCGTGAGGGTCATCGTCGACAGCCATGTGGTGGGCATCGCCAAGCCCGACCCGCGTATCTTCGACGTCGCGCTCGAGCACTTCGACGTCATCGCGCGCGATCGCATCGCCTACGTCGGCGACTCGGTGACGATGGACGTGGGCGGTGCGAGGGCGGCCGGGTTGCACCCGATCCTGCTCGATCCCTTCGACGATCATCCCGGCGCCGACTTCGACCGCATCACCTCACTCGCCGAGCTGGTGGCATGACCGACGACGCCGGCCGTCACGTCAGCGACCGGTGGGCGGCGTGGCGTCGCGAGATCGATCTCGTCGAGTACCACACTCGCTGGGCGCGCATGGAGGCCGATGGCACGGCCGCTCATGGCGAGGCTGACCTCATCGCTGCGTACTCGCCGTCGTCGGTGCTCGACGCCGGGTGCGGCATGGGCCGGGTGGCCATCGAGTTGGCCCGCCGCGGCATCGACGTGGATGGTGTGGACCTCGACGGCGATCTGCTGGCGTACGCCCGACGCGACGCGCCGCAACTCGACTGGTACCACGATGATCTGGCTGCAATGACGCTGCCGCGCCGGTACGCGCTGGTGGCCATGCCCGGCAACGTGATGCTGTTCTGCGATGCCGACGTGCGCGCCGCGATCGTCGCCAACCTGGCCGAGCACCTCGAGCCCGGAGGTGTGCTGGTCGCAGGTTTCGGTCTCGAGCAGCGCCACGACGCGATCACCCTCGCCGAATACGACGCCGCGGCCGCGGCAGCAGGGCTGACGCTGGTGGAACGGTTCGCCACATGGGAACGCGACCCGTTCGACGGCGGCAACTACGCGGTCACCGTGCACCGCGCCTGAGCCGCGTCAGGCGTTGGCGTTGGCGTTGGCGACGAGGGTGCGGGCGATGACCTTCAGGCACAGCGTCTCGTCGGCGCCTTCGAAGATGCTCAGCACGCGTGCGTCGACGAACAACCGCGACACGGTGTACTCCTCGGCGTATCCCATGCCCCCGTGGATCTGCATGGCCTCGCGAGTGACCCACTCGGCCGCCTTGCACACGTAGGCCTTCACCATCGCGGCCTCCGACGTGCCTTCGCCCTTGGCCATCATCCGGGCGACGGCGTAGGCGAACTGGCGGCCGGCCTGGGTGAGCATCGCCATGCGGCCGAGTTTCACCTGGGTGAGTTGGTACTCGGAGATGGGCGAGCCGAAGACCTTGCGGTTCTGGGCGTAGTCGAGGGCGGCCTCGTAGGCGGCCTGCATGACGCCGACGGCGCGGGCTGCGGTCTGGAGGCGGCCGTTCTCGAAGCCGGCCATCTGCAGGTAGAAGCCCTTGCCGAGCCCATCGGGGCCACCGACCAGGTTCTCGGCCGGCACCCACCAGTTCTCGAGGGCGACCTCGTAGCTGTGCATGCCGCGGTAGCCGATGGTGTCGATCGCCCGACCCTCCATCTTCCCGGTGGTGCCGTCGGCGGTCGGGGCCTGCACGAACTCGAACCCATGGCCCTCGCCACGTGGCTTGGGCACGATGAACAGGCTGAGGCCGCGGTGCGTCTTGGTGCGGTCGGGGTCGGTTCGGGCCAGCAGTGCCAGCACGTCGCCACGGGCGCCGAGCGTGCACCATGTCTTCACGCCGTTGATGACGTAGCCGGGCTCGCCGTTCGGGCCGATGGCCTCGGTGGCGGTGACCTTGATACCGGCCACGTCGCTGCCGTAGTCGGGCTCGGTGACCGCGACGGCCGGCATGACGTCGGCGACGGCCAGCTTGGGCAGCCACTCCTGCTTCTGCGCCTCGGTGCCGCCCTTCACGAGGGCCCTGGTGAGGATCTCGGGGCGGGTGATGAGCGAGCCGCCGATGCCCAGCGAACCGCGGCTGAGCTCTTCGGTGGCCACGACCATGCCGATGTACTCGCCGTCGCCGCCCTCGCTGAACCCGCCGTACTCGGCCGTCACGCTGAGTCCGAACGCGCCCATCTGGGCCAGGCCGGTGATGATCTCCTCGGGCACGTCGGCGTTCGCCCGGTGCACGTGCTCGGCGTGGGGTTTGATGAT
>JANMFL010000328.1:0-19029 GCA_031377945.1 Acidimicrobiaceae bacterium | reverse complement strand
CTCGTCGAGGTGCAGGGCGGCCAGGCGTTGTCGATCGATCATGTCCATCACCCTAACACGATCGATTCGACATCGACAATCTTCTGCCGCTCTGCTCGAAGCATCACCATCTGGTGCACGAGGGCGGCTGGCAATTGATCCTCCAACCGGATCGCACACTCGCCGTCGTCCGACCAGGCGGGCACATCACCACCACCGGCCCACCCACCATCCGCGCCGCCTGAGCAACCGCGCCGCCCGAGCAACCGCGCCGCCTGAGCAACCGCGCGTTCGGCATCGGCGACAGCGAGCGATTCGCTCGTTCGATGACTGATTCGATGTCGAATCGATCGTGTTAGGGTGATGGACATGATCGATCGACAACGCCTGGCCGCCCTGCACCTCGACGAGGAGCAGCGGTTCATCGACCTCCATCCGCGCTCAGCCGAGTTGGCGGCCGAGGCGCGCACGTCGCTGCTCGGCGGCGTGCCCATGGCGTGGATGACCCGCTGGCCGGGCTCGTTCCCGCTGTTCTTCGAGGAAGCATCGGGCGCCCGGTTCAGCGACGTCGACGGGCACGAGTACGTCGACTTCTGTCTGGGCGACACCGGGGCGATGACCGGCCATGCACTCCCCCAGGTGGCCGAGGCACTGCACCGCCAGGCGCTGCGCGGCATCACCACCATGCTGCCCAACGCCGACGCCGCATGGGTGGGTGGCGAGCTCGCCCGCCGCTTCGGCCTTCCCGTCTGGCAGATGGCCATGACGGCCACCGACGCCAACCGATTCGTGCTGCGGTTCGCCCGCCATCTCACCGGCCGCTCGAAGGTGCTGGTGTTCGACTGGTGCTACCACGGCAGCGTCGACGAGACCCTCGTGGTGGTCGGCCCCGACGGCAGCACGCGGTCGCGCCCGGGCAGCATCGGCCCGCAGATCGACCCCAGCCACACCAGCGTCGTCGTCCCGTTCAACGATCTCGAGGCACTCGAGAAGGCACTGGCCGAGGGCGATGTCGCGTGCGTGCTGGCCGAACCGGCGCTCACCAACATCGGCATCGTGCTGCCCGAGCCCGGCTTCCACGACGAGCTCCGCCGGCTCACCCGCCAGTACGGGGCTCTGCTGGTCATCGACGAGACGCACACCATCTGCGTCGGTCCCGGCGGTGCAACCGCGGCCTGGGGGCTCGATCCCGACTTCTTCGTCATCGGCAAGACCATCGGCGGGGGCATGCCGGCGGCGGCGTACGGCATGACGGCCGACGTGGCCGAGCAGCTCATGCCCACCCTGCTCGGTGAGTCGGTCGACGTCAGCGGCGTGGGCGGCACGCTCACGGGCAACGCGTTGGCGATCGCTGCAGTCCGGGCGACGTTGTCCTCGACGCTGGGCGACGACGACTTCGCGCACATGATCCCGCTCGCCGGCGCGTGGGCAGCAGGGGTGCAATCGACCATCGATCACTTCGAACTGCCCTGGAACGTGCAGCAGCTCGGAGGCCGCGCCGAGTACTGGTTCTGCCCTGCGCCCAAGGACGGTGCCGCGGCCGCGGCCGCGGTCGACCACGAACTCGACGCGTTCATGCACCTGTGGGCAGTGAACCGAGGCATCCTGCTCACGCCGTTCCACAACATGGCGCTCATGTCGCCGCACCATTCGCAGCGCGACGTCGACCTGCACACCGACGTCTTCCGCAGCGCTGTGCAAGCATTGCTGTCGTGAACCTCTCCGGCCAGGTGGCCCTCATCACTGGGGCGGGCAGCCCCGACGGCATCGGCTACGCCACCGCTCGAGCGCTCGCCACCGACGGAGCCACCGTCGTGCTGGCCAGCACCAGCGAACGCATCCACGACCGCGCCAACGAGATCGATCATCTGGGCGAACGGGCCATCGGTGTCGTCGCCGACCTGATGGATCAGGGCGACGCCGCCCGAGTCACGCGCGTGGCGCTCGCGGTCGCCGGCCGCATCGACATCTGCGTCAACAACGCCGGGATGATCGCCCTCGGCGGCGAATTGGCCGATGCCGCGCTGCATTCCACGACCGACGAACAGTGGCGCGATGGCATCGATCGCAACCTCACGACGTGTTTCCACGTCACCCGCAGCGTCGTCGGCCACATGGCCGAGCGCGGCTACGGACGCATCGTCAACGTCGCGAGCACGTCGGGTCCACTCCAGGCGTTCATCGGCGACATCGCCTACCACTCGGCAAAGGCCGGAATGATCGGATTCACCCGCGCCGCAGCGCTCGAATACGCCGGCCATGGCATCACGGTGAACGCCGTCGCCCCGGGCTGGATCGCCACCGGATCGCAGAGCGACGCCGAACGGGCAGCCGGCGAGGCGTCACCCGTGCGACGCTCCGGCACTGCGGCCGAGGTGGCTGCCGCCATTCGCTTCCTGGCGGATCCGGCGGCCTCGTTCGTCACCGGGCAGATGCTCGTGATCGACGGTGGCAACTCGCTGCCCGAGAACCGCTCGTGGATGCCGTGACGCAGCCCGCGCCCACACGCGTCGTCCTGGTCACGGGTGCCGCCGGCGGCATCGGCGGCGCGACCGCGAGCCGCTTCGTCAACGGCGGTTGGTCGGTTGCCGGTCTCGACGTTCGCCCGGTCACGCTGGCAGGCGTGGCACCCGTCGTCGCCGACCTCCGCGACGTCGGCCAGTGCCGCGACGCCGTGGCCCACACCGTCGAGACGTTCGGTCGACTCGATGCGGTCGTCAACGCCGCCGGCGTGTGGACGGAAGGCCCCAGCGATCTCACCGAGGAGGCCGCCTTCGACCACGTCATCGAGGTGAACGTGAAGGGCCTGTACTTCCTCACGTCGGCCGCCATCCCCCACCTCGAAGCGACGCGTGGCTGCGTGGTGAACCTGTCCAGTGATGCCGGCCTCCAGGGCAACGCTGGCGCCGCGGTCTACTGCGCGTCGAAGGGCGCCGTGTCGATCCTGACCAAGGCACTCGCGCTCGAGCTCGCGCCCCGGGGCGTGCGCGTCAACGCGGTCTGTCCCGGCGACGTCGATTCGCCGATGCTCCACGGCCAGGCTCGAGACTTCGGCGGAGGCGACCCCGAGGCGTATCTGGGCAAGCTGCTCGACGGGTATCCGCAGGGCTCGCTGGCCCGGTTCATCCGGCCCGACGAGATCGCTGAGCTGATCTGGTTCCTGGCCCAGCCCCACGCCACGCCGATCACCGGGTCGAACATCTCCATCGACTTCGGTCTGTCGGCCGGCATCGTGTGAGCATGTCGGCGATGATCCCACTCGACCCCACCGACCGTCAGCTCATCGAGGCCCTGCAGAAGGACGGCCGCGCCAGTTACGCGGATCTCGCCGAACTGGTGGGCCTGTCGCCCGCAGCCACGCGACTGCGGGTGCAACGACTCCTCGACGCCGGGGTGGTGCAGGTCGTGGGTGTGACCGACCCGCTGGCGCTCGGCTACCCCGTCATGGCAGCACTCGGGGTGCGGGTGGAGCGCAACGTGCGCGACGTCGCCGACCGGATCGCCGGTATCGAGGGTGTCATCTACGTGGTGTTCACGAGCGGGTCGTTCGATCTCCTGGTCGAGGTGCTGTGCGAGGACTCCGCCCGCCTCCTGGGCGTCATCGACGACGAGATCCGGTCCATCCCCGACGTGCGCAGCGTCGAGAGCTTCACCTACTTCGGGATCCACACCCACCGCTTCGTGTGGGGCACCCGCTGACCCGACCGGTGCGTCGCTCGACTGATTCGCAGGGCGACTTGCGAAGCGATGTTCAGCTTGCTTAACATTGGGGACATGTCCGCAGCATTCCTGATCACCCTTCGCGAGGGTCTCGAGATCTCGATCGTTCTCGCCATCCTCATCGGCTACCTCGTCAAGACCGGTCGTGGCGACCGCACCGGCCAGGTCTGGCTGGGCGCGGGGATCGCCGCGGTCATCTGCGTGATCACCGGGCTGCTCTTCAACACCCTGGTCGGCGAGTTCGAGGGCAAGGCCGAGCAGGCCATCGAGGGAACGCTCGCCGTCGCCGCCGCCGTGGTGCTGACCTGGATGATCCTGTGGATGCGCAAGAACGCCCGAGCCATGAGTGGCGACCTGCGGTCGAAGATCGACGGAGCCACCACCGCCAGTGCGGTGATGTTCATCTCGTTCGTCGCCGTGGCCCGCGAAGGCTTCGAGACGGTGCTGTTCCTCCTCGGCGCCGAAACCGGTTCGGCATCCGGCGCCCAGGTGGTGCTGGGCGGCCTGCTCGGTCTCGGCGTCTCGGCCGTCGTCGGCGTGCTCGTGTACCGGTTCGGCAAGAACATCGACCTGCGCGCCTTCTTCCGGATCACCGGCGTCCTGCTCATCTTCTTCGCCGCCGGCCTGGTGGGCAAGGCCTTCCACGAGTTCCGCGAACTGCTCGGCCTGGAGGACGGTTGGCTGATGCAGCCGATGTGGATCATCGAGTCGGGCCCGCTGGCCAGTGGCACCCTGTACGACTTCCTCAAGGGGCTGTTCGGTTGGGCGGAGGACCCCGAGCGCATCCGAGTGTTCGCCTACTTCGGGTACCTCGTCCCCGTGCTGTGGTTGTTCCTGCGCTCCGAGCCGACGTCCACGCCGGCCGCACCCGCTGCCGAACAGGTGGAAGCACCCCTCGCCGGGCGCTGAGTCCGGTACTGAGTCCGGTACTGCGTCCCGCACGCCCTGCTTCACCCAGCGCGGTCGAGTCCGCGCGGAAAAGGGACCGAAATCCCTGCCGGAGCTGAGGCCGTTGACCGATAATGGACCTCGTGACCGAACAGATCGACTTCGCGGTGCTCGTCGAGGAACTCCCCGATCCGCTCATCGTCGTCGACACCCAGGTCAATCTGCGGTACGTCAACCAAGCCGGCGCCGACCTGTTCGGCTGGCGGCCCGAGGTGTGGTTGGGCCGCAGCATCCTGGACCTGATCCATCCCGACGACGTCGCCAGCGTCCTGTCGTCGACGGGCACCATGCAGGCCAAGCGGGTCGGCACGCCGGTCGAGGTGCGCGTGCGGGTCGCCGACGGCACGTGGAAGCTCGTCGAGATCGTCGGCCGGAACTCGCTCGACGTCGGGGGAATCCGGGGGCTGGTCGTGGTCGCCCGCGACGTCACCAAACGCCGCATGTGGGAGGTCGCCGGCAGCGACACCGTGCGCTTCCAACAGGTCGTCCAACACGCCTCGTCGGTGACGCTGCTGCTCGACCGCAGCGGCGAGATCACCAGCGTCAACGCCGCGTTCACCCGCCTGCTCGGGCACGACGTCTCGACCGTCGTCGGCCGACCGCTCGTGTCGTTCTGCAGCACCGACGCGACCAACGACCTCGCGTTCGCCATCGAGAAGGCCGGCACCGACAACAGGATGGTCAGCTGCGAGGCGACCATGCGCCACCACGATCCTTCGGTCCCGGCCATGCCGATGCGGTTCGAGATCGTCAACCTGCTCGACGATCCGGTCGTCGAAGGGCTGGTCGTCACCGCGTACGACGTCAGCGAACTGCACCACACCCGTCGAACACTCGAGCACCTCGCTCGCCACGACGCGCTCACGGGGCTGGTCAATCGGTCCGTGCTGCTCGACGAACTCGAGCGCGTCGTCGAGCAGCGGCTGGCAGCAGCGGTCATCTTCATCGACCTCGACAAGTTCAAGGCCGTCAACGACCTGCTCGGCCACGAGTCGGGCGACGAGCTCCTGCGCACCGTCAGCGAACGCCTGCTCGGCATCGTCCGCCCCGGCGACGTGGTCGCTCGTGTGGGAGGCGACGAGTTCGTCATCGTCGCCTACGACGTGAACGACCGCCAGATGGGCCAGACGCTCTGCGACCGCATCGACGCCACCCTGTCCATGCCGTACCTCCTGACCGAGGGCCCCATGCGTGTCGCCGCCAGTGTCGGCATCGCCCTGCTCGTCGACGACGAGAACGCCACCGTCACCGGGTTGCTCGCCGACGCCGACCTGGCCATGTACGAGGCGAAGGCCGCCCGTCGCGGCGAGCCCGAACGCAGCGTCACGCAGCGCCAACGCAACGCGAACGAGCGACGCCGCCTGGCCGACGACCTCGCGGCCGGCCTGCAACGCGGCGAGGTGGTCGCGTTCCTCCAACCGATCGTGTCGTTGGACCTCGGCATCACCACCAGCCTCGAGGCACTCGTCCGCTGGAACCACCCCACGAAAGGGCTGCTCAGCCCGGCCGCGTTCCTCGACCTGGCCGAGGACGCCGGCCTCGACCTGTTGCTCGGCGACGTCGTGCTGCGCTCGGCGTGCGAGACCCTGCGCGACGTCGAGCAGCAGGTGAGCCTGTCGATGAACCTGTCGGTCACCCAGCTCGCCGACCGCGGCCTGTGCGAACGCATGAGCACCATCCTCGCCGAGTACGGCATGGAGCCCGATCGGCTCATCGTCGAGATCACCGAGCACGCCACGCTGCAGCGCCAGGCGGGCGGCGGTCGCGTCTCGCCGGAGCACACGTTGCACGAACTGCGCGACATGGGTGCCTCGCTGTGCCTCGACGACTTCGGCACCGGCTACTCGTCGCTCACCCACATCCGTCGCTACCCGCTCACGGCCATCAAGATCGACCGAGCCTTCGTGAACGGCATCATCGACCACAACGAGGACCGCGCCGTCATCGCCGCGATGGTGGGCATGGCCGGCGCACTGGACCTCGAGGTCGTGGGCGAGGGCGTCGAGACCGAGGAGCAACTGCTCGCATTGCGCACCATCGGCTGCGACAAGGCGCAGGGATACCTGATCGCCCGACCGCTGGCGCCCGCCGATGTGAAGCCGTGGATCGAGTCGCGTGGCCGAGGCTGGCGCACGCCGATCGCGTCAGCGACCCGCTGATCCAGACCCTGCTGATCCAGGCCCTGCTGATCCGGCCGGTGCCGAGCTCGCACACTCCCCACACCGGCCGCGCACGTCGAACACGTGGTGCTCGACCTCGAAGCCGGTGCGCGCCAGCAGCGCCCCGACCTCTTTGTCGATGAGCCGTTCGAGCTGCGGGCTGGGCGTGAAGTCGGTGACGATGCCGCACTCGGTGCACACCAGATGGTGGTGATGGTGCTCCGAGAACGGCTCGGCCAGTTCGTGACGGTCGCCCCCACCGGCACCAGCGACGCGCACCACCACACCGGCATCGACCAGTTCGGCGAGATTGCGGTACACCGTGGACGTGGGGACCGCGGATCGTTCGGCCACCTCGTCGGTGGTGAGTGGGCGATGGGCGTGCTCGAGCACGGCCAGGACCGCACGCCGATTGGCCGTCAGGCGCAGCTCGCGCGGTGCCAACGCCTGCACCACCGCCGCGGCGGTGGACGTCGACAACGTCGGGGGAACCTGCGCCTCGGCCACGGTCGCACGCTATCGCCAATTCTCATCGAGTGAGAACCGTTCCCATCGGATTGATAATGATTCTCATTCGAGATAGGTTATGGACATGCGCCGCTCCGTCCCCGTCATCGCGCTCGCGCTGTTCGCCTCCACCGCCGTCGCCTGCGCCGACGGCACCCCCGCCGCCGACGGCGTCACCACCGTGGCCGTGGCGTTCTATCCGATCGAAGAGATCGTCCGCCGCATCGGCGGCGACGCGGTCAAGGTCGTGACGTTGGTGCCGCCGGGCGAAGAGGCGCACGAGTACGACCCCACCCCACGACAGCTCACCGAACTCGCCGACGCCGACATCGTCTTCTACCTCGGTCAGGGCTTCCAGCCGAACGTCGAAAAGGCCTTCGAGTCGTTGCCGGCCTCGGTGCAGCGCGTCGACCTGCTCGCCGACGGCGGACTGACCCTGCTGCCGGTCACCGAGCAGCTGCCCGGCACGGAAGGTGAGGCCGAAGGCGAGACGCTGGCCGACGGCACCGACCCCCACGTGTGGCTCGCCCCCGGCAACATGAAGCAGATGGCGGCGACGGTGCTCGCCAACCTGAACGCCGTGGCACCGCCCGACGCCACCACGTTCGCGAACAACTACGGGGGTTTCGGCGCCGACCTGGGCCAGCTCGATCGCGAGTTCGCCGACGGCCTGCGCGAGTGCCGCAGTCGCGTGCTGGTCAGCTCGCACCGTGCCTTCAGTTACCTGGCCGACGCCTACGACCTCACGGCCGTCGCCATCGCCGGCATCTCACCGTCGGAGGAACCCTCCGCCAAGTCGTTGGAAGCCATTGCCGCGTTCGCCGAGCAGAACGACGTGACCACGATCTTCTTCGAGGAGAACCTTCCCGAAGACCTCGCCGCGACGCTCGCCGACGAGATCGGCGCGACGACCGGCGTCCTCGACACCGTCGAGTCGCTGTCGTCCGAGCAGATCGATGCGGGCGACGACTACCTTTCGGTGATGCGCACGAACCTGACCGCTTTGTCCGACGGCCTCGGTTGTTCGTGAGCGACGCGTCGGCACCGCCGATCCTGGAGGTGCGCGACCTCGGCGTGCACTACGGCGAGCGCCACGCCCTGCACGACGTGTCGTTCGCTGTCGGGAGCGGCGAGCTGATCGCGGTCATCGGGCCCAACGGTGCGGGCAAGAGCACCATGTTCAAGGCCATCTGCGGCCTGGTCAACCATGACGGCGTGGTCGAGGTGAACGGGGTGCACTGCCACGACCACACCGACCGCATGGATCTGGCCTACATCCCACAGCGCAACGACAGCGACCTCCACTTCCCCATCACGGTCGGCGAGCTCGTGCTCGCCGGTCGACGCAGATTCCGCCGGTGGTATCAGCGACCGACCGCCACCGACCGCGCTGCCGCCCAGGCGGCGCTCGAGCGGGTGCAGTTGGATGGCGCAGGCGACCGGGCGCTCACCGAGTTGTCGGGCGGCCAACTGCAACGCGCCTACGTGGCGCGGGCGCTGGCCCAGGAGGCATCGGTGGTGCTGCTCGACGAGTCGCTCAGCGGCGTGGACCAGCCGAGCACGTTGGAGCTGCTCGACGTGTTCGAGTCACTCGCCGGGCAGGGCACCACGTTGCTGGTGGCCACCCACGACCTCGCACTCGCGAAGCGTCGGTTCACCCGCTGCCTGGCCGTGAACGGCACGCTGCGCGGCGACGGCACACCGACTTCGGTGCTCACCGGCGACACGCTCGACGCCACCTTCGGTTCGGGGACCGGATCCGCCAATGGGTCGAGGGGCGGCCGTGCACTGGCTGACTGACCCGTTCCAGGCCGACTTCATGCGTCGGGCGTTCCTCGCGGCAATCATCATCGGCGTGGTCGCCCCCGTGGTGGGCACGTGGGTGGTGTTGCGCCGTATGGCCAACTTGGGCGACGCGATGTCGCACGGCACGCTCGCCGGCGTAGGCATCGCCTACGCCGCCGGCATCAACGTTCTGTTCGGCGCGATGGGGGCGGGGTTGGTCCTGGCGTTCCTCCTGCTCGCGTTCTCGGGCAACCGTCGCCTCGGCCAGGAGACCGTCATCACCGTGCTCGGCACCGCATTCTTCGCGCTCGGCGTCGTGGTGATCTCTCGACTCGACACCGGCGTCGAGTTGACCCACTTCCTGTTCGGCCGGGTGCTCACCGTGCAGTGGAACGACATCTGGTTGAACCTCGCACTGGGCGGAGCAGCCGTCCTCGTGGTCGTGCTGATGTTCGGCGAGCTCCGCCTGGCGACGTTCGATCACGTGCAGGCCGAGCAGGTGGGTGTGCACGTCGAGCTCGTGCAAGCGGTGTTGGTGATGCTCCTCGCCGTGGTGGTGGTCATCAGCCTCCGCGCCGTCGGTACGGTGATGACCGTCACCATGCTCGTCACGCCCGCCGCCACCGCGCGGCTGATCGCCAAGAACTTGCGCCAGATGACGCTGTGGGGTGTGGCATTCGGAGTGGGCGAGGGCGTGGTGGGCCTGATGCTCGCCTATCACCTCAGCTCGGCGCCGGGCGCCACGATCGGCCTGGTGGCCGCCGCCGTGTTCGCGATCGTGTTCGTTCTCACGCTGCCGCGTCGGATGCCGCACCACCATCGTCCGCTCGACTGACGAGCGCCGCAGCGAACCACGTGCTGATCGGCACCGATGCAATGAGGCCGATACTGCCCACGAGCGTGCGCACCACCTCGATCGCGACCGCCTCACCGGTGATGGCCTCCCCGACCGATCGACCGGTCTGGGTGAACAGCAGGAGCAGCGGGAGCGCCGCTCCGGCGTATGCCAGGAAGAGCGTGTTGACCGTGGACGAGATGTGGTCGCGGCCGACCACGAGCGCCTCGCTGTACAGCGCCGACACACCGAGACTCGGGTTCGTTCGGTGCAGTGCTCCCACGGCCGAGACCTGCGTGACCGTCACATCGTCGAGCACACCGAGCGATCCGATCACGATGCCGGCGAGCAGGAGCCCGCGCATGTCCAGACGCACCCCGAGCGCGTCGAGGAACAACGAGTTCTCGTCGCTCAGCCCGGTGAGGGTGGCCGTCCGGATGAACACCCACGCCAGCAACCCGGTCAGGGCGAGGGCCACCAGCGTGCTGAGGAGCGCGACGTTGGTCGCCGAGTTCACCCCGTGCGCGAGGTACAGCGACACGTAGGCGATGACCGACGCCCCGACGATCGCGACGAACACCGGGTCGGACCCCTCGAGCAACGCGGGCAGAACGAACACGACCAGCACGAGGATGCTCACCGCCAGACCGGCGAGCGCCCCCAGCCCGCGCCATCGTCCGAACACGAGCACCACGACGCAGAACAGCACGACGAGCACGCCCAGCGAGCCCGCTCGTTCGTAGTCGATGAACCCGTAGATCGTGGTGCCGTCGTCGGCCACGTCGAGCGACAGAACGAGCTCGTCGCCCACCTCGGGCACCCGGACGTCGCTCGCCGTGACCGCCTGCTCGAGCGTCGTGACCTGGCCCGTCGTCGGGCCCGACAGGAGCACCAACGACAACACTCGGCAGTCGACGAAGTCGCCGACCTCAGTGCCGGCGCAGGGCTGCACCACCACATCGGTCACCTGTGCGTTCACCCGTTCGCCGCTCAACGAATTCGAGTCGCGCGAGTCGCCTGGCCACAGCGCGACGAGCAGGACCAGCGTCACGACCGCCCAGGCGACCACCACGATGGTGACCGTGCGTCCGACCCTCGGGCCCAACTGCCAGGGGTGGTCGTCGTGCAAATGATCGTTCACAGGGGGTGACCCTAGAGCTGGGGTTTCGGTCGGGTGCGGAAATGGGGCATGATGGCGTCCGCCACTGGGGGCTCTGGATCCGTAAGGGGGATCACTGGTGAAGATTTCGGTCACCGTCAACGGCACGGTTCACGAAAGTGACGTCGAACCGCGCACATTGCTCGTCCATTACGTCCGCGAGGCCCTCGGCCTCACGGGCACCAACATCGGATGCGACACGTCGTCGTGCGGCGCGTGCAGCCTGCACGTCGACGGTGAAGCCGTGAAGAGCTGCACGATGCTCGCGGTCCAGGCCGATGGTGCGTCGATCACCACGATCGAGGGGCTCGCCAAGGACGGCGAGATGCACCCGATGCAGAAGGCGTTCATGGAGAACCACGGCCTGCAGTGCGGTTACTGCACCCCGGGCATGGTCATGGCTGCCACCAGCCTGTTGAAAGAGAACCCGAGCCCCACCGAAGAAGAGGTGCGCATCGGGCTTGAGGGCAACCTGTGCCGTTGCACGGGCTACCACAACATCGTGAAGTCCGTGCTGGCTGCAGCGGCGGGCAACTGATCCGAAACACCACTTCGAGGTACTGGGGGTACCGACGATGACCGTTACCGAGGATCGCCCGTCATCCGTGTTGGGGACACGGCGACTGCGACGCGAAGACCCAGCGCTGCTCACCGGCGAGGCGAAGTACACCACCGACCTGAACCTGCCGGGTGCGTTGCACCTGGCGGTGCTGCGCAGTCCGTACGCGCACGCCCGAATCCTGAGCGTCGACACGTCGGCCGCGGCGAGTTCGCCCGGGGTCGTCGCGGTCTACAGCGGTGCCGATCTGGCCGACACCTGGGGCACTCCGATGCCCAGCGCGTGGGCCGTCACACCGGACATGAAGAACCCGGCCCACTACCCGCTGGCGTCGGCCAAGGTCTGCTACGTGGGCGACGGTGTCGCGTGCGTGCTCGCCACCAGCGACGTCGCGGCACGCGACGCACTCGATCTCATCGACGTCCAGTACGAACCGCTGCCCGCCGTGGTGGACCTGGAGGACGCGCTCAGCGACCGGGTCGTCATCCACGAGGACCTGGGCACGAACAGCAGCTACACGTGGGACCTCAAGATCGAGGGCCACGAGGGCCAGGTGGAAGAGGCGTTCGCCAACGCGGCGTACACGGTCAGAGAACGGTTCATCCAGCAACGGCTCATCCCGATGGCGATGGAGCCCCGGGCCGTGGCCGCCGTGCCGCAGCCGTTCGGCGGCGGCATGACGCTGTACAGCGCCACGCAGGTGCCGCACATCCTGAAGGTGATGGTGGCCCTCACCCTGGGTATCCCCGAGCACCAGATGCGAGTGGTCGCCCCAGCAGTCGGCGGCGGCTTCGGCAGCAAGCTCGACGTCTACGCAGAGGAACTGCTGTGCGTCGCTCTGGCACGCAAGCACGGTGTCCCGGTCCGCTGGGTCGAGGAACGGGCCGAGAACGCCGTTGCCACCATCCACGGCCGTGGCCAGATCCAGCACGTCGAACTCGCCGCCGACGCCGACGGCAAGCTCACTGCGGTGCGCATCCGCCTGCTGGCCGACATGGGTGGCTACCAGCAGCTCATCACGGCCGGCATTCCCCTCCTCGGTGCGTTCCTGTACGCCGGGGTCTACGACCTGCCGCACGCGTACGACTTCAGCTGCACCGGCGTGTACACCACGCTCACGCCCACCGACGCCTACCGCGGCGCCGGTCGCCCCGAGGCCACCTACGCCATCGAGCGGGCGATGGACGTGCTGGCCGACCAGATGGGCATCGACCCGATGGACCTGCGCAAGCGCAACTTCATCCAGAAGGAGCAGTTCCCGTACACCGCCTTCACCGGCCTCGTCTACGACTCGGGCGATCACCTGAAGGCGGCCGAACTTGCCGCCGAGATGGCCGACTACGAGGGCGTGCGAGCCCGCCAGAAGGTGCAGAACGTGCCGGGCGCGACCAAGCTGCTGGGCATCGGCCAGGCGAGCTACTTCGAGATGTGCGGCCTGGCCCCGTCCCGCGTGCTCGCCTCGCTGAACTACTCGGCCGGCGGCTGGGAGGCCGCGACAGTGCGCATCCTGCCCACCAACAAGGTGCAGGTGGTCACGGGCACGGCGCCGCACGGTCAGGGTCACGAGACGGCATGGAGCATGATCGTGGCCGATCGACTGGGCATCTCACCCGACGACGTCGACGTGCTGCACAGCGACACCGCGATCGCCCCGCTCGGCCTCGACACCTACGGGTCGCGTTCGCTGCCGGTCGGCGGCGTCGCCATCGCCATGGCGTGCGACAAGGTGATCGACAAGGCCAAGAAGATCGCCGCCCACCAACTGGAGGCCAACGAGGACGACCTCGAGTTCGTCGGCGGATCGTTCACCGTGAAGGGCTCACCCGATCGCACCATGCCGCTCGCGGCCATCGCGTTCGAGGCGTTCACCGCACACAACCTGCCCGACGGCTTGGAACCGAACCTGGAAGCACAGGTCACCTACGACCCGCCGAACTTCTCGTGGCCGTTCGGTACCCACATCTGCACCGTCGAGATCGACACCGAGACCGGCCAGGTCGAGGTGCTGCAGTACGTGGCGGTCGACGACTGTGGCAACCAGGTGAACCCGCTCATCGTCGAAGGTCAGGTGCACGGCGGCGTCGTGCAGGGCATGGCCCAGGCGCTGTACGAAGAGGCCGTCTACGACACCGAGGGCACGTTGAAGAACGGCAGCCTCGCCGAGTACCTCGTGCCGGCCGCGAGCGACGTGCCGAACATCACGCTCGGCCACACCATCACCCCGTCGCCCACCAACCCTTTGGGCGTCAAGGGCATCGGCGAGGCCGGCACCATCGGTGCCGCTCCCGCCGTCATGAACGCCGTGATCGACGCACTGAGCGGTCTCGGCATCACCGACATGGCCATGCCTGCAAGTCCCCACAATGTCTGGAAAGCAATCCAAGGAGCGAGCAAGTGATCCCCGCAGCATTCGACTACGTCCGGGCCGGTTCGGCCGCCGAGGCGATCAGCCTCATCGGTGAGCACGGCGACGAAGCCAAGTTCCTCGCCGGTGGCCACAGCCTGCTGCCGCTGATGAAGCTGCGGCTCGCCGCCCCCAGCGTGCTGGTGGACATCGGCCGCATCAGCGACCTGAGCTACATCCGCGATGCCGGCGACCACATCGCGATCGGTGCGCTCACCCGGCACATGGACGTCGAGACCAGTGCGGTCCTGAAGGAGCACGCGCCGTTGTTGGCGTTCGCGGCCGGTCACGTCGGCGACCCGCAGGTGCGTCACCGTGGCACCATCGGCGGCTCCATCGCGCACGCCGACTCGGCCAGCGATCTGCCCGCAACCACGCTCGCACTCGGCGCCACCTACGTGGCCCAGGGTCCGAACGGCACCCGCGAGATCGCGGCGACCGACTTCTACCACGGCTTCCTCGAGTCGGCCCTCGAACCCGACGAGATGCTCACCGAGATCCGCATCCCCAAGATGCAGGGTGCCGGCTGGAGCTTCCAGAAGTTCAACCGTCGCGCCCAGGACTGGGCCATCGTCGGTGTCGCCGCTTGGCGTCGCAACGGCGATGCCGGCGTCGCGCTGGTGAACATGGGCAGCACGCCCATCCTCGCCACCAGCGTGTCGGCCGCGCTGGCGGGCGGTGCATCGGTGTCCGACGCGGCACAGCTCGCCGCCGCCGAGGCCGAGCCGCAGAACGACCTGAACGCCAGCCCCGAGTACCGCGTGCACCTGGCCAAGGTGCTCGTGCGTCGTGCGCTGGAGGAGTCCAGCAAGTAGCCGGGTTCACCATCGGTCGGTCGGCTGACTAGTGTTTCCGCCGACTGGTGGTGAGACCCATGTCGTTCGCTCAATCCGACGACGATCAGATCCAAGAATTCCATCTCGACGCGATCGCCGACGCCGATCCGTACCCGTATTGGTACGAGGACGCCGACGAACCCGACTCGAACCCCACGTTGGTCCGCACCGAGAGCTGCGACCTGTGCGTGATCGGCGGTGGCTACAACGGCCTGTGGACCGCGATCATCGCCAAGGAACGCGACCCGAGTCGCGACGTCATCCTCATCGACGCGCACGAGGTCGGTTCGCAGGCCAGCGGTCGCAACGGCGGCTTCATGGAGAGCAGCCTCACGCACGGCGTGGCGAACGGCCAGGAACGCTTCCCCGATGAACTGCCGTTGTTGGAGGAGTTGGGGTTGAAGAACCTCAACGACATCGAGGACGCGATCAGTCGGTACAAGATCGACTGCGACTACGAGCGCACCGGTGTCATCGACGTCGCGACCACGAGCCACGCGCCCAGCTATCTCGACGAACTGCGCGACGACTTCACCCAGCTTCGCGCCCTGGGGCAGAAGATCGAGTGGCTCGACGAAGCAGCGATGCGCGCCCAGGTGAACTCGCCCACCTACCTCGGCGGGCTGTGGCGCAAGGACCGTGCCGCGATCGTCGACCCCGCCCGACTGGCGTGGGGCCTCAAGGCCGCGGCGATGTCGCTGGGGGTCCGCATCTACGAGGACACCAAGGCGACGTCCATCGAGAAGGACGGCGTGGGCGTCCTCGTCACGACGCCGCTCGGCCGCATCCGCGCCGGAAAGGTGGCGCTCGCCACGAACGCCGCGAAGCCGCTGCTGAAGCGTGTCGGTCATTTCATCGCCCCGGTGTACGACTACTGCATGGTCACCGAGCCGCTGTCGAATGCCCAGCTCGAGAGCGTGGGTTGGAAGCTGCGCCAGGGGTTGAGCGACATCAGCAATCAATTCCATTACTACCGACTCACCGAGGACAACCGCATCCTGTGGGGCGGGTACGACGTCATCTACTACTGGCGCGGCAAGATCAACCCCGAGCTCGAAACCCGTCCCGAGACGTGGGCCAAGCTGAGCAAACACTTCTTCGACACGTTCCCGCAGTTGGAGGGTCTGAAGTTCACCCACGCGTGGGGCGGCGTCATCGACACGTGCAGCCGGTTCTGCGTGTTCTGGGGTCGCGGCATGCAGGGCAGGGTCGCCTACTCGGTGGGCTACACCGGGCTCGGCGTGGCATCGACGCGCTTCGGTGCCGAGGTCATGCTCGACATGCTCGACGGCAAGCGCAGCAAAGCCACCGAGACCGAGTTCGTGAAGACCAAGCCGCTCCCCTTCCCGCCCGAACCGTTCCGGTTCATCGGCATCCAGGCCACCCGCTGGTCGCTCGACCACGAGGACAAGACCGGCAAACGTAACCTGTGGCTGCGCGGCCTCGACCGCTTCGGCCTCGGCTTCGACAGCTGACGGTCAGCGTTCGAGGACCACGACCGAACGAGCGGGCAACGTGTACACGGCACCGTCCACCTTGGGCGTGGCGGACGACAGGGCGACACGCCAGTCGCCGGGCTCCTGTACCTCGAAGGTGAGCGGCTCCCAGAACGCGTTGACCATCACGTACAGGTCGCCGGTGTTCCAGGCGAGGCTGCGCGAGAGCCAGCCGAGGTCGGGTTCGGCGCCGACACCGTGGAACTGGAACCGCACCATCGCGTGTCGCCGACGGAGGTCGGTCAGGCCGCGCACGAACTCGGTGAGTTCGGCCCAGTCGTCGCGACGCGACCAGTCGACCCAGGTGAGTGGACCGTCCACGTTGTACGGGTTGTCGTGCCCGCGCTGGGTGCGGCCGAACTCGTCGCCCATCACCCACATCGGCGTGCCGGCCGACAGCAGCAGGATGGCGAAGTAGTTCTTCAACTGCTGCAGGCGCAGGTCGTCGCCACAATCCCAGGCGTGGTGCCGGTCGTCGTTCGTGGTCGTCAGATCGTGCAGCGTGAGGCCATCATGCGCGGTGATGAAGTTCAGCGACCGCATCGCTCCGTCGGGACCGAACAGGTCGGGACTGCCCTGGACGCGCTGACGGAGCGCTCGCGCGAGACCCGGTTCGCCGCGGAGGAACCCGCGGACCTGGTCTCGGAAGCGGTCGTTCCACTGCAGCCACGTCGGCCACGGCCAGCCGTGACCGAGCTGATAGCCGCCCATGTCCCACGGTTCAGCGATGAGCGTCACACCGCGCCCGAGCGCCCACTCGGTGATGCGGGTGACCATGCCGCCTCGATCGCGGGTGAGCAGCGAGGCGAGGTCGAAGCGGAAGCCGTCGACGCCGAGGTCCGCGTAGCGATCGAGCGCCTCGAGCACCAGGTCGCGCATCCACGGATCGGCCGGGTCGGTGTCGTTCCCGCAGCCGCTGTCGTTGGTGGGCGTGCCGTCGGCGTGTCGGCGGTACACGGTGGGATCGAGACCGCGCAGGCCGTGCCCCCCGAGTGCGGGCTCGTCCTCGCCGGTGTGGTTGTAGACCACGTCGATCCAGACGTGCAGGCCGCGCTCGTGCGCCGCGGTGATGAGCTCGGCCAGTTCCTCGGCCGCCCGTGCCGGCTGTTCGGCGTAGCCGCGATGCACCGCACCCCAGACGACGGGCATGTAGCCCCAGTAGTTGTCGCGGTCGTCGAACGGGTGCAGCGGCATCAGCTCGATCACGTTCGCGCCGGCAGCCACGACCGCGTCGAGGTGCTCGATACAGCCGCGATAGCTGCCGCCGAAGCCCTTCACGTGCAGTTCGTAGACGACGAGCGCGTCGGCCAGCGGCAACCCCTGCGGGTGACGCGACCACGGCTGACGGGCGACGCTACGCGGCCCGTCGTCGGTGACGACCAGATCCCAGCAGTGCGGGTCGAACAGCGGTGGACCCTCGTCGAGGGAGATCCAATACTGGTCGCCGTCGGCCACGGCGAAGTCGGCGCGCCACCACCCGTCGTCGCCCGGTTCACGATGCGCTTCGAACACGGTCGGGCTGGCGTGGCCGGCCGCATCGTGGGCGACGACCGCGGCTCGCTGGGCGCTCGGCGCACGGAACCGGAGTTGGCGCGAGGTCGGAGCACCCATTCGCCCCAGCCTAAGTGCGTGGACGCCGGATCTGCCCAACGCGAACCGCGGGCATCTAACCTGCACGGCGATGGCGATGATGCCCGCAACTCCCGACGACGTCCACGAAGCACTCTCTCTCTACGGGTACATCCCCGACGAGGGCCTGTCGACGTCGGTTTTCCTCTCGATGGTGCTGCAACGACCCCTGTTGCTCGAAGGTGAGGCCGGGGTCGGCAAGACCGAGGTCGCCAAAGTGCTCAGCCGCTGGACCGGGGGCGAGCTCATCCGCCTGCAGTGCTACGAGGGCATCGACGTCTCCCAAGCGGTCTACGACTGGGACTACAGCCGCCAACTGCTCCACCTGCGCGCCGCGGAGGCCACCGGTGAGTCACTGGGCCTCACCGCCAACGCGCTCGAGCAGCAGCTGTACAACGAACGCTTCCTGCTCAAGCGCGCGCTGCTGCAGGCGATCGATCACACCGGCGACACACCACCGATCCTGCTGATCGACGAGATCGACCGCGCCGACGACGAGTTCGAGGCCTACCTGCTGGAAGTGCTGTCCGAGTACCAGATCACGGTGCCCGAGATCGGCCGCTTCAGCGCGGTTCGCCCGCCGATCGTGGTGCTCACCTCCAACCGCACCCGCGACGTGCACGACGCACTGAAGCGACGCTGCCTCTACCACTGGGTCGAGCACCCGGACTTCGAGCGCGAGGTTCGCATCGTGCGCATGCGCGTGCCCCAGGCGCTGGATCGGCTGGCCCGCCAGGTGGCCGGCGCGGTGGAAGCGTTGCGGACGCTCAACCTGTACAAGCCACCCGGGGTCGCCGAAACGATCGACTGGGCGCAGGCATTGGCCGCGCTCGGGCGAACCGAGCTCGACGAAGGCGTCGTCGAGGCCACGTTGGGCGCCGTCTTGAAGTACCGCGAGGATCAGGACCGAACTCGCCAACACGGCATCGCCGATCTCGTCAAGCATGCCTTCGAGCGTGGCTTCCCGTCATCGTGACGCACACGCCCGCTGAGAAGATCGCGGTCACCTTCGC
>JANMFL010000322.1:0-11939 GCA_031377945.1 Acidimicrobiaceae bacterium | reverse complement strand
CCTGAAGAACCCGAAGTACATCGCCGGTGGCGACAACGGCATCAAGGCCATCGCCACCACGAAGTTCCAGGACGGTGGTCTGCCCATCACGACCGGCGACTGCTACATGCACCGTCAGGCCAGCTTCTACGCCGGTCTGTGGCCGGAAGGCACGAAGATCGGCGCCGATGGCGACGTCAACATCTTCTACCTCCCGAGCCCCGCTGACGGCCCGAAGTACATGCTCGGTGCCGGCGACCTCTACGCCGCAGGTTCGGACAAGCCCGAGACCTTCGCAGTGCTGAAGTTCACCGGCTCGGCCGACTACCAGATCCAGATCGTGAACAAGCGTCAGGAACTGTCGCCGAACAAGAGCATCGACTTCGCGACCATCACGGATCCGTTCACCAAGCAGCTCTCCGAGCTGCAGGCGGGCGCCGACGTGTTCCGCTTCGATGGTTCCGACCAGATGCCCGGCGCCGTTGGCTCCGGTACGTTCTGGACCGAGATCACCAAGTGGATCGTCGGTGGCAGCACCGACGACTTCGTGAACAACGTCGAGGCCAGCTGGCCGAAGAGCTGAGCGCCTCGCTCACTCTGACAAGATGACCACAGGGGGGGTCGGGCTCCGGCCCGACCCCCTCGTCATCTCTGCAATGATTTCGCACACTTGATGAGGAGGGGGTCATGGGGGACCTGCTGACGACGATCGTGGTCGTCGTGCTGGGTGTCGGCAGTCTGCTCGCCGTGCTCGGCGGGCTGTACTGGTTGACGAAGTTGTTGCCGGGGAAGTGGACCGAACGCGGCCGTGTGGCCGTCTTTCTGTTGCCTGCGCTGTTCCTGATGCTGATCGGTCTGGTGGTGCCGGCGCTGCGCACCATCTATTCGAGCTTCCTCGACGACAGCGGCAAGAAGTGGATCGGCATCGGCAACTACAGCGAGATCTTCAACACTCCCGACACGCGGCTCACCGTGTTCACCAGCCTCACCTGGGTGGTGTTCGGTACCGCGGTCACCCTGATCGTCGGTCTCACCGTCGCCCGTTTCGCCGACGGGATGCGCGGCGAGAAGTCGGCCAAGTCGATGATCTTCATCCCCGGCGCCATCTCGCTGGTCGGCGCCGGCATCATCTGGCGCTTCGTCTACGCCGGCCCCCCATTCAAGGTGGGTCTGCTCAACGCCATCCACAAGTTGTTCGGCGGCAACGGTCAGAAGAACTGGTTGGTCGACCGCAACTTCGGGCCGATCACCCCGCCCGCCACCGTTCCGGGCTTCAACACGTTCCTGCTCATCGTCATCTTCATCTGGGCCAGCACCGGCTTCGCCACGGTGGTGTTCTCGGCGGCCATGAAAGGCGTGCCCGAATCGTTGGTCGAGGCAGCCCGAGTCGACGGTGCCACCAAGCGCCAGGCGTTCTACAAGGTGACGTTGCCCTACATCAGGGCCACGATCATCACGGTGGCGACCACCACCACCATCGCCGGTCTGAAGGCGTTCGACATCGTCGCGGCCACCACGGGTGGCAACTTCGGCACCAGCACCATTGCGAACGACTTCTATCGCGTCTACTTCGTCCAGTCCCGTGCCGGGATGGGTTCCGCACTGGCCGTGCTGATCTTCATTCTGGTGGTGCCCGTGGTCGTGCTGAACCGTCGGGCCCAGGCCCGTGCTGAGGAGATGATGGCAGGATGAGCGACATCAACGCACCCGTCGCGGGCGAGCCGCTCGGCCGCTCGATCAGTGCAGCACTCACCAGCCGTTGGGGTCGATGGGCGGTCTACCTGCTGGTGTTCATGTGGACGATTCCCACGTTCGGCACGCTCATCTCGTCGTTCCGCACCGAGAACGAGGTGAAGACCACCGGCTGGTGGACGTGGTTCAAGAACCCCAGTTTCACCCTCGACAACTACAAGCGTGTGCTCTCGTCGGCCCCCGGCGAAGACAACATGGGCAAGTTCTTCCTCAACTCGGTGCGCATCACCGTGCCGGCGACCATCCTCTCGGTGGGCATCGCGCTCGTCGCCGCATACGCCTTCGCATGGATGAAGTTCAAGGGACGCGACTGGCTGTTCGTCGTGGTCGTCGGCCTGCTGATGGTGCCGCTGCAGATGGCGCTCATCCCATTGCTGCGGCTGTTCACGGGAGGCGCGCACGTCGGTTACGAGCTCGCGCTCGGTATCGGCATCGTTGTGCTCCTTCTGTCGGTGGTCATGTTCGCTCGTTGGCGCGAAGGCTGGCCGGTCGAGTTGATCCTCACGCTGGTCGCTCTGTTCCTCATCGGCTACTCGTTGTACAAGATCAGCAACGACGCCGGCGGTGCGCTCACGGTGTTCCCGTTCCTCGATCTCGCCAACAGCATTCCTGCGGTGTGGATCGCACACATCTGCTTCGGTCTGCCGTTCTGCATCTTCATCCTCAGCAACTTCGTGCAGGCGCTGCCGAAGGAGGTCATCGAAGCGGCACGCGTCGACGGCGCGGGACACGCGACGGTGTTCATCAAGCTGGTCGTCCCGCTGTCGGTGCCGGCCATTGCCTCGTTGTGCATCTTCCAGTTCATGTACATCTGGAACGACTACCTCGTGGGCAAGGTGTTCGGTGGCGCCGGCGAGAACGTGCCGGTCGTCGCCAAGTTGGCCGAGGTGTCGGGCACCCGCGGCCAGTCGTGGCACCTGCTGACCGCCAGCGGCATGGTCGCCATGATCGTTCCGATCTGCGTGTTCTTCGCGCTGCAGCGGTACTTCGTGCGCGGCCTCTTGGCCGGCGCCGTCAAGGGCTGAACCCTCAGCCCGCCCTCTTCCCGCTCCACACCCCTACCGGAGTTCACCATGACCATCGACATCGACGCCCTGCTCGACCGCGCGACGGTCGAGGAGCTGGTCGCGCTCACCGCGGGCCGCGACTTCTGGCACACCGTCGCCATCCCACGCCTCGGCATCCCCGAGATGCGTGTCAGCGACGGGCCGGTCGGCGCACGCGGGACGCGCTTCGACGGCGAGGCCTCGATCTGCGCGCCGTGCAGCACCCTGCTCGCCGCGACGTGGGACATCGCTGCCGTCCAGCGCATCGGCGAGATGCTCGGTCGTGAGACGAAGGCCAAGGGCGCCAGCGTGCTGCTCGCTCCGACGGTGAACATCCACCGCACGCCAGTGGGCGGTCGCAACTTCGAGTGCATGAGTGAGGACCCGTATCTGACGTCCCGGGTGGCGGTCAGCTACGTGCGCGGCCTGCAGTCGCAGGGCGTCGCCAGCTGCATCAAGCACTTCGTCGGCAACGACACCGAGTTCGAGCGGAACACCATCGATGCGCGCATCGACGAACGGACGCTCCGTGAGGTCTACCTGCGACCGTTCGAGGCCGCGGTTCGCGAGGCCGGGGTGATGGCGATCATGACCGCTTACAACCGCATCAACGGCCCGTGGGCCGCCGACAGCCCGCTGCTGGCCGACGTACTGCGCGCCGAGTGGGGCTTCGACGGTCTGGTGATGAGCGACTGGTTCGGGTTGCACAGCACGACCGAAGGCGCCAAGGCCGGTCTGGACCTGGAGATGCCCGGACCCACGCTGCATCGCGGGCAGTCGTTGCTCGACGCCATCGAGCGCGGCGAGGTGTCGGTCGACGACGTGCGGGTGCTCGCCCGCCGCGTACTGCATCTCATGCAGCGCACGGGCGCACTCGATGCGGAAGGCCCCGGCCCCGAGACGACGCGGTACGACGCCGACGACATCGCCCTCGTCCGGCGCACCGCGGCCGAGGGAATGGTGTTGCTGCGGAACGTGCCGGCGACGAGTGCGACCACGGTGTTGCCGCTGCAGCTCGATGGTGTTCGCCGCGTGGCGATCATCGGGCCGAACGCAGCGCTGGGAGAAGTCATGGGAGGTGGCAGCGCCCATGTCACGCCCACCGGGGTCTCGACGCCGCTCGAGGCGCTCACCGCCTTCTTCGCCGCGGCCGGCATCGAGGTCGAGCATCAGGCCGGATGCCAGATCCACCGTCGTCTTCCCGAGCTCGATCTTCGCCGCTGTGGCGACGTGGTCGTCGACATCTACGACGATCCGGCGCTGCTGGACGACGACGCTGCCGTACCGATCAGCACCGGTGGCACCGGGACGTTGCGGCTGATGTGGGTGGCCGATCCCACCGGCCAGGGCTCGGCCAACCCGGCGTTCGGTGTGCGTCTTTCGTCCGGCTTCACTCCCGATGTCTCGGGGGAGTGGAAGTTCGGCATCGAGAGTGTGTCGCCGGCTCGGGTGATCATCGATGACGTCACGATCATCGACAACGAGTCCGAGCCGATCGGCGGGTCGTTCTTCGGAATGGGTCGCGGCGAAGTGGTCGCGGCGCTGCAGATGGACGCAGGACGCGACTACCGCCTCGTCGTCGAGATGCGCCACACTCCAGTCGGTACCGGCATGGGCGGGATCAACATCGGCGCGCTCGCGCCGGTGTCGGGTGATCAGCTCCGCGACGCCGTGAGCGCCGCGGCACGAGCAGACCTTTCCATCGTCGTGGTCGGCACCAACGACAACTGGGAGAGCGAGGGCTGGGACCGCACCACGCTCGAGTTGCCCGGCGCGCAGGACGAACTGGTTCGCAAGGTGGCCGAGGTCAGCCCGGCGACCGTCGTCGTGGTCAACGCCGGCTCACCGATCACGATGCCCTGGCTCGACGAGGTGCATGCAGCGCTGATGTCGTGGTTCCCCGGCCAGGAGATGGGCAACGCGCTCGTCGACCTGCTGTCAGGAGCCGTCGAGCCCCAGGGCCGTCTTCCGGTGTCGTTCCCGTTCCGCCTGGAGGACACGCCCGCCTTCGAACACAACCCCGGCCGCAACGGCGTCGCCAACTACCTGGAGGGTCGCCTCACCGGCCACGCCTGGTACGACACGGTGGGGCGTGAACCCCTGTTCCCATTCGGTTTCGGGCTCGGGTACGGCTGCGCCGACATCACCGACGTCGCCGCCGACGACGCGTTCACCGTGTCGTGCACCGTGGCCAATGCCGGCGACCGCGACGCGGTCGAGGTGGTGCAGGTCTATGCGCATCTGCTCGACCGCGAGGGTGTGCCGCGCGACGAGCCGACGCAGCGCCTCGTCGGGTTCGCCAAGGTGGCGGCACCTGCGGGATCGACGCAACGCGTCGTCGTGTCGCTCGACCCGGATGCCTACCGGCGCTGGGACGTCGATGTGCACGCCTGGACGGTCCCGTCCGCACGGTACGAACTGCGCGTCGCCCGGTCGTCGCGCGACGTCGTCGCTCGGGTCGAGGTACGCGTGTGACCGACGATCTCACGGAGCGCATCGACGCAAGAGTGCATCAATGGACGCCCTCGCTGCGGGTGTTGCTCGACGCGCTGTACGGCCATGTCGCCGACGTCGACGATCTGGTCGCCCGGTTGGTCGACGTCAGCACCGACGGGGCTCGACGCAGGAGGCCCTCGTTGCGCGCCCTCGACGCGGCCCGCGAGGTGGATCCGGAATGGTTCCAGCGATCGTCGATGATCGGCTACGTCGCCTACGCCGACCTGTTCGGCGGCACGTTGCAGGGTGTCGCCGAGCGTCTGGACTACCTGTCCGAGTTGGACGTCAGCTACCTGCACCTGATGAAGGTGCTCCGTGCCCGCGACGATGCGAACGACGGTGGCTACGCGGTTCAGGACTACCGCGACGTGGACCCGTCGCTCGGGGCATGGGCCGACCTCGAGTACCTCGCCGATCGGTTGCACGACCGGGGCGTCAGCCTGTGCCTCGACCTGGTGATGAACCACACGGCACGCGAGCACGACTGGGCGGAGCGTGCTCGCCGCGGCTCGAAACAGCATCGCGACTACTACCTCGTGTTCCCCGACCGAATGGTGCCGGATCAGTACGAGGCGTCGTTGCCCGACGTGTTCCCCGAGATGGCTCCGGGCAACTTCACCTGGGACGACGACCTGCAGGGTTGGGTGTGGACGACGTTCCACACGTACCAGTGGGATCTCAACTACGCCAACCCCGACGTCGTGGTCGAGATGTTGGAGATCATGGTGCATCTCGCCAACGCGGGTGTCGACGTGCTGCGCCTCGACGCCGTGGCGTTCACCTGGAAACGGATGGGCACGAACTGCCAGAACCAGCCCGAGGCGCACCTCATCGCCCAGGTGTACCGGGCGTTGCTGGCCATCGCGGCGCCGTCGGTGTTGCTGAAGGCCGAGGCCATCGTCGCCCCGAGCGATCTGCTGCCATACCTCGGAGTGCATCGCCTCGAGCGCCCCGAGTGTCACCTGGCGTATCACAACCAGCTCATGGTGATGCTGTGGAGCAGCCTCGCCTCGGGCGATGCCACCCTCGCCGGGACGGCCATGCAGGCGCTGCCCCCCACGCCTGCGTCGGCCGGCTGGGTGAACTACGTGCGCTGCCACGACGACATCGGTTGGGCCGTGAGCGACACCGACGCCGCAGCGGCCGGGCTGAACGGTGCGGCGCATCGGTCGTTCCTGGCCCGCTTCTACCGTGGCGACTTCTGGCAGTCGTTCGCGGACGGGGTGCCGTTCAGCAGCAACCCCGACATCGGCGACGAACGCACCTGTGGCAGCGCCGCAGCACTGTGCGGCATCGGTCGCGCCGTTCGTGCGGGCGATCACGACGAGATCGACCATGCGGTGCGTCGCCTCGAGTTGCTCTACAGCGTGATGTTCGGCTTCCCCGGGGTTCCGCTGGTGTACATGGGCGACGAGCTCGCGCTCGACAACGACCCGTCGTACGCGCTCGATCCCACCAAGGCCGACGACTCGCGCTGGATCCATCGACCGGCGATGCCCTGGGCGACGGCCGAACGTCGGCACGTCGCCGGCACGATCTCGTATCGGGTCTTCACGCATGTGCAGTCATTGGCGGCGGCACGTGTCGCCAATCCGGCGATGAACGCCGGTGGCGATCTGGCCATTCATCGGCACGCCGACACTGCAGTGTTCGCCTGGGCGCGGCGCCACCGGCGAAGCGGCCGCTTCTATGGACTCGCCAACTTCGCCGCTCGCGAGGCGGTGGTCCCGGCGTCGGCGCTCGTGCGCGCCGGCCTCGAGCGTCCGCGCGTGGTGTTGGGCGACGAGTCGCTCGAGATCGACGGTGCCGACCTGGTGCTGGCGCCGTACGGCGTGGTCTGGTTCGTCGACCAGGCCGACACCCCGCTCAGCCCCACGGTCTGAGCTGAGTCGCGCCGTTGTTGCCGCACCCCGCCGCTCCCGGCGACCCGGTGTGGCATGTCGCCCCTGACAGGGGATGGCTGAACGACCCCAACGGTCTGGTCGTCGTCGACGGCAGATGGCACGTGTTCCACCAGTACCACCCCGATTCGGATCGCTGGGGCCCCATGCACTGGGGGCACGTCAGCAGTACCGACGGGCTGCACTGGCGGCGCCATCCGATCGCGCTCGCGCCCGATCGGCTCGGCACGATCTTCAGTGGCTCGGTCGTGATCGACCGCGAGAACACCGCCGGGTTCGGTGCGGATGCCTGGGTTGCGTTCTTCACGCATCACGCCGGCGAGCGACAGCATCAGTCCGTGGCGTGGAGCGCCGACGGCGACCGCTGGACCAAGTACGCGGGCAACCCTGTGCTCCCTGGTGAGGGCCCGGATTTCCGTGATCCGAAGGTGGTACGTCTCCCCGACGGTCGGTGGAGCATGGTCGTCACGATGGCCGACCACCTGGCCTTCTTCGTGTCGTCCGACCTGTTGCACTGGACCCCGAGCGGCGGGTTCCGTGCCGACCTGGGCGACGCGGTCGGCAATTGGGAGTGCCCCGACGTGGTGCCGCTGGGTGACGGGCGGTGGCTGCTGGTGATCAGTCTGTCGACGGGCGGCCCGGCCGGCCACAGCGGCACCGTGGTCGTGCCCGGGCGGTTCGACGGCGCGCATTTCGAGGCGACCGGCGACCCCGTGCCGTTGGATCGCGGACCCGACTGCTACGCGTTCCAGACCTTCTGGAACGCGGGTGACGCGCACCCGGTCGGTATGGCCTGGTTGAGCAGTTGGCGCTACGCGAACGAGATCCCGTCGGCCGGACGGCGAGGTCTGTTGTCGGTGCCGCGGCGGCTGCGATGGGACGATGGCGATGTCCTGCGGACCTGGCCGGCGGTGAGCCCGGCGAATGTCGTCGAGCGCGGATGGCGATGGGTCGTCGAGGAAGGTGACGCCGTCGTCGAACTGGCCGGCGGTGGGGGAGCGGTGCGCGCCGGGGTGTCCAACGGTGAGGCGTTCGTCGAGCGATCGGGCGGATTCGCCGACGGGTACGACGGCCGGTTCGCGGCCCCCGTCGAGGACGGCGGCTCGACGCTGATCGTCGTCGATCAGGGTGGTGTGGAGGTGTTCGCCGCGGGCGGCCGCGTCACGGTGTCGGCGCAGACGTTCGTGGGCCCCACGCCCCACGTTCGTGTGCATGTGCCCTGACCAACGGCCCTACCGGGACCCCCGTGTGGGAGTGGCAGACTGCCATCACCACGACACCGGAGGTTGAACACATGGCGGTCGACATCGTCATCGAAGTCGAGAACAAGCCGGGCGAGCTCGCCAAGCTCGCTGCGGCCGTGAGCGACGCCGGCGTGAACCTCGCCGCGGCGACGTTCACCGGCAATGGCGACACCGCGCTGCTGCACATCCTGGTGAAGCACGCGGAGCCCGTCCGGCATGCGCTGGCGATCACACACGCCGATCTCCACCCGGTGGAACGCGAAGTCGTGGTCGTCGACCTCGACGACAACCCCGGCATGATCGCCGACCTCGCCCGCGAGATCGCCGATGCCGGTGTGAACATCGACACCATCTACGTCGCCACGAACAACCGCGTCGTGTTCCACAGCGCGGACATGGACGGCCTGCGCGCCGCGCTCGGCACCCACGCCACCCACCTCCACTGAAGCCCGCGAACGTAAGTTCCTGGTGACGCCCGCGAACTTAAGTTCCTGGTGACGCCCGCGAACTTAAGTTCCTGGTGACGCCCGCGAACTTAAGTTCCTGGTGACGGTCGCAGGTGCCGCCGTCGTCGATAGGTTGCGCCGTAGTCGGCCATCGGCCCCCGTCGGACCCCTTGGGTCCCCGTGCTCCTCGCACCCGGAGGTCCCTCCATGCCGTCCATCCGTCATTTCCTTCTGTCCGTCGCGCTTGCTGTGAGCACGCTGCTCGTCACCACCGGCCAGCCGGGCGAGGCTGGATTCCGCCTGCCCGTCCACACCATGCCCACGCGGGCTCGAGCCGGAGCACCGCATCGAGGCGACAGCGCCCCGATCACATTCCACGGCGGTGCCGTGATGACTGGCGCGGTGCGGGTGCACGTCGTCTGGTACGGCGGTTGGTCGACGTCGTCGCGTCGTCGTCGCATAATCACCGACTTCCTGCAGCATCTGGCCTCGCCGTACTGGAACATCAACCGCACGTACCCGTCGGCAGGCCGGAAGCTCGTCACGGCGACCCCACAGCTTGGGGTGCAGTTCGACGACGGCGGGTCGCAGGGCATGGTACGGCTGACCGACGAACAGATCCAGCGCATCGTGGAGCGGGCCGTCACGGCCGGGTCGCTGCCACGCGACTCACACGGCATCTACCTGGTGCTCACGTCATCGTCGGTGACGAAGGTCGGCTTCCTCACCGAGTACTGCGGCTGGCACTCGTACGCGCACATCGGCGGATCGATCCTGAAGTTCGCGTTCGTCGGCGACCCGACTGGCCCTCGCCTCGGCGGCTGCGGCCGCAGCACTGGAACCCCGAACGGAGACGCGGGAGCAGACTCGATGGTCAGCACGATCGCGCACGAGTTGGCCGAGACGGTGACCGACCCGACGTTCCGCGGCTGGCGAACCGACCGTGGCGAGGAGAACGCCGACCGCTGCGCCTGGGAGTTCGGCCCCACGTTCGCCACCTCCAAAGGCGCGGCCAACCTGCGCCTCGGAACCCGCAGCTACCTCGTCCAGACCAACTGGGTGAACAACGCCACCCCCCGCTGCGCCATGACCCCCTGAGCGAGAACCGTCGCGAACGCGAGCTCCTGGAGAACGTGCGCAGGGCGGTCAACTGGTGAGCGCGACTGGCAGACCCTGCGCTCGTGCCGCACCGGCCAAGCCGTTGTCGCCGGTGACCAGGACGAGTTCGGCATCGAGCGCAGCCATGGCAGCGGCGAGGTGAACGGCGTCGTAGCCCCGCAGTTGGTGGGCTTGGGCGAGGTCACCAGCGTTGCGGGCCAACTGGGCGGTGATCTCGACGTGGTCGATCTCCATGATGATCGTCTCCAGTTCCGCGACGGCGACATCGTGCTGGCGCTTGGTGATTCGTCCCATCCGCTCGGCCCTGGCGAGCGCGGCTCGCGCCTCGGGGTCGAGCAGGCGGACGCTGATGCTGCGGGCGGCTTCGTTCCACATTCGCGCGCAAGTAGCGGACGAAGGCTCGCCGATCAGCAGCGGGATCACCGCGGAGGTGTCGAAGTAGGCGATCACTGCCGCTGTTCGGCCACGAGGTCGCTGACGGTTCCCTTGGCCGTGATGCGCGGCGGTGTCCGCGAACGCTTGGCTGAAGGCGCCGGTGTGACCAGGCCCTCGGCAACGAGGCGATCAAGCGCCCGAGGTTGGTCCAGCGGGACGAGCCGGGCCACTGCCTTGCCGTGGTCGGTCACGGTCACCTCCTGGCCGTCCCGCACGACGTTCAAGTAGTGGCTCAGGCGATCCCGTAGCTCTCTGACTCCTGCTTCCATGCGAAGGATTATGGCGCTTTCGGTCGAGAATATCTAGCCACATCGGTTTCGCCGTCCGTGATGGGTCCGCGGCATTGCTCGTGCGCGGCAGCTCGGGCTCAGCTCGCGGCGGACAGTTCGACTGTGACCTTGAGGTCAAGTGCCGCGGCCATCCTCTGGAGCGTCGTGAGCGTGGCGCCGACGCCGCCGGCCTCAAGGCGGGCCACGGCTGCCTGGCTCGTGCCCATACGGGCGGCGAGCTCGCGCTGACTGAGGCCTGCCGACTCCCGGGCGTCGCGAACTTTCTCGCCGACGTCAAGGGCGAGGCGGGTCGCCTCGTAGGTCTCGTCGAAGACGGCGCGTTCGTCGGCGGTCATGGCGGCCAGGCGGCTCTTCTTCAGTTCATCGATCGTCGCACGGGCCATCAGTCGTCCTCCTCGGCGGTGTGTCCTTCAGTGATGCAGCGGGTCATCGCCCAACGCGCTCGCTGCACTTCGGCGCGTTCGGTCTGTCGTTGCTTGTGGAACACGGTCAGCAGCACGATGCGGCGGTCGCTGGCGAAGAAGTACGTGATCCGCCACGCCACTCGTAGGACGTCGAACCGCAGCTCGAACAACCGGTCGCCCAGCGCACGCGATGCCGGCATCCGAAGCAGGTTGCCTCGTTCGGCCAGGCGCTCGACGTGGGGGAGCACAGAAGCGAAGTCGTGCACGCTCAACCCACTCATCCATTGCTCCACCTCCGGCTCCAGCTCGACCGACCACATGACATCAAAGATGATATCAATCGACGGATCGGCTGTCGAGCGATTCGACCGTGGTTGCGGCCTCGGTTTCTGCACGCTTCACCGGTCACGCGAAGCCATCGAAAGGACCCGTTGCGACCGGCTTGGTCCCGGATTGGTCGTTCTCAGGTCCTTCCTCCACACGAACAGGGCGAAACTGAACGTACCGAGAAGGACACATGAGACCAGGTCAGAGGCACTGCGGTCGAAAAGCCGCAGATCGCGAAAGCCGTGTTACACGTTGAAGCGGAACTGCAGACATTGGGTCGTGCATGCCAGCTGAACAGGTCCTTCGCGCTCGCGCCGTCGTAGTTGGTCCTTCTCAGGTCCTTGCCCCGTTCCCTGCGCGCACCCGATTGGCCGACTTCGGCGATCTGGCTCCTCGTGCCGACGCAACGGGAAAGCTACCGAGATTCGCCAACCACGATGGAGGCGCGGGTGTTGGGGCGACTCGCAATCCTGCTTACACCCACGGCCCCAGGGTTGGAG